>JASJBV010000224.1 GCA_030066335.1 Gammaproteobacteria bacterium
GAACATGTCAGCCGAACACAAGGGCATTATCTTCGACTTTCTGCAGCAGGATGTTTCGGTGCCGGACCTGGTAGCCAATATCAACAGCATCGAGATGAAATCCGAGCTGTACCTGGCCTCCTGCCTGATCGGGATCAATCACCAGGCAGGAGGCCAGGTACAGCTCGGATTTCATCTCGATGCTGTTGATATTGGCTACCAGGTCCGGCACCGAAACATCCTGCTGCAGAAAGTCGAAGATAATGCCCTTGTGTTCGGCTGACATGTTCATCTGCTCGACTGCCTGGAAAATTCTGCCTTGTTCCTCGGTATCGATATGCCCATCGGCCTTGGCCGCAGCGATCATCGCCTTGATCAGGGTAAGTTCGAACGGAGCCTGACTGGCGCTTGAATCCACCAGGGCCTGCTGATGAAACGTCTGCTCGGATTGGGCGGACGAGTTCGCCGCTGCCGGGGCTTGCGCCTGCTGACTGCTGTTGTCCTTGTAGTTCTGGTAGGCCTTGAACGCCAGTCCGCCGAGCATTGCTGCACCGCCGTAGGTCGCCGCCTTGCCGGCGAATTTGCGTGCCGATTTGTTCCCCATCAGTAACGCGACGATACCACCGGCCGCGGCTCCTCCGGCCAAGCCGCCGGGGATCTGGCTGGTTATCTTGCTCAGGGTGCTGCCCGAGTCCTGGGCACCGCCAGCTTGACCGGCCTGGGCCGGGTTGGCAGAGCCGAGGAATTGATTGAATAACTGGTTAAGACTCATGTTGGGTTGTCTCCATTTAAAACGCTGTAAGCATTAATATGGCTTTGCAGCGGTCAAAATAAAATTCGGTTTTGATCTCGTATTATTCGAAAAAAACGATGTTTGGCTGTTTAAGCTTCGTAATTTCCTGCCAATCGTGTTCATGATGCAAGATGAAACCTGATGCCTTGTCGCCTTTTCAAGCCACGATACAGGCGATCCAGGATGCGCTGGGTAGCGACATTCAAATCAGACTGAATCTCTTCCAATTCGATATGTTGACCGTCGTTCAGTCTGGCATCCAGTTGGATGCAATATTGCACCTGGCCGGATTGAGTGGCGCGATCGGATAACTCAATTTTCATCATCGCGACCAGGTGACCAAACCGGCTTAGATAAAAATTCAGCTTCTGCTCAATTATCGCGGTGTCAGTCGAAAATGTACTGAGGATCTTGACCTGCATAACTGGGTACCTGGGTTTAAGCCACCAGTTCAACCTGTTTGAACTGGTCTGGTGGTAGTATGGCAGCCTGGTCAACTTTATATTGTGGCTTGAGCATGCAGCCGATACCGCCGCGGTATGACAATTCGTCTGATTGCACCTGGTATACCGGGATACCTTGTTGGAATGCCAACCAGCTCGCTTCAATGACTGGAGCAAATTCCGCACTTGGCGTGGATGGAGCCTGTTGATTGATGATCAATTGATTGGCCTGCCGATTATCCAATGCATGCAGGCATGGAATGGCACCAGTCACCGCCGGTCCCCGGAAGTGCAGAGAATTCAGCAGTCGAGCAGTGATACTCTCGGTCTCTATCCGGGCTCGCCGCGCAAAATAATCCTGCATGTAAGATTTGAATTTACTGTGACTGAGATGATGCGGCACGTCTATGTTCGCTTGCAGTTTCCAGCCAATCTTGCTGGGTAACCAGCTTTTGATCTGGGTGGCAACGCTTGAATTCGCTGCGATCATCAATGGTTTTTTGCTCAGTTTGAGCAGGGAGCGGCAGACCTGATGAATACGTTTGTCCGAACGTTGACTGCGCTGGGCGTCTTGCTCGGTCCCGGATACAGCTGACAGATGGGGTGCCATGGCCCAGGCGACCGGGCGCAGTTTTCCCAACTCCACGTCATAAATTTGAATGACCTTGTCCATGTAGGCCAGGATGGTTGTATTCTGGATCGGATTCAACAGACTCATGATCGGTCGCAGATCAGGCTGGTGATGAACGCCTAGCTGGCTGTCCAGACTGAAGTCCAGGTTAAAAACCTCGAGCAATGGCTGATTGGCATCATAGCTGTAGTACAAGGCCATGCAGGAAGATTGCGGATGCCAATGCTCAGCAATCGCCTGCTTGATGAATTCGATAATCTCTCCAGCGTGCTGGTCGAGCTGTTGCATCTGGTCGTACCAGTCATAAGTAAGCTGTTGGTCAACAAATTGCTGGCAGGCACTCAGCCCCGTACCGGTATCAAGGTAGCAACTAATTATTTGCTGTTGACCCTGAACAGTGTCATGCAGAGTGGTCAAGCTGTGGCGCAGGGACTTGAAATTTACCGCTGTTTGTTGATTGGTTTTATTCATGGTCTGTTCATCTGGGTTGTTTGTACAGGATGCAGTATGCACCAGAAAACTGATCACAAAAGTCGGTATTCAGCGATTCTATCTTCGGTTTTTTCGAATCCACCGATAAAATCCCGGGATTCCGTCATGCTTCGAAAAATTCGATCATAAACTGGTAATTATTCGAATCGATCGATGTTTAAAACTGTTTGCTCTGGCGCTAATTTAGGTTCACCAACTTTTCTAAGCGGAGTAAATCATGATCCAACAGTTCAACTATCAGCCGGCTGCGCAGGTCAACCAGTTGATGCTAGACGACGCGTCAGTGCACCTTATTGATGTACGCACGCGCGCGGAATTCGACGATGGCCATGCCAAGGGCGCGCAATCCATTCCCCTGGACGAGCTGAATCGTGACTCGTTAAACACTGATCTCAACCTGGATAGTATCGACGATCACAGCTTCTACCTGATCTGTCAGGGCGGCCACAGGGCCAAGCTTGCGGCGGAAAAATTAAGCGAGCAGGGGGTCAGTAACCTGGTTGTGGTTAAAGGAGGAACCGATGCCTGGAACCAATCCAACCTACCCATGCTGCGTCATTCGAGACTGCCATCACTGGAACGTCAGACCCAGATTGCAATCGGAGGATTGCTGCTGCTGGTGCTGATCAAGGGCATGTTAATCCATCCTGCATTCAACCTGCTGATCGGCGCAGTTGCTATTGGCTTGATAGTTGCGGGAGTGACCGCCAGGTGCAGCCTGACTTCGATTCTGGCCCGGATGCCGTGGAACCAGCGGCACTCGGGCAGTCCGGCCTGAACGTTCACATAAAGCTTGAAACAGAAGATTAACCAACGGAGTAACAGATGATTTTTCGACAATTATTCGATGCTGAATCCAGCACCTTTACCTATATCCTGGCGCAGAAACGCGGCGCCGAGGCACTTATAATCGACCCGGTGATGGAAAACGTGCCACAGTACCTGCAGCTTATCCGTGAGCTCGACCTCAAACTGGTGATGGCGGTGGATACCCATGTGCATGCCGATCATATTTCAGGTTCGGCCAAACTGCGTGATAGTGCCAGGTGCATGTATGCGATGGGGCGAGAGACCAAGGCGGAATGCCTGACCCATCGCTTCAAGGACAATGACACCCTGGTGTTTGGGCGCATGACGATGCGCGCGATTTATACCCCGGGGCATACCGACGATTCATATTGTTTTGTCATGAATGACCGGGTGTTTACCGGGGATACCCTGCTGATCAGGGGTACCGGTCGCACCGATTTCCAGAATGGAGATCCGGGTGCCCAGTATGACAGTATTTTTGAGCGGCTGTTGACCCTGCCCGATGAGACCCTGGTGTATCCGGCGCATGATTATCAGGGTCGGACCAGCAGCAGTATCATCGAGGAGAAACATTTCAATCCGCGCCTGCTGGTCAACTCGCGGCAGGAATACATTGATCAGATGAATGCTCTGCAACTCGATCCACCGGCAAAAATCGATATTGCGGTACCTGCCAATATCAATTGTCAGTATCAACAGGCCGCATAAGAAAGTGGTCGGCAACAGGGATGTTGCCGTAGTGCAAGCAAGGAATTACTTTAACCTGGTAACTTTTAATCAACCCACAGCTAGCTATCGAAGATAGGGTATGCGTAGTTCGACCCGGATTTAACTCCGGTATCCGGCTAAATCTGTAAAGCTCAGGAGACGACAACATGAAAACGCTATCGTTGAAAGATTTAAGCAAGAAAGTTCTAACCCGGATCAAATGGTTTTTCTCCATCGTTTCCGGGGTTTTTACCACCGGATTCGTCATCGCGTTAGAAACCTGAAGATTTTTTTTCGATCGACAGGCTCGATTCTAACTACTTGATTTATCAGCGCAAAATCTGCTTCTGGTAGGTAAGGCGAATAACTTATTTTTTAAAGGGTTGAATCCGCTGTTGATCAGCATTATAAATACCTGAGTAATTTAGTCAGGAATTAGTGGAGACCCAAATATGAGCGCATCGCCCGAATCGGTAGAGCACCTGATCGAAAATGGTTACGCTGCTGGTTTCGTAACCAACATCGATACAGAAACCTTCGAGCCCGGCCTGGATGAACAGACGGTTAGGAAGATCTCGGCGCGGAAAAAAGAACCGGAGTGGATGACCCAGGCCAGGGTCAAGGCCTACCATCACTGGTTGACAATGCAGGCGCCGAACTGGGCCCACCTGAATATACCGGCAATTGATTTCCAGGAAATATCCTATTTTTCAGCGCCCAAGAAGCAGGATGGTCCAAAGAGCCTGGATGAGGTCGATCCGGAAATTCTCGAAACCTACAACAAGCTGGGAATCCCGCTGGAAGAGCAGAAGGCGCTGGCCGGCATCGCCGTGGATGCGGTCTTCGACAGTGTCTCGGTAGCTACCACCTTTCGCGAAAAACTGCATGAGGCAGGCGTCATTTTCTGCTCCATGTCGGAAGCCTTGCAGGACTACCCGGAACTGGTGCAAAAATACTTCGCCAGCGTGGTACCGCATACCGATAACTTCTTTGCCGCGCTCAATGCCGCGGTGTTCAGTGATGGCACCTTCGTCTACATTCCGCCCAACGTGCGTTGTCCGATGGAGCTGTCGACCTATTTTCGTATCAACGAAGCCAAGACCGGACAATTCGAGCGGACCCTGATCGTTGCCGATGAGGGTAGTTATGTCAGTTACCTGGAAGGCTGTACCGCCCCGCAACGCGACGAAAACCAGTTGCACGCGGCCGTGGTGGAGCTGGTCGCCCTCGGCGATGCGACCATCAAGTATTCGACCGTGCAGAACTGGTATCCCGGGGATGAACAGGGTCGTGGCGGCATCTACAATTTTGTCACCAAGCGCGGTGACTGCCGCGGTGACCGTTCACATATATCCTGGACCCAGGTCGAGACCGGTTCCGCGATTACCTGGAAGTATCCCAGTTGTATCCTGCGCGGTGATGACTCGGTCGGTGAATTTTACTCGGTAGCGGTGACCAAGGGTAAACAACAGGCTGACACCGGCACCAAGATGATCCATATCGGACGCAATACCAGCAGCACTATCGTGTCCAAGGGGATCTCGGCAGGGGAGGCGCAGAACACCTATCGCGGCCTGGTACGGGTCGCACGCCGCGCCGAACAGGCACGTAATCATACCCAGTGCGATTCGCTGCTGCTGGGCGATCGCTGCGGTGCGCATACCTACCCCTATATCGAGGTCAAGCATCCATCGGCAGATGTCGAACACGAGGCCACCACCTCCAAGATCAGCGAGGACCAGTTATTTTACTGTCAGCAACGCGGCCTCGACGAGGAAGCGGCGGTATCGATGATTGTCAATGGTTTCTGCAAGGAGGTATT
>JASJBV010000225.1 GCA_030066335.1 Gammaproteobacteria bacterium
GATGATTATGGATACAACCCTTCCTGGCCAATCAGCTTCCTCAGGTTGATCAGTGCTACTTTTCCACCGGCGGTATTTCTCGCCGTGAATAATTATTTTGGTTTAATTCAGACTAACCGAAGCATCGCCATGGTCAGCGGCCTGGTATTCCTGCTGGGTTATTTGCTGCGTTTGCTGCGGCCTTACACCCTGCATGACCGCATCAGTCAGACCCACGTGGTCGATGTGTCGGCTGTTAAACCGCAACCACAAGTCGACGCAGAGGAAGAATAGTCCGGGTTGGTTAGGTTTTCATCAACCTGGCCCGAAATAGCATGTATAAAACCGATGCTATGACCAGGATCGGGATCAGTGCGTTGATGAAAGGAATGATCTGCAGCTGAACCCCCAACTGGATCAGGATGCGGTTGAGCACAACATAACTGATGCCCAAAAATAATCCGATCAATATACGCTGGCCGGGACTGCCATGGCGTTGCGAACCCATGACAAATGGCAGCGCTAACAGGGCCAGGATAACAATCGAAAAAGGCATATAAATCTTGCGCCACAACATCAACGATTCGGCGGCAAAATCGAGCTCGTTATCTTTTAAAAACTGGACATAGGTGATCAGGTCCGTGATCGACATGGCGCGGGTTTGTACCACCAGCGTCTCCAGCAATTGCTGGGTCAGATTACCGGAATAATCCATCTGCTCATCCTTAGCCACGGTTACCTCGCCATCGATTAACCGGGTATGTTTAACTTTACTGAGCAACCATCCCGAATCACGCATCACCGCCTTGTCCGCTGAAATACTACTGACCAGGTTGCCCTCATTGTCCAGCTGGTCGATCCTGATATCACGCGCATTGCCATCGGGGAACAACTGGCCGATAAACACAATATTGTCTTCATCCTTGATCCATAGACCCTGGCGGGAATGGATGCTAACCCGAGGCATCATATTGGATGATTCAAATTCCTTGGCCCGGGTTTCACTGTAGGGCACGATTAAATCGGTTAGCGCCATCGATATCAAGGCTAACAGCAACGCCGCCTGGGCCACGGCACGGATAAATTTACCCAGCGATACTCCGGCCGACTGGAAAGCGATGAGTTCACTGGTACTGGCGAGACTGCCGAGGCTAAGCGTTGTCCCTACCACTGCGGCGACCGGCATGAAATCCACCAGGTTAATCGGTATTCTCAACATCAGGTATTGCAGTAGCTCGGTAAAACTATACAGGCCCTTGCCGAGTCCTTTCATCTCCTGGATAAAGTTGAAGAACAGACTGATCGCAACCAGGATAAACAACACCATGAATGATGCCTTTAATATCTGCAGCGCCAGGTAGCGATAAAAAATCACGGTTGCTGATACCTCCAGAACAACCATGAACGTCTGGTTCGTCGCATCAACAGAATGATAGTCAAGCCAATAAACAGAGCATGCACCCACCAGAAGTTCAGCCACAGCGGCATTTGCCCGGTCAACATCCAGGAGCGGCTGAAACCCAGCAGATTGAGATACAGAATGAATATCACCAAGGCCAGACCGATTTTACCGAACCGGCCCTGGCGTGGCGCGATGTAGGATAAGGGCACCGCCAGCAAGCCGAGTACCAGTAAAGTGATTGGGATATTGATGCGCCATAACAACTGGATGCGGTCGTCCCTGGATTCTGATTCACGCAGCTGGCTGAAAGATTTTTCCCTGGCACTTAGCCTGGATGTCTGCTGCGGCTTTTTCTGCAACAGGATGCCATGTTTTTCAAATTCAATGATGCGGTAATCGGCATCACCCGGATTGCCCTCGAAACGTTTACCAGGACCTACCTCAAGAAACAGGTCACCGGTTTTTTCATCAACCTTATGGCGGCCGCGTTCCGCTGTCTCGATCGAATTCTTGGCGTTGCCATCGGCCTGGCCGGTAATGATCAGGTCACGGATTTCGGTACGGTCGGGCGACATCGACTGCATGTAAAAGACCTGGCTCTTATCCTCGCTCTGGTTGAACTGGCCAACTTTCAACTGGTGGAATTGATGAACATCTTTTTCCCGGTCTTCGATCAGCTTGGCCCGTTGCAGCATATCGGCGCTGAGCCAGATGCTGAACCAGGCTGCCAGCAAAAACACCGGCAACATGATTTTTATCACCACCGAATATAACGCCGGATAACTGAAACCGCAGGCCTGTAGCACCACCAGCTCATGGTCCTTGTACAGGCGGCCGAAGGCGAACACCACACCGAGGAAAAAGCCCAGTGGCAGCAACATCGACAGGATATAAATCGATTGGCCGACCAATAACGGGAAAAGTGCCTGAATCGGCGTGGTTCCCTCCGAAACGTCGGATAAAAGTCTGCCCATCATATTACTCATCAAGATTATGAATAATATCAAGGTAGTAGCAAGGCTACTTTTTGCTATTTCAAGGATTAAATAGCGCTCGATGATGCGAAACATTAACGTATATTTATCCGATATCGGGTTGATCGGGGTAAAAAAACGTGCCAGATAAAAAAATAGCTGGTTGTGAATTAAAACTTATCGTATCTTATACCATTAATCTGCATATCTCATTAACGTTTAACCAATAACGTTGAATCAGCGGTAGCCCATACCAGTGCACGAGCCTGCAAACCATTGTGCATGATGAGATTGTGATCAGACAGTGAACAGCGGAAACGGGCGAGCATCTCCAGGTGGCGCCCATCCCACTAATTAATAACAAGCCCTGCATGGTCGCTGTTAAAGCGCATATGCAGTACGAGTAGTATTTTTAAACGGAGCTTAACAATGGAATTCAATGTAAAAAGCGGTAATCCAGAAAAACAACGAACCGCCTGCTTAATCATCGGCGTCTCGCAACCACGCAAACTCTCCCGCGCCGGTAATCAAATCGACCAGGCCAGTGATGGTTTCCTGTCCACCATCATCCGCCGTGGAGATATGGATGGCAAGATTGGCCAGACCACGGTGCTGCATAATGTTCCGGGCACCCTGGCCGACCGCGTCATGCTGGTCGGTTGCGGTAAGGAGCGTGAACTGAATGAACGCACCTACCTGAAAATTTTGGACAGCCTGTCCCGGGCGCTCGATAACATCGGTGCGATGGAAGCCTATTCCTATCTTAGTGACCTCAATATCAAGGGCCGTGACATCCACTGGAAGGTGCGCCAGACCGTTATGCGCATGGAAAATAATCGTTATGATTTCAGCCAGTTGAAAAGTCTCAAAGACAACAACTCCAAGGGACTGCGCAAACTGGTGATGAATGTGCCCAGTCGCCGCGACCTCAGTGTGGGGGAAAACGCGATCCTGCAGGGCAATGCGATTACTTCAGGGGTCAACCTGGCCAAGGACCTGGGCAACCTGCCTGGCAATATCTGCACCCCTTCCTACCTGGCAGAACAGGCGGTGAGGCTGGATAAGACCTTCCCTTCCGTGGTTGCCGAGGTGCTGGGAGAGGAAGACAAGAAAGCACTGGAAATGGGGTCGCTATTGTCGGTAACCGCCGGCAGCCGGCAACCCGCCAAACTGATCTGCCTGGAATATCGTGGTGGTGATAGCGAGCAAAAAGCCATCACCCTGGTTGGAAAAGGGGTCACCTTTGATTCGGGTGGCATCTCGCTCAAACCAGGCAAGGCCATGGATGAAATGAAATACGACATGTGCGGCGCAGCGACGGTGCTCGGCACCTTCACCGCGGTGGCGGAAATGCAACTTCCCATCAACCTGGTGGGTATTATCCCGGCCACCGAAAACCTGCCGGATGGTCTCGCCACCAAGCCCGGTGATATCGTCACCAGCATGTCGGGCCAGACTATCGAGATCCTCAATACCGATGCCGAGGGCCGCCTGATCCTGTGCGATGCACTGACCTATGCGGATAAATTCAACCCGGACGTGGTCATCGACATTGCCACCTTAACCGGGGCCTGTATCGTCGCCCTTGGGCGCAACCCATCGGCGGTACTGGGTAACCACAGCCCGTTGATCAATGACCTGATCCACGCCGGTAAGAGTATCGAGGACAAGGTCTGGGAACTGCCGCTGTGGGATGAATACCAGGACCAGTTGAAAAGTAATTTTGCCGACATGGCCAATATCGGCGGCCCCGATGGCGGCACCATTACCGCTGCCTGTTTTCTGTCGCGCTTCACCAAGAAATATAAGTGGGCCCACCTCGATATCGCCGGCACCGCCTGGGTGACCGGGGACAAGAAGGGTGCGACCGGCCGCCCGATTCCATTATTGACCCAGTACATACTCGATCGGCTGCAGGGTTAGCCCGTTTCTGCCGGCCATGACGCGCATCGACTTTTACCAGATCACCCAGTCCCAGCACAGCGCTGATGGACTGGTGTGCAAGCTGTGTCATAAAGCCTACCAGCACCAACAACACGTGCTGTTGTTGACCGCCAACCAGCAGCAAAGCGACCATTTCGATCGCCTGTTATGGACCAGCAGTGATGACAGCTTTCTGCCGCACGACCAGACCGAACAACCGGGCCTGTTGACACCGATCCTGATCAACCACCAGGCCGATCCACGTGGAGAGCGCCAACTATTAATCAATCTGAGCGAGGAAATCCCGTTATTCTTCGCCCAGTTTGAACGAGTCATCGAATTGGTAACCGAGGACAACAAGCCGCAGGCGCGCGCGCACTACAGCTACTATAAGGAACGTGGTTACCAATTAAACCATCACAACCTATGAACGAAGACGAAGACATTCCCCTGCTGCAGGACCTGGTTCGACCCGGAGTCGATGGCGCCCCGGTGGAAGAAACTCCGGCACCCGAACCGGAACCAAGCGCAACCGACATTACCAGTACCCTGAAGGATTTGGTATTGGATGAAGAAATCCGCCGGATTTTGCAGCAGCATATGGACGCGGCCTATGCCGAGATCATGCAGCTGATACAACAGCAAAAGAACAACAGCGACGACGATCGCGCCGATTAAGCGCCCGGCCCGATCAGCCAGCGTGCGACCGCCGAGGCCACCACGTCACCCTCCTCATCAAGAATATTACCCTCAACCTGGAATTCACATTCCTCGTTGGTCTCGGGAATCTCACAGAAACATTCCGCGGTCAGCAGGCCGCGGGCTTTCTTGTGATAATCCATCTGGATTCCGACCAGGATACCGCGACTGTTTTCCGGCAGGCTGCACAACAGGGTCAAACCGGTAACCTTTTCCGCCAGGTTGACCAGCGCGATCGCATGCACCGATTTCAGATGATTACTGATCCGGCGCGACTCCCTGACGGTGACCACCCCATGCCCCGGCTCGAGGGTCACCACGTTGGCGCGGATAGTCCCGGTGTAGGGTGCAATCCAGCCGATGATTCGGCTGAACAGCCATTTACCCATGGGTTTGGTGGACAGGAATTGCCAGTAGGATCTTAGTTTAGGGCCGATGGATTGAGACATTTTAGGGTTTACCTGATTTGCTCTTTGTTGATTCTATCTGAACTTGATTAGGGATTTCAGAAAAACTCACCGGGATGGTTTTCACACGCAACGGCTGTCCTTGCTCCGTAGTACTTTTCTCACAAGCGTGCGACCTACTTCTTTTCAACAGCAAAAAGAAGTAGGCAAGAAATGCCGCCCCGACCAAGCCCTTGATTATTCCGGGCATCCTGCCCTCCACCCTTCGGGCCGCACTGCGTGCGTTCAAAATTGTTCCAGACAATTTTGTCGTCAAAAGCGCGGCCAAATCGGGGTCGGTCCAGACGCGGGTCCAACCGCGACTGGACCTAAAAC
>JASJBV010000226.1 GCA_030066335.1 Gammaproteobacteria bacterium
TGTCCGGTGGGTAAAGAGTTAACCCAGGTCAATATAAAGCTTATGGAGTCGATCAGATCCCTGAGGCCGGATGAATCCCAGGAGGGTATACCGACCATCCTGCGTGGCCTGGTAATCCTCGAGCAGGTGGCGATGGCGCTGCGCCCGATTGCGGCATCTGAAATCATCGAGAAGATGGGCTTGCCGAAACCGACGGTGCACCGGATTCTGCAACAACTGGAAGAGCAGGGCTTCGTTCAGCGGGAACCGATGAAAAAACGCTATCTGCCTGGCCCGCGTGCGCGTGAACTGGTGTTGAACGTGACTTCGAACGAGGCCCTGGGCGCACCACGCCATGCGATCCTGCAGGCCTTGTCCGATGAGATTGATGAAACCTGCAACTGCACGATCCTGGATGGCCACCAGACCGTGTATTTCGACCGGGTGGAGGCCAACTGGCCATTCCGCATCCAGTTGCCGGTTGGTTCCCGGCTGCCGCTGCATTGCACCGCCAGCGGCAAGTTATTCCTCGCCTATATGAATCCCACGCAAAGAAAGAAGCTGCTGACACCATCGCCACTCAAGCAATTCACCAAGAGCAGCATTACCGAGCCGGAGCTGTTGGAGCCGGCGCTCGCCAAAATAAGGCAAGACGGGGTTGGCATCGATAACGAGGAATTCATGGACGGCATGGTCGCGATCGCGGTACCGGTGCTCAACGAGGCCGAGGATATCTGTTTCACTGTCGCCGTGCATGCGCCGACGGTGCGTAAAACGCTCGACCAACTGCTGGAATTCCTGCCGTCACTGCGCAAGGCTGCCGAGTCGATGGCGTCGACCTACTGCGGTACCAATATTGCCGATTAGCTTAATCCGATGAGGCCTTTGCCAACCCAGAATTGCTAGATATCTTCAACTTCCAGCAACCTCAACGTGCGTGAATGGTATTCACGACGATACAGAATCAGCACCACCCAAACCGACGCCAGCATGAATAACACCGGGTTGATGAACCAGCTTAATTCGGCCAGGGCGAAATAATAGGCCCGCAGACCATCATTGAAATTCTTCGCCCCCAGATTACTCAGACCTGCCAGGCGTTTTACCTGCTGCCTGGCATATTGCGTGTCCTTTTGCTCCGGCATCGGGAATGAACCGAGCAGGATCGCGCTGTAGGAATGCTGGCGGATCGACCAGCTGAACTTGAAGAAGGCATAGACGAAGATCAGCACCAGTACGATGACCTTGATCTCGTAGTCGGTAATCGACATCGGCTTGAAAAACGGAATGTCGGCTAACAGCTGATTGGCCTCGTCACGTAACCCCATCAGCGCGATCGAACTGGCCAGGATCAGGATCGTGGTGGAGGCAAAGAAAGTCTCCTTGCGCACCAGGCCATTGATGACCTGGCTGTCCATGATCCGGTTCTCGCGCTCGAGCACGCCTTGCCACCAGCTGTGGCGCCAGTGATCCATCATGCAACGCAGGCACTGCTTGGTTTTATTGATCTTCGCCGTGTACAGCAGATAACCCCACCAGCAGGCCAGGAACCAGAGCAGGGCGAGGGTATCGATATATTCAACCGTGTTTTGCATAGTCAGGAATGTGCTAAGGGTAAAGCGTGTTAGTTACAGGTTTGAACTGTCGATTACACCACATATTGCAGGCAATGAATGAAATATTTACTTAGAACTATAAGTTGTTTGCTAATTGCATGCTGTTTTTTAACCTTATTCCTAATAAGTATTTAGCAATCAATATCATCGGAGTTATGTTGCAGTGCAATATCAATTACAACCTGATTCAGCATCAAGCATTATGACCGAGCAAAAAATCGTCTCCTATCTGGCATCCATTGGTATTCAGACTCCCCGCCGGGTCATCTATAACCCCAGCTACGCGCAATTATACGAAGAAGAGTGCAGTGATGAACTGGAAGGCTACGAGCAGGGTCATGTTACCGATCTCGGCGCCGTCAATGTGTATACCGGCATTTATACCGGGCGCTCCCCCAAGGACAAGTATATTGTCAAGGATGCGACCACCGAGGATTCCCTGTGGTGGACCGGGGAGGGGCATAAAAACGACAACAAACCGATTTCCACCGAGGTCTGGAATGACCTCAAGGAAGTGGTAACGGATCACCTGTCGAATCGCAAGCTGTTCGTGGTGGACGGATTTTGCGGCGCCAACAAGAACAGTTGCCTGCGTGTACGTTTTGTCATGGAAGTAGCCTGGCAGGCGCACTTCGTCAAGAACATGTTCATCCGGCCCAGCGCTGAAGAACTAGAGGATTTCGAGCCGGATTTCGTCGTCATCAACGGTTCCAAGACCAGCAACAAGGACTGGCAGCGGCATGGCAAGAATTCGGAAACCTTCATCGCGTTCAACCTGACCGAGAAGATGCAGTTGATCGGCGGCACCTGGTATGGCGGTGAGATGAAGAAGGGCATGTTCTCGGTGATGAATTACCTGTTGCCGTTACGTGACATCGCCTCCATGCATTGCTCGGCCAACATGGGCGAACAGGATGACGTGGCCATTTTCTTCGGCCTGTCGGGTACCGGCAAGACCACGCTGTCGGCGGACCCCAAGCGGCGCCTGATCGGTGACGATGAACATGGCTGGGATGATGACGGCGTGTTCAATTACGAGGGCGGTTGTTATGCCAAGGTCATAGACCTGGATCCCGAGCAGGAGCCCGATATCTTCAAGGCAATCCGCCGTGACGCGCTGCTGGAGAACGTGACCATCGGCGAAAACGGAAAGGTAGATTTCTCTGACCGTTCCTGTACCGAGAATACGCGGGTTTCTTATCCGATTCATCACATCGATAACATCGTCAAGCCGGTGTCAAAGGGAGGTCATGCGCAAAAAGTCATTTTCCTGACCGCCGACGCCTTCGGTGTGTTTCCACCGGTAGCGCGCCTGACCGAGCAACAGGCTGAATACCATTTCCTGTCCGGGTTTACCGCCAAGCTAGCCGGTACCGAGCGCGGAATCACCGAACCCACGCCGACCTTTTCTGCCTGTTTCGGCGCGGCGTTCCTGTTATTGCATCCGACCCAGTACTCTGAGGTGCTGGCCAAGCGCATGCGCGAAGCAGGGGCGAGGGCCTACCTGGTCAACACCGGCTGGAATGGCACCGGCAAACGGATCTCGCTGAAAGATACCCGCGCTATCATCGACAGCATCCTCGACGGCTCGATCGATGATGCGCCTTCGTTGCAGCTGCCGATCTTCAACCTGGATGTGCCTACCGAGCTAAATGGTGTGGATACCTCGATTCTCGATCCTCGCCAGACTTATGCCGATCCAGCCGAGTGGGAACGCAAGGCCAGACATCTGGCTGAACTGTTCATCGCTAACTTCAATAACTTCACCGATACCGAAGAGGGTGCGGCACTGGTCAAGGCCGGTCCTGTTTTATAGCCCGGACTCCAGCTTGTTATTTCACCCTGTGCCGGCTTCTATCGATATCATCTTAACTTTACATAATATACATTATACGCACATTTGAATTATCCAGTTTCAGCAATTGACAACCACAACCGTTAAACCTGACAGCAAATCTGCTATTCAGGGACACCCTGCCAAAGCATTTCATAACCCACTTCATAAGTAGCGTCACAGAGTTCTGCCAAGGCGGTAAACTTTTCCTTGAACAATTTATCGGCATGAGATTTCTCATGCTGATCGAATGACTGCCAGTAAGTCACGATGACTATGTCACCCATGTTCTGCTGCACACGTTTGTTGTTATTGTCATCGTCTGCCATTACTGAGCCTTCATCGGAGATGAAACCGGCGTTCTTGAATACCTGGCCGCCGATAAAGCCACCGTTGTCATCACCATAGTTATTCTTGACTACATTACACATCTCCCCAAGCAGCAGCTCAACGTCCTCGACGCTGACCCCATCCTTGAGATCGACAACGTTAAACAGCATCGAGCATCCAAAAGGTATTTCGATCGGGTGAAACATAATGACTCCTGTGTTTTTTATATTTCTGAAAAAACTGATTTGACTAATGTTATCAATAGCTCGAGAGCATATTGTTATAACTCAGCGAGTTTAAACTTAAATTACAATAAGACTGGATTGTCTGGATGGATTGGCTGCTGGGACAGTTACTGATCAGCCAGCAGCCATTCCAGTGCCGGCTGACGTTGTTTAAATGCTTTAACATCCCAGCCCCGGTTGACACAAACCGTCTCGTAGAACTGAACATATTCTTTCTGTTTTTTATCAGTTGGCAGGATCAACGCCACGCGACCATCACGATCAGCATCTTCCTCGATGTACTGACGATTGGGTAAATAGTAGATATCCATCAACGATGCAGTGATGTTTATCCCTGTTGCATTCACTAAAAATCGATTGATCCCTTGCTCTTTTTCGAATCTGATAAATTCGCTGGTAATATCCTTAAGATCCTGGGACGACACTTCATCTATGAACATGGCATCGATGAAGTTGAGATCTCGATTAATCTGATATGGACACGGCATAGGAATGACTAAACAATCGTGTTCGAGGGCAAATTGAGCTTACTTTCGTTGTGGAATTATACCCTTTATGTATTTTTCTGTCCCGGTAACGAATTAAATATTGCATTTATCCCCTGTTAGTAATAAGTTTCAAATTAAAACTTATAGAAATTATCTGCCAATAAGTTAGTCTATACGTCATAACGCTAACAATGGATCACCAAAGGTACAGGATTAAACATGGCATTCAAAAAAATCGATTATGCAAAGCCGGTTTATATAGTTGACGGCAACCGCACGCCGTTTCTCAAAGCCAAGGGTCGACCGGGGCCTTTTACCCACGCCGAACTCGCGATCAATGCCTCACGACCGCTGCTGGAAAAGATGCCTTTTGCGGCCGAGGAGCTCGATGAGGTCATCTTCGGCTCGACCATGCCCAGTTCCGAGGAGGCCAATATCAGCCGTATCGTTGCCCTGCGTCTCGGCTGCGGTGACCAGGTTCCGGCCTACACGGTCCACCGCAACTGTGCCTCCGGCATGCAGTCGCTGGATAATGCGGCGCTGTCGATCGCCGATGGTCGCTCCGACCTGGTCCTGGCCGGCGGCATCGAAGCCATGAGCCGGGCCCCGCTGGTATTCAGCGATGGTATGGTCAACTGGCTGGCGGACTGGTGGGGTGCGCGCTCGTTCTCTGCCCGCCTGAAGATCCTGACCCAGATCCGTCCGGCCTACCTGGCACCGGTGATTGCGCTGTTGAACGGCCTCAGAGATCCCGTGGTTGGCCAGTCGATGGGACATACCGCGGAAAATATCGCTTACCGCTTCAATATCACCCGCGAAATGATGGATGAATTCTCGGTGCAAAGCCATCAACGCCTGCTCCAGGCCCAGCAAGACGGCACCATTTCCGAGATCGTTCCGATATTCGATAGCAAGGGCAAACTGTATGAGCATGATGAGGGGATACGCGAGGATTCCTCGGTACAGAAACTGGCCAAGCTGAGGCCAGCCTTCGATAAGCCATACGGCATGGTCACCCCTGGTAACAGTTCGCAGATTACCGATGGCGCGGCCAGCCTGATCCTGGCCAGTGCGGAAGCGGTGGAGAAACATAACCTGCCGGTCATGGCCAGGCTGGTAACCACCCACTGGGCCGGTTTACGCCCGGATGAAATGGGCTTGGGACCCGCGCATGCCATCGCTCCCCTGCTCCGCTCACGCCGTTTGAAGCTTGAATCGATAGATTACTGGGAAGTCAACGAGGCCTTCGCCGCCCAGGTGCTGGC
>JASJBV010000227.1 GCA_030066335.1 Gammaproteobacteria bacterium
GGCCACCACCGAGCGGCTGTCCAGGCTGTGATTGAATATCGGCGCTAAGTCCAGGGCACAGCTGCGACCGCCAGCTTCCTCCAGCAGCAGGGTACCGGCGGCATAATCCCATAGTTTCTCGCCGCCATGCAGCAATAACTGGGTGCGACCGGCGGCCAGCCAGGCCCATTCCAATGCACAGGTGCCGACGTTGCGCTGTGATTTGAACGGCATCTGCTCGAGCAGGCGTTGCTTGGTCGGTGCTTGCAGACGTTTGAAATCAACACTGGCCAGGCATTGTTTGAGTGCCTCGGGTTGAGCGCGTTGCCGATGGGGTTGGCCATTGATGCGCAGGCCGCTGCCACTGGCCGCGGCAAAGCATTCCTCGCGTACCGGATCATAGACCAGGCCCATGCTGATTTGACGGTTTTCGACCAGCGCCAGGGATACTGCGAACAATGGTACCCCATGATGAAAATTATTGGTGCCATCGAGCGGGTCCAGGCACCAGTAAGGCTGATCTGAATTCAATACCTCTGCCTGTTGTTGCGGGGTCATCTCTTCACCCAACAGCAGGATATCCGGTCGCAGTTGCTTTAACTCGACGGCTAAAACCTGCTGCATCTCCTGATCCGCCTCGGTGACGATGCTGCCGTCTTTTTTCATTTCCGCGGTGGTATTGAGAAAATACCGATGCAGGATGGGCTGTGCCTTGGCGGCGACAATGGTTTCGAGTTGCTCGAGCAATTCTAGGTTTGGCATGGGCTGGATAAATTCACTTGTTGCAGTCGGGGATATAGTATAATTGTTTGTCATGTCCTGAAACAGATTCGCTAACCAACCCTGTTCCAACGTCACTATGTCGGTTGCCCCTGATTTGCAAAATACTTACTTCCTGACCCGGCAAAGTGCCAACGTCATGGAAGATTTATACCGGCAAATGAATCAGTCGGGCGTGGTCTGCCTGTTATATGGCAGCAGGGGGGTCGGCAAATCCCGCCTGTTACAGCAGTTTGTCAGCTCGCGCCTGGTCCAGGATAAGGTCATCTTCGTTGAGTTTGATGCCAACGGAAATTTTCATGCGGTCGCCACCCCGAAGCAGCAATGGAAAGTGGAACAGTTTGTCCAGAAGTTGCTGCAGCCATCCGAGCCCGACAGCATCTTCCTGATCGATCAAATCGAACATGCCCCGCCTGACATCATCGCTGCGATCTTTCATTACTGGCAACTCGAAGCCCGGCTCAAGGATCAGAAACTGATCCTGACCTCGAATCCGGACAAGCTGAAACAGTTACTGGATCTGTCGCAAAAATCCAGCATATCCATCAACAGCCTCGAACTGAAACCACTGTCGGCCAACGAACAAATAGAATTTATTCGCTCGCGTTGTTGCGCCGGACACGCCGAACAACCCATCCTGAACCGACAACAGAAATCACAGTTAAAGCAAAGCCAGGGTTTGTTTAGCCAGTTGGTGTTATTGCAGAAGCAGTGGTCGGGTCAGATTGAATGCCGCGAAAAGCACCAGCAGAGATCACCGGCGTTACCGGCGATACTGGGAATAGTGCTGGTGGCGGCTGGCTTGTTACTGTGGACCCTGCTGCGGGATGAACCCGCTGCCGTGATTAGCCAGGCTGCACCGACGCCAGCTGATACGGCCAGGGTGGCCGATCCCGCGGTCACCAACGTCACCACCGCCAAAGCAGAGCTGCCAGCCACTGGCGAGCAACAGAGCAGTGCCGAGGAAACGGTGGATGCCAGCCAGGATCAGCCGACTGCAGCGGCTCAGCCGGAGCAGGTCGAGCCGGTCACCGAGCAAGCAGCTATCGAGCAGGAAGCGGAGATCATCAGCGATGACAGCGAGACGGTTGCCGATGAGACAATCGATCAGCCTGTTAACGATATGCCGACAGAGGCTCTGCCTGAGGACAGTGTTATCGCCGCCGCACCAACGGACCCGGTTGCTGAGCCGGAGGCGAACGATAAGCCACTGGCTGACCGGGCCGAGCCGGAACCTGCAACCCAGGTTGAAGCTGAACCGGAACCGAAACTGAGTCTGTACCAGCAACGATTGCAGGCCAGCGAACAATGGTTGGCACAGTCAGTCGATTCCACCAGCAGCATCCAGCTCATGTTGCTCGGATTTGAAATTGATGCCGAACAGGCGATCGAACAGTATCTTCAGGGTTTGCTGGCGAAAGACATAGATACTGCTAACATCATGTTGTATTCGACAGTCAAGAATCAGCGCCAGGTGATCGGGGTGTTATACGGAGTCTATCCGGACCGTCGCCAGGCCCGGCAGAATATCAGGCTGTTACCCAGAGCATTGAATGCCAACAAGCCGATTATCCGGACGGTCAAGGGCATCAAGGATGAGATAAGCAATGACCGCCTGCAGAGATAACCAGCAAAACTAAAAAACAACAATCAACTATGTCCAAGCAATACGATTTCATTGTCATCGGCAGTGGTCCGGCCGGTAAGTCTGCAGCAATCCAGGCCTCAAAACTCGGTCACTCGGTGTTGATGGTGGAAAAAAATTTCGAGGTCGGCGGTGTTTCGGTGCATTCCGGCACCATTCCCAGCAAGACCCTGCGCGAGGCAGTTTTATTCCTGACCGGCTGGCGCCAGCGCGGTTTTTATGGTCTCAACTACAAGGTAAAGCAAAACATCGGCTCCGAGGACCTGCACCATCGACTCAGTTATACCCTGGACCATGAAGTTGAGGTCTTGCGTCACCAGCTAAACCGCAATAATGTCGACACGGTCAACGGACATGCCCGGTTCAGGGACCAGGACTCGGTCAGCGTGACCCTGGCGGATGGATCCGAAGATATCTACCAGGCGCATTACTTTCTGGTCTGTGCCGGAACCCGGCCTTTTCGACCGCAACACATACCCTTCGATGGTGAATCCATCATCGACAGCGATGAGATCTTGAAGCTGGAGAAGATACCAAAATCCCTGCTGGTGGTGGGCGCCGGTGTCATCGGGATCGAATATGCGACGATTTACAACGCGCTGGATACCGAGGTTACGGTTGTCGACAGCAAAAATAGCATCCTGGATTTTGTCGATCATGAGATTATCGACGAATTCACTCATCTGCTCAGGGACGCAAACGTCACCCTGCGCCTGAATGAAACCATCGACAGCATCGAAAAACGTAAGGACGGCAAGGTTGTGACCCGCCTGCAAAGCGGCAAGACGATTATCACCGAGATGGTGCTGTTCGCCGCCGGACGTCAGGGGCATACCGATGACCTGGGCCTGGATAATGTCGGATTGACGGTTGATAAACGCGGCCGGATCCAGGTCAACCAATGTTACCAGACGGAAAATCCCCGCATCTATGCGGCGGGAGACGTCATCGGCTTCCCCAGCCTGGCCTCGACCTCGATGGAGCAGGGCAGGGTTGCCGCCTGTGAAGCCTTCGATACCAACCAACCCAGCCAGAACAAACTGTTTCCGTTCGGCATTTACGCGGTACCGGAGATCAGCATGGTAGGGCTGACCGAGCAGGAATGTCATCTGCAAGGCATTCCCTGTGAGATCGGCACCGCCCGTTTCCGCGAACTGGCGCGTGGTCAGATCATGGGTTTAAAGGCCGGGATGCTGAAGATGCTGTTCTCCATCGAGGACAGAAAACTGCTCGGGGTACATATCGTAGGCGAGGGCGCCACCGAGCTGGTCCATATTGGTCAGGCGGTGATCGCGCTGGATGGAACATTGGACTATTTCATACAATCCGTGTTTAATTACCCTACATTGGCCGAGGCTTATAAGGTAGCTGCGTTGGATGCATGGAACCGAATGTCGGTTTGAAGTCTTGGTTTGCGATGTAGTTTGATACAAATCAATAAAAATTGCTGATAAAGAGAAGTAGGGGTTTATTAGTAATTAATAATATAGTACTATTCACAAACTTATTTAACTAAACGTAGGGGAAATACATGAAAACTTTGTTTCAAAGCCTGATGTTCAGCCTGTTCATGCTGACGTCATACAATGCAAGCGCTGATTTCTTTGACGGCGATGACTGCCCGCCCTGGGAATACGATTGTAACGATTGGCCCGAGTGGACTCCGATGTACTGGATGGAAGAATTCTCTGATGAGTTCGACGATGACGATGACTACTACCGTTATGGTGGTGCTCCTTGGGGTCGTCCGATGCCTTATGGTCCTCCTCCGATGCCTTACGGTGGTCCTATGGGTGGTCCTATGGGCGCCCCAATGGGTGCTCCTTATGGTGCTCCGGCTCCGATGCCTTACGGTGCTCCCGCTCCTTACGGTCGTCCGCCGATGATGCGTCCTGCTCCTTACGGTGCTCCGAGACCTCCTTACGGTGCGCCTCCGGCTCCGATGGCTCCTCCGTCAGCCAACTAAGCTAAACGCTTGATACCTGCCCTGGGTCAACACTGTTCCCAGGGCAGGCCATCATATCTCCAGCCCCCCAGGGTGCTGCGGTGATGATCATCATCCAGCTCTCCCTCAAAACCAGTATCAATGTTATAAACCCGGCTGAAACCGGCATCGATCAAAACATGTCCGGCTTCCGCTGAACGCTTGCCACTGCGGCAAATCAATACCACCGGTGCGCATTGGTGATCGTCGGTACAGATAACCCCGCCCAGGATCAATTTCCGGATATCCCTGACAAAGTGAGGATTGATCTCCCAATCCGGTTCCTCGATCCAGGGAATATTGACCGAACCGACCGGGTGGCCGATAAACAGAAATTCCATTTCTGAACGCACATCGACAAAAACCATGTTGGGTTCCTGTTTCATCATGTCGAAGGCATTCTTGGGTGATATTTGTGCGAGTTCTGGTTTGCTCATGCTCTCTCCTCCTGTTGGTATTGGTTTATAGCCTAACCGATCAGGCGCGGATATGAACAAAAAATTCCAAGGTTATAAACCCGGCCCGGAAATGGGGCAGGGGATACCGAGCTAGTCGCTCGCGCGGGAGTAGAACCAGGTCCAGTCACAACCGCAGAGCTCATGCAAAACCGCTAACAACTTGTCGGTTGGAATCGCCTCCTTGGGAAAGATCGCGCTGATCTCGAGGAACAATTGGGCAAAGCCGGCGCTCTTGCGCCAGTTGATCTGGTCCAGCGTCCCCTGGTTGCCGCATTCCGGGCATTGCCAGGTTGTGCGGGCGGGGTAGGCGCGCAGCAAATCGCTGGCATCGGCGAGCCGGTGTTTGCAGACGGGATAGCGGATGGCGTCGACCGAGTCGCCGCCCATCGCGGCGGGTTGGTCAAAGCGATGGATGCGTAAGGTCGACTCGATGTCGCCACTGCGCAGGCTGGGCGAACAGCCGAGGTAGTTGACGTATTCCATCAGGCTGCTGCCGGCCTGATAGTGGTCGGCACCGAGGGGCTTGCCGGCGATGCCCAGTTGCTGCAGCTTTTGCCAAAACGGGTCAACCATCAGCTGACAGGCAGTGGACGATAACGGATTTAGATAAAGCGAATATTTCATAACCAAATAGCCAATGCCGACCGGTTTCCAAGGCCATTTTATAGCGTGCCGGCCGGTAATATCCAAGCCAGATCATAGCAATGTTTTAACCAACATTTCGCGGCAAAATCGATATGGTTAAAAACTGTTGGGTAGTTTGGTTTTTTGCTTGACAGACAAGGGTCTCATCATTAAAGTACGCGCTCTCTCGAGGGGCCATAGCTCAGTTGGGAGAGCGCAACACTGGCAGTGTTGAGGTCGGCGGTTCGAACCCGCCTGGCTCCACCAAATTCTCGCTTCGGCATGAATAAACTGTCCCCATCGTCTAGTCGGCCTAGGACACCGCCCTTTCACGGCGGTAACAGGGGTTCGAATCCCCTTGGGGACGCCA
>JASJBV010000088.1 GCA_030066335.1 Gammaproteobacteria bacterium
GCAGGTGGAGTTTCGCGCCGTATCGAAGGTGAGGACCGTGAGCAGATTCGCGCGGTGATGTCCGAACTGGAAATGCCCAAGGGCATGGGCGTGATTGCCCGCACCGCCGGTGTCGGCCGCACCACCGAGGAAATGCAATGGGACCTCGATTACCTGACCCAGCTCTGGGACGCGATCAAGACCGCTGCCGACGAGCGCGCTGCCCCCTTCCTGATCTACCAGGAGAGCGACATCGTGATTCGAGCACTGCGCGATCATTACAAGTCGGATGTCGGCGAGATCCTGATCGATTCACAGAACGCCTACGACCGGGCACATGAATTCATGTCGATGGTCATGCCGAATGCGATCAACAAGCTGAAAAAGTTCGATGACAAACTGCCATTGTTCAATCGGTTCCAGATTGAAAACCAGATCGAATCGGCCTTTACCCGCGAGGTCACCCTGCCCTCCGGCGGCGCGATCGTCATCGATCATACCGAGGCACTGACCTCGATCGACATTAACTCGGCACGTGCCACCAAGGGCAGTGACATCGAGGAAACTGCACTCAATACCAACCTCGAGGCAGCCGACGAAATCGCCCGCCAGTTGCGTATCCGTGATCTCGGCGGCCTGCTGGTCATCGATTTCATCGACATGATGAAAAACAAGAACCAGCGCGAGGTCGAGCAACGCCTGCGCAAGGCGGTTTACGAGGACCGGGCGCGAGTACAGATCGGACGGATATCCCGCTTCGGCCTGCTCGAAATGTCACGCCAACGCCTGCGCCCATCGCTGGGTGAATCCAGCCAGATAGTATGCCCGCGCTGCCAGGGTCAGGGCACCATCCGTGACGTCGAGTCCCTATCATTATCGGTCCTGCGTCTGCTCGAGGAAGAGGCGTTGAAAGAAAACACCGGCCGTATCCTCGCCAAGTTGCCGGTGGAGTGTGCGACCTACCTGCTGAATGAGAAACGCGACAAGATCGCCGGGATCGAGGATCGCAACAGCGTGCATTGCGTGATCGTTCCCGATCCAAGCCTGGAGACACCGCATTTCCATATCGAGCGTATCCGCGAATCCGACACCCTGCGCCATGAATCGAGCTTCAAGAGTTCCTACGAGATGACCTCTGAAGAAACCCCGGCTTACACTCCTGAGACCAAGGCCTCGGCGCCACAACCGGCACAACAGGCTGCAGTGCAGACGATCCAGCCGCCGGCACCAAAACCACAGGCACCGTTACCGGTGGAGAAGAAGGAAGCCGGACTGCTGAGCAAATTGGTTAACGTGTTACTGGGTCCGAAGGAAGAGCAGGAACAAGAGAAGAAACCGGAGCCACGCAGCAGCCAGAGTCGCAGCCGTCGCGGATCCGGGCGCAAGCAGGCGCGTTCTTCCCAGGGTCAGGGTCGTGGTCGCAGCCGGTCGCAGCGTGGTAAACAGCGCGCGGATGACGGCGGACAAAAGGCCAGCCCGGACCGGGAACAGAAAACCCAACAGGAAAGAGGCGATGGTCGCAAGTCGGCTAAAGGTTCCGGCGGACGTTCACGTAGTCGTGGCTCGGGCCGTCGTAATCAGGGTAAGCCGCGTACCGATCAGGCCCAGACCCGCGACAACAAGGAGCAAAAGCAAGCGAACGAGGCACGCGGTGATAAAAGACCCCAGCGCGGCAGCAAACCGGAGCAGGTGGATAAGGTGACTGCCGGTGGCAAGCCTGAAGCTGATTCATCCGCGCCGCAAAAGGCTGGCAAGGATAATCAGCAGGCTAAATCGCAGCCATCGGCTTCAGCCCCGGCTGATAGCAAGCCGAATAATCAGGCGAAGACCGATAGCAAGCCTGCGCAGACATCCGCATCGGCCAATTCGGATAGCAAAGCGAAACCGGCAGCAGCGCAAAAGGCCCAATCCGAGCCAGCATCGAAACCGGCCACCGCCGACAAGCCAAAAACTGAACAGGCGAAAGATGACAAGCGCCCGCCCCGGCAGGATACAACCGGTTCCCAGGCAGAAGCTGCAAAACCAAAGCCAGCCGAGCCCGCTCAACAAAAGATAAGCGAGCAAACCGCTGCCACCAGTGACAAACCGAAAGATCAGGCCAGCGCTTGAGCCTGCTTGATGCGACTCTGAATCAGCACTTAACCGCGGCCGTTCAATGTTGAGTTGAACGGCCGCCGGTTAATGCCAACGACCAGCCCTGCCCGATGCGGTTTCAAAACGACCGATAATACTTCGAATATTCCGAATCATATAAGCCAAATATTCGATTTTATTAGTGATTATCCAGCTCTATATTGGTGATCTAAGCAATCAAACGCGATTTGGTTAATGGAGCTTGCATTTATCATGAACAAAACTAGACTATCCACCCTGATCAGAGAAGACCGCGGACGATGCCCTGCAACAGCAATCTGCCGAGGATGTCACTGAGCAGATTCAGGACTCCACCCTATAAACTTACAACCAGTTCAAGCTATGACACGCAAACCCCGCCCCCTGATCGATCTGCTACTGAGCATTGTCATTCCTTCGATCATCCTGATGAAATTCAGTGGTGATGAAAACCTGGGCGCAACCATGGCCCTGGTCGTCGCCCTGGCATTTCCGATCAGCCTGGGTCTGTATGAACTGATCCGTTACAAGATCACCAACTACATTGCCCTATTGGGTTTGATCAGTGTTTTGCTGACCGGTGGCATCGGCCTGTTGCAACTGGATACCGAGTGGCTAGCGGTCAAGGAAGCGGCGATCCCGGCAATCCTGGGTATCGGCCTCATGATCTCGGCCCAACTGCGCTACCCGTTGATAAAGAAACTGTTGTTTAACCCGGCGATCCTGAATACCGACAAGATTTCGCGGATATTGAATGAACGTGGCCATAACGAGATTTTTGAAACCCGGCTGCTGAATGCCACCTATTTTCTGAGCGGTACTTTTTTCTTTTCCGCGGTGATGAACTACCTGCTGGCAACCTGGATCGTTACCAGTCCCAGCGGCAGTGCCATGTTTAATGAGGAACTCGGTCGCCTGACCCTGATCAGCTACCCGGTCATAGCCATCCCATCGATGGTGATGATGCTCGCCATCTTTTATTTCATCTGGCGCAGTGTGCACAATTTAACCGGGTTGAAGCTGGAAGAAGTGCTGGTTGAATCGGACTCTGAAGCAAACTGAGAGTTTACCGACCTAAGCGTCGTCAGCGGACGCGTCCCGGTGCTTGATTGCGCGTAAACGAGCGCGGTATTTATCCCGCGCAAGCTCCTGCATATCCGCCACCTGGTCACTCTCGTCGACAATCTCGCGTCCGAGCAGGGTTTCGATCGCATCTTCCAGGGTCACGATACCAGCAGTCTGGCCGAACTCATCCTCGACCAGGAAAAGATGCGCCCGGTTCTTGATGAACTTATCCAGCAGATGCTGCACCGGCAGCTTTTCCGACACCCGCTGGATTGACTTGGCATAATTCGCAACCGGGTCCGCACCATGCCCCTCGCGCTCGGCCTCGTATAGATCCACTCTCAGCACCTTACCCGTGATATCGTCGATGTCCTTGCCATAGATCGGCATCCGTGAGAAACGCTTGGTCTCGGTAATCTCCAGGGCTTCGCTGACGCTCATATCCTGCGCCAGCATATGTACCACGGTTCGTGGCGTTAGTACCTCCTCGGTCAGAATTTCACGCAATGACAATACATTGGAAAGGTATTCATTCTCCTGCGAGAACAGGGTACCATCTTTGTGCCCGAGCGATGCCATGGCGATGATTTCTTCGCGAGTCACTTCGTTTTCGCGACCCTTCTTGAACATGCGGGTCAGGCGCGTGGCCAGCCATACCAGCGGGTATACCAGTTTCACCAACCAGCTGATCAATACCGAGCAGGGTATCGCCAACGGCCGCCAGAAGGTTGCGCCGAGGGTCTTGGGAATGATCTCGGAAAAATACAATATCGCCAGGGTTAACAGCACCGCGATCAGCGTCTCCCATTGCTGGCCAAATATCTGTAGGGCCTGGGAACCCACCCCGGCGGCACCCATGGTATGGGCAAAGGTATTCAGGATCAGGATGGCTGCCAGTGATTCATCGAGCCGTTCACGGACCCGGGTAATGCGGGCGCTGGCGCGCGGACGCGTGGTGGAAAGATTCTCGACATGGCTTGGGGTAATCGACAGCAACACCGCCTCCAGAATCGAGCACATAAAAGAGACGCCGATGGCAATCGCGAGGTAAACAAAAAGCAGGGTCATATTGCTAATTAGGTCAGGGGCAAGGTTTGTATTTCAAGCTGTCAGCACAGTATAAAGTGAAGCATAGTAATCGACTTTCATCGATTAATCATGGATCAATTGGTTGACTGAACACGGCGATGTTTTATCCATGGTCAGCGGCTGGGTTGTCCGATCATGCCAGCACATTCCTGATCTGAATGCTGGACGCCTGATAAGGCAAGGCGACAAATTCTCCCAAATACTGACCATATTGTTGGGCCAGTTCATCGACATATTTGAGTTCATTCTTCTCTGCCAGGAAAATAATTTTCGGCGAATGATTGGCAAGTTTATTCAATGAGATCAGGAATGAATCCAGGTTACTGATGTGATTACTGTCGTAATTGGTTGCGTAAGCGTAGAGAAAATCGGCAACGATGACCTCCGGCTTATGTTTCTTCAGGCCACTGATCGCTTTCCTGACCGAGCCAAACTGCAGTTCCTGATAGCCGAGATCATGCAACATACTGCTCAGGTTCGGATGCATGGGTGACTCAATGATCGAAAAAATGATGGGTTTTGCCAACAATCGTTCTCAAGCTGTTGAATTTAGGTGGTATTTCAGCGTAAACGCTACGCCAGGTAATACCCCCGACAGGACTAATGATGGCACATTATCCAACCCATGGCATCTTTAACCCGATAGCGGACAAGCCAATTTTATCCTCAATGTCGCTATAATGCGCAAGGATCAAGCCGATCATGACGATTCCGACCATAGCCAGCAATGATTCAACCACAGCCTAAAAATCTGTTCTCCTATCGCAAGTTCTGGGCCGAACGCTTCGGTACTGCCGAGGAATTGCCGATGACCCGTGCCGAAATGGATGCGCTCGGCTGGGATAGTTGCGACATTATCCTGGTTACCGGTGATGCCTATATCGATCATCCCAGCTTCGGTATGGCCGTCGTCGGTCGCCTGCTGGAGGCGCAGGGTTTTCGCGTGGGGATCCTGGCGCAACCGGACTGGAACGATCCATCCAGCTTCACCGAGCTGGGTAAACCCAATCTGTTCTTCGGGGTCACCGCCGGTAACATGGATTCGCTGGTCAATCACTATACCTCGGATCGCAAGATCCGCAGTGATGATGCCTACACCCCCGATGGGGTAGCCGGTCAACGTCCAGACCGGGCGGTGATCGTTTACAGTCAACTGATTCGACGGGTATTCGCCAATGCGTCGATCGTGATCGGCGGGATCGAGGCCAGCCTGCGCCGTATCGCCCATTACGATTACTGGAGTGATGAGATCAGGCGTTCCGTGCTGGTCGATTCGCAGGCGGATATCCTGCTGTACGGTAATGCCGAACGGGCCCTGGTCGAGCTGGCACATCGCCTGGCCGCCAATGAACGCATCGAACAGATAACCGATATTCGCGGCACCGCTTATATGATCGACCATATTCCCTCTGACTGGTCGGTAATCAATTCCACCCGCATCGATAAACCGGGCATGATCGAACAGATCGCCAGCCCCTACCAGGAAGCAAGCAAAGCCTGTCAGGACCAGGCTGATGCTGAAACCGAGATCAAGATCGATTTCAAGTTGAAGCCATCGCAACTGGAGCGTGCTAACACGGTGATCAAGATCCCCAGCTTCGAACAGGTGAGCAACAGTAAACCGCTGTATGCGCATACCTCGCGTGTGTTTCACCTGGAAACCAATCCCGGCAATGCCCGGGCCCTGGTGCAGAGGCATGGCCGGCGCTATGTCTGGCTCAACCCGCCGCCGATACCACTGGAGACCGAGGAACTGGATCAGGTGTTCGAACTGCCCTACTCCCGTCGCCCGCACAGCAGCTACGGCGAAGCACGCATCCCGGCCTGGGAAATGATCCGGCACTCGGTCAATATCATGCGCGGCTGTTTTGGCGGTTGCACTTTCTGCTCGATCACCGAACATGAAGGGCGCATCATCCAGAGCCGTTCGCAGCAATCGGTGTTGCGTGAGATCGAGACCATCCGCGACAGCGACCCGGCCTTCCGCGGTCACATCTCCGATGTCGGCGGGCCGACCGCCAACATGTATCGCATGCAGTGTAAAAGCAAACAGATTGAACAGTCCTGCCGACGGCTTTCCTGTGTTTACCCGGTCATCTGCAAGAACCTGAATGCCGACCACCAACCCCTGATCGATCTCTATCGCAAGGCCCGCGCCCTGCCCGGCATCAAGCGCATCCATGTTGCCTCCGGCCTGCGTTATGACCTGGCGGTGTTGTCGCCGGAATACATCGAGGAGCTGGTTACCCATCATGTCGGCGGCTACCTCAAGATCGCGCCCGAACACAGTGAAGATGCCCCGCTGTCGAAGATGATGAAACCGGGCATGAGCAGCTACTACCGGTTTAAGCAACTGTTCGACAAGTTTTCCCGCCAGGCCGGCAAGGAACAGTATCTGATCCCCTATTTCATCAGTGCCCATCCGGGTACCTCCGACACCGATATGCTCAACCTGGCGCTGTGGTTGAAACAAAACGATTTCAGACCGGACCAGGTGCAGGCATTCCTGCCGACACCATTGGCCCTGGCCACCGCGATGTATTACAGCGAGAAAAATCCTCTGCACAAGGTCAATCATCGCTCGGAAAAGGTCAAGGTGGTGAAAAAACCCGCCCAGCGCAAACTGCACAAGGCCTTCCTGCGCTACCATGATCCGCAGAACTGGCCGCTGATCCGTGAAGCGCTGAAGAACATGGGGCGCGCCGACCTGATTGGTAACGGCAAGCATCAACTGGTTCCGGCCTGGCAGCCGGGGGCCGGCAAGACCGCTAACAATCAGCCCGCCAGGCACAAAAAAAGGCAGCAGGTTAAGCCTGCTGCCTTTGCTCGAAACCAGCGGCGCCGAAACAGAGGGCGCCAGGGCTGAGGGTTATTTACTCAGTTGCTCGAGGATTTCGTCGGTGATATCGACCTTGTCCGCGGCAAACGCCACCCCCTCGGTGAACACCAGGTCATAGCCTTTGTCCTGGGCATACTGTTTGATCACGCCGGAAATCGTGGTTCGCAGTTTCTGGATTTCCTGGTTACGTCGCTGGGCGACATCTTCTTCCAACGATTTCTTATCGAACTGTAATTTACGCAGATTTTCCCTGATCTCGGCCTCCATTTTTTTCTTCTGGTCATCACTCATGATGGCCGCATCTCGTTGCAGATTGGCGGCCATCGACTGGACCTTCTGCTCCAGCTCACGTAGGGCCTGATCTCGACTCTGGAACTCTTTTTTCAGGGCATCGGTAGCGGCCAGTGCCTGCGGAGCCTTTTGCAGCAATAAAACGCTGTTGATGTAGGCAGCCTTGAGTTCTGCCTGCACGGACAGCGCGAACAGCGAACAGGTAACAAATAAAATCAACGGGGAGAGTTTCATGTGGGTCTCGGGATTACTGGTTCTGGTTAAAAATGGCTTCTTGTTGCTTCATGCGCTCGTCGATCAGTTCCTGGACCTTTTGCGCATCATCGAACAACTTTTCGATCTTTTCCGGTGAATAAGGATTGCTGATATTCAACGGAAATTCCTTTTGTTCCGGTTCCTCTTCGGTCTCGGCTTTTGCAGTTTCAGTCTCGGTGTCGGTCTTGATAGATTGTATCAGATTCAGGTTGGGGTCATAACCTTTGGTGGTATATTCAACCCCCGGCGGCGGTGGTTCCGAGGTAAAATTCCGGTTGCCATCCTTATCGCGCCATTCATATATCAGGGTTCTGTCGCTACTGCCGGTCTGCTGGTTCAGATCGGGTACCTCCAGCTTGTCCGGTAATTCGGGCAAGGATACACCCGGCAGTTTCAAATCCTTGAAACTCATCAAGGGTTTGCCGCTTTCATCCTTCAATATGGTGAAAGGTAATAACACCGCCAGCACCAATGCGACGATGATTAATTTAAAAAACAGTTTCATCTGTTCATCCCGGTATGCTCTACCTCAGTATAGCCGCTTTGGACACTCATGCAGGCTGGATGATTTCCTTGCCACGCATGAATGGACGCAACGCTGCCGGTATTTCTATACTGCCGTCCTGCTGCTGGTAATTCTCCATCACCGCGACCAGGGTGCGGCCTACCGCCAGGCCGGAACCATTCAGGGTGTGCAGCAGTTCCGGCTTGCCGGTTTCGGGATTGCGCCAACGCGCTTTCATCCGCCGCGCCTGAAAATCCAGCATGTTGCTGCAGGAGGATATCTCGCGGTAACAGTCCTGGCCCGGCAACCAGACCTCGAGATCATAGGTCTTGGCCGCGGAAAAGCCCAGGTCGCCACCACATAATACCACCTTGCGATAAGGCAGTTGCAGCGCCTGCAGGATGCCCTCGGCATCGGTGGTCAGTTGTTCCAGCGCAGCCCAGGAATCCTCGGGGCGGACGATCTGTACCAGTTCCACCTTCTCAAACTGGTGCTGGCGAATCAGCCCGCGCGTGTCTTTACCGTAAGAACCGGCCTCGGAGCGGAAACAGGGCGTATGCGTGACATACTTCAGCGGCAACTGCTCAGCCTCGACGATGCTGTCACTGACAAAATTGGTCACCGGCACCTCGGCGGTCGGGATCAGGTACAACAGGTGATGTTCCGAGTCGATCTTGAACAGATCCTCCTCGAACTTCGGGAGTTGCCCGGTGCCCTGCAGCGCGCTATCGGTCACCAGGTATGGCACATAGGCCTCTTCGTAGGCATTGTGCTCGATATGCTGGGTCAGCATGAACTGGATCAGGGCCCGGTGCAGATGGGCGATATCGCCGGTCATGGTGACAAAACGTGAACCGGACAGGCGTGCGGCCCGTTCGAAATCCAGCCCCTGGTGCAGCGCGCCGAGCTCGATATGGTCCTTGATCGCAAAATCGAATTGTGGGATTTCGCCCCAGGTCGTGACTTCCTCGTTGTCCTCCTCGCTATCACCTGCCGGTACCGAATCATCGGGTAGATTGGGGATACCCAGCAGAATGTCATCGATCTGCTGCTGCAGGGCATCGAGTTCATGCTCGGCCTGTTTCAGTTTGTCCCCCAGCGACGCCACTTCATCCAGCAATGGCTGGATATCCTGACCCTGGGCCTTGGCCTTGCCGATGGATTTGGACTTGGTATTACGCTCGCTCTGCAGGTTCTGGGTATCGACCTGCAGGGTTTTCCGCTGCTGTTCCAGGTTTTCAAACAGTTCCCTGTCCATGGCGAAACCCTTGCGTGCCAGCTTGGCTAATACGGCTTCCAACTCAGTGCGTAATAGTTTTGGATCTAACATTTATCTTCCGATGCAATTATTTCAATAATAAGGAGCGGGCTGCCAGGTAACCCAGCCAAACCCCCAGTAGACTGCCGACAACGCTGCTCAACACATAGATCGCGACTTTCATCACCGCCCCGTTATGCAGCCACTGCAGGCTGTCCAGGGCAAAGGTCGAGAAGGTCGTATAGGAACCGAGAAATCCGACCAGGATGGCGAATTTCAATTCTTCCGCCAGCGCCAGTTTTTCGCTGAACACAATCACCAGGAAACCCATCACCATCGAACCGCTGACATTGACCAGCAAGGTACCGAACGGAAAATCCGCACCC
>JASJBV010000228.1 GCA_030066335.1 Gammaproteobacteria bacterium
GCCAACCCAAAGGCTAAAACCGTTGAAGAGTATGTCTCGCAGGTTGCGACTGCCGCCTGGCGTACCGATCTTTATACCGAACGCGGTACGCTGTTGAGCCATGCCGAAAGTATCGAACTGTTCAAGCAGCTGGGCACCGGGATGACACCCGAGCTGAAGTCGCCCCAGGTAGAGATGCCTTTCGCGGGCGATTACACCCAGCAGGATTACGCCCAGCAGATGATCGACGAATACAAGGCGTCCGGGGTCAATCCGCGCCGGGTCTGGGTCCAGTCATTCAAGCTCGACGATGTCTTGTACTGGATCGAAAACGAACCGGGTTTCGGCCGGCAGGCGGTCTACCTCGACAGCCGTCCCTACCGGGATAATAATTTTGTTCCGACTCTGGCTGATTTCGAAAGCCTGCGGGATAACGGGGTAAAGATCGTTGCACCACCGATGTTCGCGCTGCTCGAACTGAATCACCGCGGCAAGATCGTTCCCTCTGACTATGCCAGGCTGGCGAAGAACGCCGGGCTCGATATCATCACCTGGACCTTCGAACGCACCGACTTACGCGGCGGTGGCGCAAGCAATCCGTTCTACTATCGAAGCATTGGTTCAGCGATCGAAAAGGAAAGCGATAAATACCTGGCGCTGGACGTGCTGGCCAGGAAGGTCAAGGTCCTCGGCATTTTTAGCGACTGGCCGGCAACCGTAACCTATTACGCCAATTGTTTCGGCCACTGAAAACGACCACATGATTGTGCTCAAGGCGGGTGGCAACACCCGCCTTGTTTATTCGTTAGCCAGGTGATGCTTGGCGTTCATTTTATCGACGAATGCCATGCCGATCGCGGACAGGACAAAGGTCAGGTGGATAATCACGTACCACATCAGTTTATCGTTATCGACCTTTTGCGCATTCATGAATACCTTGAGCAGATGGATCGAGGAAATCGCCACGATCGACGCCGCCACTTTCTGTTTCAGGCTGCCGGAGTCGAGCTTGCCCAGCCAGGCCAGCTTTTCCGGCTTACCGCTGAGGTCGATCGCGGAAATAAAATTCTCATAACCGCTGAACATGACCATGACGATCAGGCCACCGACCAGGGCCAGGTCGATCAACGACAGCACCACCAGCACCAGGTCGGCTTCGGACTTGGCAAACACCAGGGGAAACACGTGCACCACTTCCTGAAAGAATTTCAGACCGAGCAGGATCAGGGCCAGTGACAGGCCGATGTAGATAGGAGCCAACAGCCAGCGACTGGCATAAAACAGCGATTCGACAAATTTTTCCATGGTTTCAGGGGATGCCGGGAATTTTGAACGCGGATTCTAGCAGATTACTGAATGATGACCAGGTCATCTACAGCCACCCGCTCGAATAATTCAATCACGTCCTGGTTGTTCATGCGCACACAGCCGATCGAGGCTGGTTGGCCGATGTGGGCCTCGTCAGCGGTACCGTGGATATAGATATAACGTCGTTTGGTATCGACCTCACCATCACGGTTGAGCCCCGGCTGCAATCCATCCAGCCACAAGATGCGGGTCGTGATCCAATCTGTTTCCCCGTCATAGTCTTGCGGCAGGCAAATCTGCTCCTGTGGTTGGCGGCCTTGGAATACCCGGCCCAGCGGTTCGCCAGCGCCGATTTTAGCGGCGATGCGATGGATACCGGCCGGGGTCTGCAGACTGCCCTCGCGTTGCCCGATACCATGCCTGGAGGTGGACACCGGATACTGCAGGCTGGCACCCTGTTCCTGGTAAACCAGGGTCAGTAGCTGCTGCTGACTATCGACATGGATCAGCGGCCCTTCAGCTGCTGGCGTCAGCGCCAGTTGGGCATCTTCGATCAGGTCGTGAAGCTGCTGCCAGGTAACCAAGCGGCAACCTATTGAGTGTTGTGCAGATCAACTACAGCCTGCGCCTGGGCCTCGGTCTGTTGCTTGGCCTGGTCGTTGCGGATCGCTCTGACCTTGTCCAGGTAATCATCACTGATGTTCCGGGTCACATACTGGCCGTTAAAGCAGGAGCAGTCGAACTCGTCGATTTGCGGATTACCCTTCTTAACCGCTGCGATCAAATCCTCCAGGTCCTGGTAAATCATCCAATCGGCACCGATCAACTTACCGACTTCCTCATCGCTGCGATCATGCGCGATCAGTTCTTCCACCGCCGGCATATCGATACCATAGACATTGGGGTAGCGCACGGCGGGCGCCGCTGACGCCATGTAGACCTTTTTCGCTCCTGCATCACGCGCCATCTCGATAATCTGCTGGGAGGTGGTGCCGCGGACAATGGAATCATCGACCAGCAGTACGTTCTTGCCCTTGAATTCGATATCGATCGGGTTCAGCTTACGCCGCACCGATTTCTTGCGCATGGTCTGGCCCGGCATGATGAAGGTTCGACCGATATAACGATTCTTGATAAATCCCTCGCGGAATTTGACCCCCAGGTGGTAGGCCAGCTCCATCGCCGACGGCCGGCTGGTATCGGGGATTGGAATCACCACGTCGATATCATGGTCCGGCCGTTCACGCAGGATCTTGTTCGCGAGCTTGACCCCCATGCGCAACCTGGCCTTGTAGACATAGATGTTGTCGATAATCGAGTCAGGCCGCGCCATGTAAACATGCTCGAAGATACAGGGAGTCAGACGGCTGTTATCGGCGCACTGGCGTAAATGCACCTGCGACGCCTGATCAATATAGACCGCCTCGCCCGGCTTCAAATCCGCGACCAGATCAAAACCGGCCGCCTGCAGGGCCACCGACTCGGACGCGATCATGTATTCGGTACCCTGGTCGGATACACGCTTACCATAGACCACCGGACGAATACCATGCGGATCACGAAACCCGAGGATACCGCGGCCGGTCAACATCGCCACCACCGCATAGGCACCCTCGAGACGTTTGTGGGTTTCGCTGACCGCATGAAATATATCATCAACCTTGAGATCGAGTTTGCCACGCTTCTGCAACTCGTGGGCCAGCACGTTGAGTAATACCTCGGAATCCGATTCGGTGTTGATATGCCTGAGGTCCTCGTTGTAAAGATCACGTTTTAGCGTATCGACATTGGTCAGGTTGCCGTTATGCGCAAGCGAGATACCATAAGGGGAGTTGACATAAAAAGGCTGGGCCTCGGCCGAGGAAGAACAGCCCGCGGTCGGATAGCGCACATGACCTATACCCATGTTGCCCACCAGCTTGACCATGTGCCGGGTATGAAAAACGTCGCTGACCTGGCCATTGTCCTTGCGTAAATGCAGCTTGTTGTCCTCGCAGGTCATCATCCCCGCGGCATCCTGACCACGATGCTGCAAAACCAATAGACCATCGTAGATCACCTGTGCCACCGGTTGCTGGCTGACAATACCGATTATTCCACACATATCACCAACTCTATTTTGAAAATTCGTTAAAAACTAAAGCGCTCGGCCACCTCGGCCGGCATGAAATCCTTAATCCATAGTGCGATGCGCATAAAATGCTCCACCAACACCGATTCTTTCCACCAGTTCTCGCTGGGCATCGGGGTAAGACCGGCGAACAGCACGATCATCGACACAATCAATACCCCTCGCGCGGCGCCAAAGATCACGCCCAGGGTTTTATCGGTACCACTCAGCCCGGTTTTGTCCACCACCTGGCTGACCATAAAATTGATAATAGCACCAACGATCAGGGTGGTAATAAACAGGATGGCAAAAGCGACGGCCTGGCTGATGGTCGGCGACTCGATATAGGAATGTAACAGGTCGGCCAGCACCAGGTAATAGGATAATGCGAGGAAACCGGCGGCCAGCCAGGTGGCGAGCGAGATCGATTCCTTGACAAATCCTCGGACCAGGCTGATCAGGGCGGAGATCAGAATCACCACTAAAATAATGATATCAAACCAGCCCATGCTATCCCCTTGTGCACAAAAGCGCGCATTCTAACACGCGATTTAAGCCCATCTCCATGACGATAACCCGGGGATCATCTCTCATAGCGCATGACCAGTCCCTTGATGTTGTATTTAGCCATAAGCTTGTTGTTTATCACGCCGGCATTCTTGCGCGTGATGAAAGGCCCCATCCGCACGCGATAACTGAGCTTACCGTCATGTTTGAATTTTTCGATGAAGACCGCCGCCAGGTCCGACTTGCGTAATTGATCGCGCTGCGTGTAGGCCTTGTTTTTATCACTGAAGCTACCGACCTGGATCACCCAGCTCTCACCACCTACCTGTTTCTTGGCTGCCGCTGGTTTCGTTTGCTCCGTGGTTTTCGCCTGCTTCGGCGGTTGCGGTTTGGTCTCCGCGGCCGGTTCCGGCTCCGCTTGAGGTTCGGCTTTCACCACGTCGACCGGGGCATCTTGCCCGGGCGGATCAGAGCTTTCATCGACGATAAAAGGTTCAAGCCTCGGCAGCTTGTCCGCCTCCAGTTGCAACTCGATGACTTTCTCTTCCACCTTGACCTCGGAATTGATCACGGGCGGTGGCGGGATCGAGATTTCCAGGCTGTCGTGTTGACGCCCGGAGCCGTCCAGCAGCATCGGCAGGAAGATAACCGCCAGAGAAAAAATGACGGCAACGCCAACCAGGCGTTGTTTTAAATGTTGATCCATGAGCTAGTTGAACTTAAAACAGGGGATGATAACGCGGCTTCCACCGTCAAAAATGATCCGGTAATGAGTAGTATATCCTGATTATTTAGAGATAACAGGGCTTGCTTGATCGCATCATCGATTTGCTCAAACTGCTGCGCGGCATCAATCACCCCAGAGACCCGCCGGGCCAGGCCCTGCGCACTCAGACCGCGCTCGCCATCCAGCCCCAGCAGCCACCATTCATCGACCACCGGGTTCAAGGCTGCAACAAATGCCTCGATGTTCTTATCGGCCAGCATGCCCAGGATTACGATCAAGCGGCGCGAGCCTTTTTCCTGGCTGAAAAAATCGGCCAGGGCCACGGCCGCGTCCTCGTTATGCCCCACGTCGAGCCATAGCCTCGCGCCCGCATCAGTCTCAAGCTGCTGCAAACGACCGCTACAGTAAGCATCGCTAAAGTTGGCGCTGATATCGGCAGCGGCCGCGGACAGATAACCGAGCAGGTCAAGACCCGCCACAACCCCGGTTAGATTATGCGCCTGATGTTCGCCGGCAAGCGGCGGCTGCAGCTGTAAGACCTGTTGCCGACCCTGCCATTCGATCCGCTGCCGGTCCAGCCAGTGATAATGGTAATCGCGCCCAATCAGCCGGTAATCGCAGTCCAGGCGTTGCAGCTCAGCGAGCAGGCTGGGCGGCGGATCAGCGTCATTGATCACGCTTAGGCCATGTTGGCGCAGGATGCCGGCTTTCTCCAGGGCGATGCTGTCGCGGTCATCCCCCAGCCAATCCTGATGATCCAGCCCGATCGGGGTGATATGCGCCAGGTCCGGATCGATGATGTTGACCGCATCCAGACGACCACCGAGCCCGACTTCGAGTACGGCCACTTCGGGGGCATGGCGACTGATCAGGTACAGGGCTGCCAGGGTGCCGAATTCGAAATAGGTCAGTGCAGAGCCCGCACGGGCCTGATCCACCACATCGAATGCCTGGCAAAGTTGCTGATCGCTGACCGGCTGACCATCGAGCCGGATACGTTCGTTATAACGCAGCACATGGGGTGAGGTATAACTGGCTACCCTGATACCCTGATGCCGGAACCAGCTTTCGTAATAGGCCACGGTCGAACCCTTGCCATTGGTGCCGGCGACCGTGATCACCCGTTGCGCGACCCGCTCTAGCGGCATCCGCTGGAAGACCTCGCGCACCCGTTCCAGGCCGAGCTCGATATGCTTGGGATGCAGATTTTGCTGCCATTCCAACCAGGCATCCA
>JASJBV010000019.1 GCA_030066335.1 Gammaproteobacteria bacterium
GGGCAAAATGCTGTAACAGTTGGCGCAGGTCTTGTTTGGAGGTGCTGATTTGCTGTTGTAACGCTGCCAGCTCGGCATCCCTGGCTGCCAGTTGTTGGCGCAGCATCTGAACCTCGTCTTCCTGTTTTTTATGTTTTTTATTCTGCCAAAACATGAGCCTTACGCCTGTTACCGTAATTCTGATTTTATCTGTATCGGCTGCCCGGCGAATTAGTTTAACGCCGCAACCCGGTATCAGGTCAGATGGTCGCGTAATCCGCGCAGCACGATATCGGTATAACCGACGATGCCGACCAGTTTCTTGTTGTCCACCACCGGCGTCCGGCTCAGGCCGAAATTCTCGAACAGGCGGGTGCAGTAACGGATATCCATGTCCGGATCGACCGCGACCACTGGTTTCGACATGATCTCATAGATGTTAACCCGCTCTGGCGCCTTGTCCTTGGCCAACACCTGCTTGGCAATATCGGATAACAGGACGATGCCGTATTCATCGTCATCATGGCGCATATCGACGATAAAACACTTGCTTTCGGGATACTTGGAATTTCTCAACACATCGGCCACGGTATCCATGCCATCGACCAGGTCGAATTCGGTTTTCATGACATCGCGTACCCGCACTACATTTTTCTCACTCATAATTCTTCCTCGACAATTTCAGTTAGATTTTCTACCTGCGCGGATACCCCGACCGCGTCCTCGACATCGACGGTAAAGGCGATACCGCTACCGGGATTGGCGTCTAATTCCCCGGCCTCGGCGATGGTTTCCAGGATTTCCCGGCTCAGATGTTCTTCCACCAGCAGCAGGATAACATCACGCTGGGTTTCCAGGCTCAGGCCGAGGAAGGTCTTGGCGACCTTGAGGCCCTCGCCGCGGGCGCTGCTGATGACCGTCGACCCGGTGGCGCCCTTGGATCTGGCGGCCTCGACGATCTTGTCGGTTATGGCTTCTTCGGTCAGGGCAATGATAAGTTTAAAATGCATGGCAATCCCTCATCAGGTTGAATTGTTACGTTTGGCGACCCACTCGGATAACTGGGCGTAGGCCATCACGGACATGATTGGAAACAGGCTGGCGAACGCGATCAGGCCAAAGCCATCGAGTAACGGGCTGCGACCCGGTACGGTGCTGGATAGGCCGAGGCCGAGTGCCGCGACCAGCGGTACGGTGACGGTAGAGGTGGTTACCCCGCCCGAATCATAGGCCAGGGCGATGATCATGCGCGGCGCATAAATGGTCTGGATCACGACGAAGATATAACCGGTGATGATATACCAGTATAACGGGGTACCGGTGACGATCCGGTAGGCACCGAGCGCGATGCCGATCGCAACCCCCAGCGCCACCGCAATGCGCAATCCCCAAACCCCGATGCTGCCAGCCGAGACCTGGTTGGCCTTGATCGCGACTGCCAGTAACGAAGGTTCGGCGATGGTGGTCGAAAAGCCGATGGCAAACGCAAACAGGTAAACAAACTTGTAATCCCACCAGCCGAGCACCGCTTCGACATCGCCGGCCGAAATGAAGCTCGGATCGGTCAATTGCTGTGCCATCAGCTTACCCAGCGGGAACAAAGCCGCCTCCAGGCCCTCGAGGAAGAAACCCAGGCCCAGCAATACCAGGATAAAGCCGCTAACGATCTTCTTCAGGTTGGGGATCGCCTTGCGCAGAACGAAGATCTGGAAGCCGAAGATGATCAGGGCGATCGGCAACACGTCCCAGATCGTGTCGAGGATGGTATTGATCAGGTCGATAATAATCTGCATAAGCGCTCGCTACACCACCATGCCATAACCCATGACGAATATCATCGGGGTCAGGGAAGCGAATGCGATCAGGCCAAAACCATCGATCATCGGGTTGCGACCCTTGATCGAGCTGGCGAGGCCGACGCCGAGCGCGGTCACCAGGGGTACGGTGATGGTCGACGTGGTAACGCCGCCGGAATCGTAGGCGATGCCGATGATTTCCTTGGGTGCGAACACGGTCATGATGACCACGCCGATGTAGCCAACGATGATCAGGTACTGGATCGGCCAGCCCTTGATGATGCGGAATACGCCGAGCACGATCGCAAACCCCACCGAAATCGCCACCGTGATGCGCAAGCCAAACGCGTAGGAGTCTCTGGCCTGTTCGCTATCCTCGATCATCTGGCCGCTGGCGGCGACGATCGCGGCCTCGTTGGCGACCGCGATCAATGCCGGCTCGGCAACCGTGGTGCCGAAGCCCAGGGCGAAGGCAAACACCAACAGCCAGAAAATGCTGCCCTTGCTGGCAAACGAATAGGCCATGGTCTCGCCGATTGGAAACAGGCCCAGGTTGAGGCCATGCACGAACAGGGTCAGGCCGATGACCACGAACAGGATGCCGATCAGGATCTCGCCAAAATTGGGGATGGGCTGTTGCAGGACGACCAGCTGGAAAAAACCGATGACCAGGATAATCGGCAGCAGATCGCGCACGCTATCCATTAATGACGCAATAACCGCCCTGACAGATTTCATAGAAGGAGTGTCACAGAGTTTTTTTTGTTAGCGCATTATATAGCAGCACAAACTAAATTAGCACGTCCTTGTCGGCAAAAAACCTGCGCCGGTAATGGCAATTCAAGCCATTATCCCGGCCCGGGAAGAGTCCGGCTAAAACGATTAAAAAAACATAAGAAATTTTATTTCCAATAGGAAACAAATAGGCCTACAATGTAACCATTCTATCCATGATTGAGCCGATACCGATGTCTGCGATCAAAGCCGAACAGCTGTTTGAGCCGTTGAAACTGGGGGAAAAGGTACGGGAAATCCGCCTGCGCAACAAATGGACCCTGGATGAGGCGGCAAAACGCAGCAGTCTGGCCAAGTCCACCCTGTCGAAGATCGAGAACGAACAGGTTTCGCCGACCTTCGAGGTGGTGCAGAAACTGGCGGCCGGGCTCGGTATCGATGTGCCGCAATTATTCGTGTCTACCCCGGAGAGCCTGATTTCCGGCCGCAGGGCCTTTACCCGCAACGGTCAGGGCCGGTCGCATCCGACCGCGACCTATGAGCATGAATTACTGGCAACCGAATTAACCAACAAAAAAATGGTCCCATTTAAAACCACCGTCCATGCCCGGTCGTTCGATGACTTTCCAGATTGGGTCAGGCACTCGGGTGAAGAGTTTTTACTGGTGCTGTCCGGTGCCATCCGGTTTTTCAGTGAATTCTACGAGCCGATCAGGCTGGAGCAGGGCGATAGTCTTTATTATGATGCCGGGATGGGCCATTTATGTGTTTCCGAAAGTGAACAGGATGCCCAGATTTTATGGGTTTGTACCCCATCCGAAGACCTGTCCCTGTGATGAATCAGCCATTTAGCACCCATCCGGGGCGGATAGTTCGGATTAGAAACCAGAGGATAAACCATGAACGATAGCAGTGAAGAATTATTGAAAACCGCGCTGTATGACCTGCATGTTGAGCTGGGAGCCAAGATGGTGCCGTTTGCCGGCTATGCGATGCCGGTGCAGTACCCGCTGGGTATCGTCAAGGAACATAAGCATACCCGGCAGAATGCCGGTCTGTTCGACGTTTCGCACATGGGCCAGCTGCGGGTATCCGGGGCCAATGCCGCGGCCGCGCTGGAGACCTTGATGCCGGTGGACATCATTGATCTGGGGGTCATGAAGCAGCGTTATGCATTATTGACCAATGAGCAGGGCGGCATCATGGATGACCTGATGGTGACCAATGCCGGGGATCACCTGTTCCTGGTGGTCAATGCGGCCTGTAAACAACAGGATATCCAGCACCTGCAGCAGCATATTGGCGAGGATTGCGAGATCGAGGTGCTGGCCGACCATGCATTGCTGGCCCTGCAGGGCCCGGAGGCGGCAGCCGTGATGGCGCGCCTGGCGCCCGAGAGCCAGGAGCTGGTGTTCATGACCGCGGCCAACCTGGACATAGACGGTATCGCCTGTTTTGTCACCCGCTCCGGTTACACCGGTGAGGATGGTTTCGAAATTTCGGTGCATAATGACGACGCTGATCGCCTGGCGAGAACCTTGATGGTGCAGCCGGAAGTGGAAGCGGTGGGATTGGGCGCACGCGATTCCTTGCGCCTGGAAGCCGGCCTGTGTCTGTATGGTCATGATCTCGACCAGCAGACTACCCCGGTTGAATCGAGCCTGCTGTGGGCATTGACCAAATCACGCCGGGCTGACGGTGCCCGGCCCGGCGGCTATCCGGGGGCTGACATTATCATGCGCCAGATCAGCGAGGGGGTGACCCGCAAGCGTGTCGGCCTCAAACCCGAGGGACGCATGCCGGTACGCGAGGGCGCGGTTGTGATCGACGCCGACGGCAAGGAGATTGGTCATGTCAGCAGCGGCAGTTTTGGACCGACGGTCGAGGGGCCGGTCGCGATGGGCTATGTTGCGATTGATTACGTGGCGGTGGATACCCGGCTATTCGCCCTGGTACGGGACAAGAAGGTTCCGCTCAGCGTGGTCAAGTTGCCGTTCGTGCAGCAGCGATATTATCGGGGTTAAGTCCGCAACACCAATAAGCGGACTTCTAGCAAATTTGACGAAAGAGGATATTAACAATGAGCACTATAGGTTTTAGCGAAGATCATGAATGGGTGGTCGCCGAGGAAGATGGTACGGCGTTGATCGGGATTACCGACTATGCCCAGGAGCAGCTCGGCGAGCTGGTATATATCGAATTACCCGCGGTCGGCGATGAACTCGACAAGGGTGACGCGGTCGCCGTAATCGAATCGGTAAAATCCGCCAGTGACCTGATCATGCCGGTCAGTGGCGAAGTACTGGAAGTCAACGAGGAACTGGATGCGGATCCCGGTAAGGTCAATGAGGACGCGATGGGAGCCGGCTGGTTCATGAAAGTCAAAATGAATGATTCATCGGAACTGGATGATCTGATGGATGAAGCAACCTATATGCAAAGCCTGGATTGAGGTACAACCATGAAGCAGTCACGCCTTTCCCTGCAACAATTACATCGCGCCGATGATTTTGCCAGTCGGCATATCGGCCCTGCTGAGCAGGACCAGCAATCGATGCTGGCAGCGTTGGGATTATCATCTCTCGATCAACTGATCGAGAAAGTAGTGCCAGAGTCGATTCGCCGCCGCGATGAGATGCAGATCGGTGCAGCGTTGACTGAACACGAAGCCATGGCGCGATTGAAAACCATGGCTGACAATAACCAGCTGCTAAAGTCATATCTCGGTCTGGGTTATCATAATACCCTGACCCCACCGACCATCCAGCGCAACATCCTGGAGAACCCGGCCTGGTATACCGCCTATACCCCTTACCAGGCCGAGATATCCCAGGGCCGGATGGAAGCCATGTTCAACTTTCAGACCATGGTCACCGACCTGACCGGGTTGGAACTGGCCAATGCCTCGCTGCTGGATGAGGCAACCGCCTGTGCCGAGGCGATGACCCTGTGTCAACGCATGAGTAAAAGCAAGGGCAAGCTGTTCTTCGTCGCTGACGATTGTCATCCGCAGAATATCGATGTGGTCAAGACCCGTGCCTCGACCCTCGATATCGAGGTGGTGGTCGGAGACCCAATGCAGGATCTGCAGGGTCTGGACCTGTTCGGTGTGTTGCTGCAATATCCTGGCACCTCGGGCGAGATCCGTGATTACCGGGCGATCTGCGAGCAGGCCCATGCGCAGAAGGCGCTGGTGGCGGTTTCCGCCGACCTGCTGAGCCTGACCCTGTTAACCCCGCCGGGTGAATTCGGGGCCGATGTTGCAGTCGGCAATACTCAGCGCTTCGGCGTACCGCTGTTTTATGGCGGGCCGCATGCCGCCTACATGGCCACCCGCGACGCATTCAAGCGCTCGATGCCGGGGCGCCTGATCGGTCTGTCCATCGACAGTCATGGCAATCCGGCCTACCGCCTGGCGCTGCAAACCCGCGAGCAGCATATACGCCGGGAAAAAGCCACCAGTAACATTTGCACCGCGCAGGCCCTGCTGGCAGTGATCGCCAGCATGTATGCGGTTTATCATGGTCCACGGGGCCTGCAACAGATCGCCGAACGGATCCAACGCCTGACCGCGATCCTGGCCAAGGGATTACGCCAGTCTGGCCTGGAAATCACCAATCGATACCACTTTGACACCATTACCCTGAATAGCGGCGATAAAACCGATGCCTACCTGCAGGCGGCAGTTGACCGAGGTTACAACCTGCGCCGCCTGGATGCTGCACATATCAGTATCGCGCTCGATGAATCCACCACCGCGGCCGATGTCGAGCAGCTATGGGCGGTATTTTGCGGTGCTGACCATGGTCTCAGTGCCGCTGATCTGGATGCCGAGGTGGAGCCCGACTGGCCATCCGAGCTGGTCCGCAGTAGTGCCTATCTGACCCACGAGGTGTTTCATAGTTATCACTCGGAAACCGAGATGATGCGTTACATGCGATCGCTGGCAGATAAAGACCTGGCGTTGGACCGGGCGATGATTCCACTGGGCTCCTGTACCATGAAGCTAAATGCGGCGGCCGAGCTGATGCCGGTAAGCTGGCCCGGGTTCGCGGGATTGCATCCCTATGCCCCGCTGGATCAGGCGCAGGGCTATGCCCAACTGATCGAGGAACTGGAACAGTTGTTATGCGCCGCGACCGGCTATGACGCGGTGTCACTGCAGCCTAATTCCGGGGCCCAGGGAGAATATGCCGGTTTGCTGGCGATCCGCGCTTACCATGACAGCCGCGGTGACCAGGACCGCGATATCTGCCTGATTCCATCTTCCGCGCATGGCACCAATCCGGCTTCCGCGCACATGGCGGGGATGCGGGTGATCGTCGTTGCCACCGATGAGCAGGGCAATATCAGTCTCGATGATCTCAAGGCCAAACTGGAGCAGCATGGCGACAAGCTGGCGGCGATCATGATTACCTATCCCTCCACCCATGGTGTATTCGAGGCCAGCGTGGTCGAGGTCTGTGACCTGATCCATCAACACGGCGGCCAGGTTTACATCGATGGGGCCAACATGAACGCGATGGTCGGGGTCTGTTCGCCGGGCAAATTCGGCGGTGATGTGTCCCACCTGAACCTGCACAAGACCTTTGCCATCCCCCATGGTGGTGGTGGACCCGGGGTCGGACCGATCGGGGTGGTGGAACATTTGAAACCCTTCCTGCCCGGTTACTCGCAGCTGGCAGGTGGGCCAGAGCATGTGGGCCCGGTATCGGGTGCCCCCTGGGGCAGTGCCGGTATCCTGCCGATCAGCTGGGCTTACATCTCGATGATGGGCCAGTCTGGCGTGACCCAGGCGACCCAGGTGGCGATCCTCAATGCCAATTACATGGCCCAGCGCCTGCAGGATCACTTCCCGATCCTGTACACCGATGCCAATGGCATGATCGCGCACGAATGTATCATCGATCTGCGTCCGATCAAGGATGAGATTGGTATCACCGTGGATGATGTGGCCAAACGCCTGATCGATTATGGCTTCCATGCCCCGACCATGTCGTTCCCGGTACCAGGGACCCTGATGATCGAACCGACCGAAAGCGAATCGCGGCAGGAGATCGATCGTTTCTGTGATGCGATGATCGCGATCAAACAGGAGATCGATGCGGTGGCCGCTGGCGAACTGGACAAGGAGGATAACCCGTTGAAACATGCACCGCACACGGTGGATAGTGTGACCGGCGATGACTGGGCGCACGGCTATTCCCGCCAGCTTGCTGCGTTTCCGGTAGCCAGCTTGAAGCAGGCCAAGTACTGGTCGCCGGTCGGTCGGGTGGATAATGTCTATGGCGACCGCAACCTGGTCTGTTCCTGCCCGCCGGTGGCCGAATATGCTGAGCCAGATCAGGTTGCCGTTGCTTAAACAAGCAGCATGGGTTAGCAAAGCGCTACAATGGCGACGGATTGATCTGGAGGAATAGTAAGTGACAAAAGCGGTTGTGATAAGTCTGATTGGTGATGACCGTCCTGGCATCGTTGAATCCATCGCCAGTATCGTGGTTCAGCATCAGGGTGACTGGATTGAAAGTCACATGGCCAACCTGGCGGGCAAGTTCGCCGGTATTCTGCGGGTCAACCTGCCGGACCAGGAGTTCGAGGCTTTCGCCAGTGACCTCAAGAGCAAGACCGAGGGCCTGAATATCGCCTTCGAAACCGCGAGCGCGGACAGCAAGCCCGGCCGCGCCTACAAGCTGGAGCTATTGGGCCAGGACCAGCCAGGCATCATCTACCGCATCTCCTCGGCGCTGGCGAGTAATGGTGCCACAGTGCAGGAAATGGAAAGCGAAGTCATCGATGCCAGTATGTCCGGCGAAAAGCTGTTCCGGGCATCGATCAGTATTTGCCTGGCCAAGGGGCATGATATCGATCAGCTCAGCAAGGTGCTGGAAGACCTGGCGAATGAGTTGATCGTCGATATTGAACTGGAATAGCCAAACCACGCGAGGGTCGGTGGTAAACTGCGGGTTCGCCTGCGCCGGCCACATTTAACCTATTTAGAGATTGGGATACAGACATGTTTAGTAAAAATGATCGAATCGAGGGTTATGATGATGAACTCTGGGCTGCCTTGCAGAATGAGGACCGCCGTCAGGAAGAACACATCGAGCTAATTGCCTCGGAAAACTACGCCAGTCCGCGGGTCATGCAGGCGCAGGGATCCCAGATGACCAACAAGTATGCCGAGGGTTACCCGCACAAACGCTATTACGGCGGTTGCGAGTACGTGGACAAGGCCGAGGAGCTGGCGATCGAGCGCGCCAAGCAATTGTTCGGTGCCGACTATGTCAACGTGCAGCCGCATTCCGGCTCACAGGCCAATGCCGCGGTCTACATGGCGCTGATGCAGCCGGGCGAGACCGTGCTGGGCATGAGCCTGGCCCACGGCGGTCACCTGACCCACGGCGCCAAGCCCAATTTCTCCGGCAAGATCTATCACGCGGTGCAGTACGGGCTGAACGAGGACACCGGCGAGATCGATTACGAGCAGGTCGAGGCCCTGGCCAGGGAGCACAAACCGAAGATGATCGTGGCCGGTTTTTCGGCCTATTCACGAGTGGTCGACTGGCAACGCTTTCGCGATATAGCCGATGAGGTCGGCGCTTACCTGTTGGTCGACATGGCGCATATCGCCGGCCTGGTGGCGGCCGGGGTCTATCCAAGCCCGGTACCGATCGCCGACGTGGTCACCACCACCACGCATAAGACCCTGCGCGGTCCGCGCGGTGGCCTGATCATGTGCAAGCACAACGAGGAACTGGAAAAGAAATTCAACTCGCTGGTTTTCCCCGGTACCCAGGGTGGGCCGCTGATGCATGTCATCGCTGCCAAGGCGGTGGCGTTCAAGGAAGCACTGGAGCCCGGCTTCAAGACCTACCAGCAGCAGGTGGTGAAGAATGCTCAGGCCATGGCCGAGGTATTTATCGAACGCGGGTTCGACGTCGTCTCCGGTGGGACCGACGATCATCTGTTCCTGGTCAGTTTTATCAAGCAGGGGCTGACCGGTAAGGCGGCCGATGCCGCGCTGGGTGCGGCCAATATCACTGTTAACATGAACGCGGTACCCAATGATCCGCAGTCGCCATTCGTCACCAGCGGTATCCGGGTCGGTACCCCGGCGATCTCCACCCGTGGCTTCAAGGAAGCCGAATCGCGCGAGCTGGCAGGCTGGATGTGCGATGTGCTCGATGATATGGAAAACCAGCAGACGATCGAGGCGACCAAGGCCAAGGTGCTGGAAATCTGCAGCCGGTTCCCGGTCTATGCCTAACCCGCGTTAATCGCGGCAACCCTCTGGCTGGAGGTGACCAGTGGCGATCAGTGTTTTCGACCTGTTTAAAATCGGCATCGGGCCTTCCAGCTCGCATACCGTGGGGCCGATGCGGGCGGCTTTGAAGTTTGTCAATGCGCTCGAGCAGCTTGGTGTGTTGCGCCAGGTCCAGGCATTACGGGTGGAGCTATATGGTTCGCTGGGCGCCACCGGCATCGGTCATGGCACTGACAAGGCGATCCTGCTGGGCCTGGAGGGAGAAGATCCGCAGCATGTCGATACCTCGCGCATCGATGCCCGACTTGCGCAGATAACCGCCAACCGGACCCTGCAGTTACTGGGGAAACATCCGATTCCGTTCGATCCGGCCAGTGATCTGTTGTTCGATGGCAAAACCTGTCTGGCCTATCATTCCAACGGCCTGCAAATCAGTGCGCGCGATCACACAGGGCAGACGCTCCACAGCAATATCTTTTACTCGATCGGTGGTGGTTTCGTGGTTGAAGAGGCCGATGCGCGAGCGGATCAGCTGCACGCGATCGATGATACCGAGCTACCCCATCCTTTCACCAGCATGGCCGAATTGCTGGACATCTGTCAGCAACACAATGCCAGCATCAGCCAGATTATGCTCGAGAATGAAAAAGCCTGGCGTGAGGAAAGCGAAATCCGCCAGGGCTTACTGCAGATCTGGCAGGTGATGGAGGATTGTATCCAGGCCGGTTGTGAACATAGCGGCACCCTGCCCGGGGGGTTGAATGTCAAGCGCCGCGCGCCGGAACTGTATGCCAAACTCAAGCAGCAAAAGCCCGACACCGAGCAGGACCCATTGCTGGCGATGGACTGGGTCAATCTGTATGCGATTGCGGTCAACGAAGAGAATGCCGCCGGAGGGCGCGTGGTTACCGCCCCCACCAACGGCGCGGCCGGTATCATCCCGGCGGTGTTGAAGTATTACCAGCGATTTGCCAACACGGCCGATAAAGACGGCATCGTCGATTTTTTGCTGACCGCGGCGGCGGTGGGCATCCTGTACAAGGAAAATGCTTCGATTTCGGGCGCCGAGGTCGGTTGTCAGGGCGAAGTCGGCTCGGCCTGCTCGATGGCCGCGGCCGGATTAACCGAGGTTATGGGGGGCAGTCCGCAGCAGGTGGAAAATGCCGCGGAAATCGCGATGGAGCACAATCTTGGCTTAACCTGCGATCCGATCAACGGCCTGGTGCAGGTACCCTGTATCGAACGCAATGCGATGGCCGCGATCAAGGCGATCAATGCCAAGCGCATGGCGCTGAGGGGTGACGGGCAACATTTCGTTTCCCTGGATAAAGTCATCGAAACCATGCGTTTAACCGGAAAGGACATGAAAAAGAAATATAAGGAAACCGCCCGCGGCGGTTTGGCGGTCAATGTCACCGAGTGTTGATTATGATTTTTTTCACTAAAATTAACTTATAAATCTGCACTTTATGATTAAAAATTAAAAATTCATTGAACTTTCACATTTGTTTGATATACATAAGGTATATGTTAAAAAAATGGAAGGAATCATGAATCTTTTAGTTGCCCAGACGGCATTAAAGTCAACCCCACCCAAACATCTGGTCGCATTGACGGCCTACGAAATAGTCGGCATGTTCATAGCAGCCATGCTGCTGGTTATCGCGCTATAGACAAATCTCCATGCCGGTGGCTGCCATAGCCTGGATACCGGCACCGCCATACCCCCAGATCAATCCCCAGGTTTTATTCGTTGTCTCAGATAAGTTTTATTGTTAATATTAGTATTTTATTATTTACTAATTAAGCCGTACTTGATCCGGCTCATTCACTTTTACTGAATTATCTGTTCTGATTTGGAATCCTTACTCGGCTCGAGTTGGTTAGATTCTGGCAGGGTGCTATGAAACTATTGCATTTAACATTGGCGTTATTGGTGGGGTCTCTGGGCACTGCTCCGGGTTTCGCTGAGCAATCCCGGCCTCTAACCATAGTTCCGGTGGAGCGGCAGATGGTGCCAGCCAACCGGGTGATTGTCGGTGGTTCGGTCAAGGCCTGGAGATCGGTGGTGTTGACGGCCCAGCTACCAGGCCGTGTCGTTGGTATCGCCGGGGAAGAGGGTGACAGCTTTCGCCAGGGCGAAGTGCTGGTGAAGATCAATGATGACGAGTTGCTGGCGCAACGGCAAAACGCCGAGGCGCAGTATTATTCGGCTTACCAGGAACTCAACAATGCCAATGTGCAGCTGTATCGCCAGCAGGAATCCCGCCAGCTGACCAATCAGACCCCGGGTGGGATGGGCATGCCGGGTATGTTCGACGAGGTATTTTCCAACCCGATGTCGGAATTCATGGGCATTCGTGATACCAGTGTGGAGCGCGGGGCCGACCTCTACGGTGGCCAAAGCCGGGTGCAACAGGCGCAGTACGCAATCGACCAGGTATTGGCGCAAATCCGCCAGATCGACAGTAAGCTGCGGGACAGTATGAGTATCGCCCCGTTTGACGGGGTTATCGTCAGCAAAAATATCGAGGTCGGTGATACCATCCAGCCCGGCCAGCCGTTACTGGTTTACGAAGACCTGTCGATTCTGCAGATCGTGGTCGATGTCCCCGATCGCCAGTTGCCGGGCCTGGTAGAGGGGCAGTTATTGACCGCCCAGGTCGACGGCATCAACCGCCCCACCAATGTCCGCATCAGCAAGATCTTTCCAACCTCGGATCCGGTCCGTCACACCACCCAGGTCGAATTTACCCTACCGCTGGATACCCGGGCCGCTCCGGGTAACTATGCCGAGGTCTGGATCCCCGTCGGCGGCGGTGGCGACAGCGAGCGCCTGCTGGTGCCGGCAGCTGCCGTTATCGAACGCGGCGGCCTGCCATCCATTTTTGTCGTCAATCAACAAAATCTGCTGGAGCTGCGCCTGGTCAGGGTCAATGAAATCCTCCCCAGTGGCATGGCGGTGATTCGTTACGGGGTCAAGGCCAATGAGCGGGTGGTGGTCAATCCGCCGTCTTATCTCACCTCCGGCCGCTCCATCCAGTAAGCTTTGCACTGAAAAATGGCTGAGCAAAAACCCGGCAAAAAGATATTGCATGTCTCGCGGAGACCGGTCGCACACCATCCGCATCACGAGCATGAGGAAGGCCCGCGCCTGGGCATGGCCGGTAATATCGCCCATTTCTTTATTGATTCTCCACTGACCCCATTGTTCTTTGGGGCGGCGTTATTCATCGGCCTGATCGGCCTGATCTATACCCCGCGCCAGGAAGACCCGCAGATCTCGGTACCGATGATCGATATCTTCGTCCAGTATGCCGGTGCCTCGGCCCAGGATGTGGCCGACCTGGCGGTGGCGCCATTGGAAGGGATCATGAACGAGATCCCGGGGGTCAAGCATGTGTATTCGGCCTCGCAGCACGACATGGGCATGGTCACGGTCCGCTTCAAGGTCAACGAGAAGATGGGGCCTTCGATCGTTAAGGTGCATGACAAGCTGCAATCGAACCTGGACAAGATGCCGCCCGGGGTGTCGATGCCGCTGGTCAAACCCAAGGGGATCGACGATGTACCGGTGGTCACGGTCACCCTGTGGTCGGAGGGTGTTTATGATTCTGAATTAAGGGTGCTGGCACACAAGGTGCTACAGCGCCTCAAAGAGGTACCGAATGCCGGCCAGGGTTTTATCGTCGGTGGCCGTGAGCAGCAGGTACGGATCGAGGTGTTGCCGGAGCGCCTGATCGGATTTGGCCTCAGCCTGGACCAGATCGCCAACACGATCCGCACCGCCAACAGTGAATTTCCCGCCGGTTACCTGGAGCAGGGGGATAGCTCGTTCAAGGTGTTCACCGGTTCGTTCCTGACCAGTGCCAAGGATATCGAGGCCCTGATGGTCGGGGTCAATCAGGGTAAACCGGTGTATATGCGGGATATCGCCAATATCATCGATGACGGTGCCGAGGCCAGCGAACTGGTATCTTTTTATTCCGGCGCCGAGGCCACCAACCCGGCACTGGTGGCCAATGATGTTCCGGCGGTGACCATTGCGCTGGCGAAAAAGGAAGGTTCCAACGGGGTCACCGTGGCGGAAGACGTGATTGCCAGGCTGGAGAGTCTGAAGGGCCGACTGATCCCGGACAATATCAATACCACGATTACCCGGGATTACGGCAAGACCGCCAACGACAAGGTCAATGAATTATTGCTGGCCCTGATCTATGCCGCGATCGCGGTGAGTATCCTGTGCTGGATCACGATCGGCGCGCGCCCGGCGATCGTCGTCATCACCGTTATCCCGGTGGTAATCCTGATTACGATCTGGTCGAGTTGGGCGCTGGGTAATACGATCAACCGGGTCAGCATGTTCGCGCTGATCTTTTCCATCGGCATCCTGGTCGATGACGCCACCGTGGTGGTGGAGAATATCTTCCGCCGCTGGTTGCGCAATGGCGAGACCTCGATCGCTACCGCGGTCGATGCGGTCCGCGAGGTGGGTAATCCGACCATTATCGCGACCTTCACCATCGTTGCCGCGTTGCTGCCGATGGGTTTTGTTTCCGGCATGATGGGGCCCTATATGCGACCGATACCGGTGCTGGGTTCGGTGGCGATGCTGTTTTCCCTGTTCGCTGCATTTGTCTTTAGTCCGTGGTTTTCCCTGCGCCTGAAACCCAGGTTGTCGCACCTGGAGGAAGCGGAAATCAAGGAGAAGAAATTCCAGGACAAGGTGGGTAACTTTTACCGTCCGCTGCTGTTGCCGCTAATCCAGAATCGGACGCTCGGCTGGGGATTTCTGATTTCTATCGTGGTGCTGTTCTTCCTCGCGGTCTCGATGTTTTACACCAAGGCGGTGACGGTCAAGATGCTGCCGTTCGATAACAAGCCCGAATTCAATATCCTGATCAACATGCCGGAAGGCACCGCCCTGCTCGAAACCGCCAACGTGGCACGGCGCCTGGCGGAAATCCTGCGCCAACAAGTGCCCGAGGTAACCGCGATGCAGACCTATGCCGGTACCGCATCCCCGTTCAATTTCAACGGTATGGTGCGGCATTACTATCTGCGCCAGGATCCCTGGCATGCGGATATCCAGGTGATGCTACTGGATAAGGACCATCGCGAGCGCAGCAGTCATCAGATCGCGGAGGCAACGCGCAATATATTGACCGAGCATGCACACGCGATGGGGGCCAAGATCGCGGTGGTGGAGATGCCGCCGGGGCCGCCGGTATTGCAGACCATGGTTGCCGAGGTCTATGGGCCAGATGCCGAGACCCGGCGCCAGGTGACCGCCGACATGACGCGGATTTTCGAGGAAACCCCCAATCTGGTCGATGCCGACAATTACATGATCATGCCCTATGAGCGCTGGCAGTTTAATGTCGATACCGAAAAAGCGATGCGCCAGGGGGTCGCGGTGGAGACCATCAACCGCAATGTGCAGATGGCGATGGGCGGTTTCAAGCTCGGTGATCTGAAAGGGCATGGTTCGCTGGAGCCTAAGTATATCGTGCTCCAGTTACCGCTGGAAAAGCGCGGCGAGATCGAGCGTTTGTATAATCTGCCGATCCCCAGCGCCCAGGGCCAGATGATTCCGCTGTCCGAACTGGGTAGTTTCGTCAGGACCGAGGAGCAGAACATCATTTACCGTAAGGATCTGCGCGACATGGAATATGTCGTCGGCGAAATGGAGGGTAAGCTGGGGGCGCCGATTTACGGTATCCTGTCGGTTGAAGACGCCCTTAACGACTATGTTGCGCCGGATGGGGTACAGATCACCGGTACCATGACCGGGGCGCCGGAGGACGATTTGCACTCCGGTTTCGAGTGGAGTGGTGAATGGGTCGTCACCTATGAAACCTTCCGCGATATGGGGCTGGCGTTTGCCGCGGCGCTGGTCCTGATCTTTGGCCTGTTGGTACTGGAATTCAGAAATTTCATTTTGCCGGCGGTGATCATGGCACCGATTCCGTTGACCCTGATCGGTATCATCCCCGGCCATTGGCTGTTGAACGCGGAGTTCACCGCAACCTCAATGATCGGTTTCATCGCCCTGGCCGGTATCGAGGTCAGGTCTTCGATCCTGCTGGTCGATTTTGTCAAGAATGAAATCCATCTCGGCCAGGATGCCATGCATGCGGTGGCCAATGCCGGCCAGATCAGGATGCGACCAATCTGGGTGACCAATCTGACGATGATGGCAGGTTCGGCAACAATCCTGTTTGATCCGATCTTCCAGGGGATGGCGATTTCCCTGTTATTCGGGCCCATCGTCGCCACCACTCTGACCCTCTTCGTCGTGCCGCTGGGTTGCACCTCGGTGCATAAGAGCCTGTGCCCCAGTGACCAGGAAGACGATGACGGCGTCTGCCTATTGCCGGAAGCTGAGCAGGCACCGGAGCAGGCGGACGAGAATGACTGCTATGACAAACTGATCAGGGCAATTGTCGACGAACAAAGCATCAAACCAACGATCAATGCGGTGATGGTATTTGGTTGTGACGGCGAGCCGGTTAGCCGTGAGGAAGCCAAGCTGTGCCTGCAACAAATGGTCGAAGATGGCTGGCTGGTGCGTGATAGCCGTAACCGCTTTCAATTAAACAGCGCTGACAATTAATCAGCAATGCACCGATGACAGCTGGACTGTTTTCAATACAGGGGATCGATGGAAGTACAACAGGCACATGAATTCATTCTGCATCTGTTACTGATTCTGGTAGCAGCCAGGTTATTTGCCGAGCTTGCCGATTACTTGGGTGCGCCATCCGTAATCGGCGAACTGATGGCCGGGGTGATCCTCGGCCCCAGCCTGCTGGGCTGGGTCGAACCCGATGAGATTCTGAAGATGCTGGCCGAGATCGGTATCATCCTGCTGCTGTTCGAGGTCGGGCTCAAGACCGACGCCAAGCGCCTGCTCTATGCCAGCAATAAATCGTTATTCGTCGCCCTTAGCGGGTTTTTATTCCCGATGGTCTTCGGCTTTGTCCTGGCCTATTGGTTGTTTGACCTTTCCCTGCTGGTATCCCTGTTTATCGGCGGCACCATCACCGCCACCTCGATCGGTATTACGGTTCGCGTCATGCGCGATCTGAATTGCCAGCAGGCGCATGAAGGCCAGGTGGTGCTTGGGGCAGCGGTGCTGGATGATGTGCTCGGTGTGGTACTGCTGGCGATCCTGTACGACTTTTCGGTCAGCGGCGGGGTCAGCCTGGTCAATGTGACCAAGGTGATCCTGTTCATCGCAATCTTCTTTGCGGTGGCGCCGATTGCGGCCAAGATCATGTCGGTTTATGTCTCCCGCCTGCAGGAAAACAGTAAACTGCCGGGGGTGATCCCGACCACGATTATTTCACTGGTGTTGTTGTTTTCGTGGATATCTCACCAGTTGGGTGCGCCCGAGTTACTCGGCGGTTTTGCTGCCGGCCTGGCCTTGTCGCGCCGTTTTTTCCTGCCTTTCGGCATCGTCATCAGTTCTGACCGGCATTGTGCCGAGTGTGTCGAGCAACAGATGATGCCGATCATCCAGTTGTTCACCCCGATCTTCTTCGTCTATATCGGCCTGTCCCTGAACCTGGCCGAAATCGACTGGGGGTCGCCCTTCATCTGGGGCTTCTCGCTATCGGTATTCGTGCTGGCGCTGGCCGGCAAGATGATCGGGCCGTTTTTTCTCAATGAGAGCATCTGGTCAAAATGGGCGATCGGGATGGCGATGGTGCCGCGCGGAGAGATCGGCCTGATCTTTGCCGAACTGGGCAGGATCAGCGGCATTCTCAACAATGAGATTCACGCGGGGATGGTGATCGTCATTGTGCTGACGACGCTGTTAACGCCGTTTGCGATGAAATGGTTTCACGACGCATATGCATCGCACCTGTGTGCGGAAGAGCAGGTTAGAGGCTAAAAAAGTATTGAGTTACTTGGCCGCGTCCAGCGCCGACAGGTAGTCCGGCTCATTACCCAGGTCCGGTACCAGTTGGGTGTAAGCGACCTTACCCTTCTCATCGATCAACACGATCGAACGCGCGAGCAAACCTTCCAACGGACCGCTGGTAATCAGCACGCCATAGTCCTCGCCGAACTGTTTGTTTTTCATCATCGATAGCGGGATCACGTTATGAATATCGTCGACCACGCACAGGTGACGTTGGGCAAACGGCAGGTCGGCAGAGACCACTAGTACCACGACATCCTTGCGATTGATAAACAGGTTGTTGAAACGATGATCCGAGTCCGAACACAGCGGGGTATCCAGGGTATGAAAGATATTCAGTATCACTTTCTTCCCGGTGTAATCGTTGAGGGTGGCGCTGGTGAGATCGCCGTGGGTCAGTTTGAAGGGTGGCGCGTCACTCCCGATCTCTGGTAACTCGCCGCTGAGTTTTAGCTGATAACCATTATAGATAATTGACGACATAGCCGCCTCCTCATGTCACGCTGATCGTTATTATCAAACCCTGAGAAAATTCTACCGCAATCATTTGGTAGGTACATCCCGTTTAACTTGACCTGGATTAGCTGTCCGCCAGAAAATCAACCGCCGTTGATGTCCCGGCAAATTGAACCCAGGCATACAGTTGCCTGTATGCCTGCCGCTATTCCCCGGTCAATCGATGCTGATTTTGTGCCGCTTGGACTTGGATTTCTTGGGCAGGGTCAATTCCAGGATGCCGTCCTTGAAGCTGGCCTTGGCCTTGCTTTCCTCGACCTCGGCCGGCAACGGTAGACTGCGCGCAAAACTGCCACGGGAGATTTCGCTGCGGTAATAATCGCCTTTTTCCTCTTTCTCCTCGTGACTGCTGCTGCCCTTGATACTGACACTGCGCTCGGTCACCGAGATATCGATATCGTCCTTGTCCACCCCCGGCAATTCTGCCCTGACCACGATCTCGGCATCACGCTCAATAATATCGACACTGGGTGTTTTGCCCTCGAACGGTGGCTTGAGATGAGCGAATTCCGGCCAGTCCATGCGGAAGGGACGCATCCAGCCCTGGGAAAAATACCGGTCCAGCATCTGTTCCATTTCATCGAATGGGGTCGTGACGGTGCCGGATTTTACTTTTTCAACTTCCTTTTTTTCAGCGTTCATAGCTACCTCCTCACCTATCCTCACTTATCTACAAGCCTAAGATATGGACTTGGAAAATAGCGAACAATATCCAGTCTGTGAAAAATGATCAGACTATGATCTAGATCAAATCGATCTTTGCGGGGCTGGCCCATCTGCTTATACTGGATGCATGATCAGGGCGATCTTTTTTGATTTAAGCGGGGTGATCTATGTCGGCGATCGAGCCATCGATGGCGCGGTGGAAGCGATCCGACGGGTGCAGGACAGCGACCTGCAGATTCGGTTTGTCACCAATACCTCGCGCCTGACCCGGCAGACCCTGCTGCAGGATCTTTTCGCCCTGGGCTTTACCATTGCCAGCGATCAGTTGTTCACCGCGACCAGTGCCGCGCATAGCTGGATCAGGCAACATGGGAAAAGACCCTACTGCCTGGTGCATCAGAATATCCTATCTGAATTTGCCGATCTCGATCAGTCCGAGCCAAACGCGGTGATCATTGGCGATGCGGCCGATGGCTTCAATTATGCCAACCTCAACCGGGCGTTCCAGCTCTGCCAGCAGGGCGCGCCATTGATCGGTATTGGGCGCAATCGTTATTTCAAGCTCGGCAACGAACTGTTACTGGACGCGGGGCCCTTTATCTCGGCAATTGAATACGCGGCAGCCTGTGAGGCGATTATCATGGGCAAACCGTCTACCGCGTTTTTTGACCAGGTACTGGCAACGGTGGATTGTAATCCTGATGAAGTGTTGATGATCGGTGATGATGTCTACGGTGATGTCGAGGGCGCGCTGCAAAATGGTTTACAGGCCTGCCTGGTGCAAACCGGCAAATACCAGCCCGGTGATGAGAAACTGATCGCTGGTGAGTTCGGACCATACCCGTCGGTGGTCGAAATCATCGAGCAGGTGTTGAACCAGTAGTTACAATCTGGTGAGACATTGAGAATGCCTTAGCTGTGGCCGGTTTTTGATCTGATATTGAACAGGGTTGAGACCACTGAGCGTCGAGCTATCTGCACGGCCACCCAGGCTGATCAGGGCTTATTCCTGGTAGATGGCGCGCTGGTTAAGTAATTCGTCTAACTGCGCCCTAAGGTCGTCTATCGCATCCTGCAGTAAATCGGTATGTTCTGCAGCAGGACAATCTTTGCAATGATAGTCCAACTGGGAAGACAGCTTGTTGATGGCCTCAACTATCTGGCGCTCGCGAATCATTTGAGGAGACATGGTGTATCTCATTCTTAGATCGATCGTAGACGATCTATATTACTTAAAAATGAGCGCTATGTTCAAGCCACTTCAATCCGTGCACTTATCTGGTTCACTCGCCTTGCTTTTGAAGATCCGATTAACTCGTTTCCCAATCGTAGCATTAAAGGTCGCGACCTGGTCTGGCTCTGCGCTTGCCCATATACCCGCCAATCCAATCTTTACAGGGTTAACCGGGCCATTGTGGCGGAATCTGCTTAGCGGTACAGACTTTGCAGAAACCAGCCGGGTACCAGCTCACGGCCCCGGTTCAGTATCTGTTCGTGGGCTCGATAATCCGCACAACACTGCTCGACCAGTTGCCAGAAGGCGGGTGAGTGGTTCAGGTGCCGGGTATGACACAGCTCGTGGATCATCAGGTAACGGACGCTGGCAGCCGGCATGAACATCAACTGATCGTTGAGAGAAATCGTGCCACGGCTGGAACAACTGCCCCAACGACTCTTCTGACTGCGAATCGTTACCCGCTGGAAACTGAATCCCAGTTCGGCGGCCAGCGCATGCAGGCGAGGCAGCAGTTGCTGCCGGGCCTGTTGCCTGAGCCACTGGCGCAATAAGTCGAGCGCCTGGTCCTGATCCTGGTGAAAGATGATCAAGCCTTGCCCGGTCTCCTCCAGCCGGGGTTTGCGCTGGCGCTGATAGGTCAGCGCAATGTCCTGACCGGTCAGCTCCAGCCTGATCTGCGTGGGCAACTGCAGCGGGGC
>JASJBV010000229.1 GCA_030066335.1 Gammaproteobacteria bacterium
GGCTGGCGGCGGGTAATGTCGTCAATCAACTGGACTTGAGCCCGCAAACCCACTTCAGGGTCAATATCGCGATGGCTTCGGCCATGGTTGTTGTGGTGGCACTGGCGATATGGTCGCTGGCCTGGGGGTGAAGCGTAATTGGCGTCATCCCGGTTCAGGCCCGGGATGACGGGGTTTTCTACCCTGGTGTCATCGCGTACGGATGTGAAGCGATCTCAGCGGTTGAGATTGCCGCGCTGCGCTCGCAATGACAGTCCTGTTGGCGGGTAATCAGCGCTTGATTCTTCGCAGGGTCCGTTCTGACCAGAACCGGTTACCGACGTCACGGTTGAACTCGATGATTCGTTCCGGGATGACGGCCCAGCTTTCCTTGCCGGTCTTGAGGTCGACCCCATACCAGTATCTCCAGAACAGCGCCCTGGGATCACTGGAGGCCAGTTTGTCTTCCATCACGCCCCAGTCACGATCGATGATCTTGATCATTTCGCCATCTTTGTAATAAACCGTGCGGTAATCGGCAAAGGTCTTGGTATCGACCAGGGAGATCCGGTAGTCGTACCACCAGTTGGGAAACTTGGTGGTGCTTTTCAGGCCATAGACCTCTTTGCCGATATTACGGCAACTCTTTTCGGGCAGTTTCTGCACATAGCGGAAACCCCGGTCTTCGAGTTCAGCAATTGCGCCCAGGCAACTGCGCATCTTTTTCTTGCCCAGGAGTTCATGCGTTTCATGTTCCGGTTTTCTGAGGGTTACATCACCGAAGGTGAACACGCTGCCGCCCCAGCTGTCCTCGTGGGCAGGTTGGGCAAAGCGGCGGATTTTGCGCAGGGATGGAATCCACAACATGTAACTGGAATCTTTCGCAGGATCGTCATATTCGGTGACCAGCATGCCGGTGCCTTTCAACTTACCAGAGCGAAAGATGGCCAGGTCACGGGCCTTAATGCTGCCGTCACTGTCGTAGCTGTTATTCAGGTGGCGTTCGACCGCAATCGTATTGTCGGTGCCGTCCGCACTCCGGTTGATCAGCACCGCTTTGCGGTTCTTGCTCTTGTGTGCGCCAATGGAAAAATTGTCGAAGGCATACAAATGGTTGGCAAAATAGACCTGCTCGGCAATCTCGGTTGCGGTGGGGGTGCCTTCCGGAAATGGCAGGTTGCGATCGACCGCGCTTACCGAAGAAGCATAAGCCAGCGACAGCAATCCAGTCGTTAAAAATACAGTTCTCAAATTCATTATGATGGTCTCTCGGTACTGTTGTTATTATCGCTTATAACGATTACGCCGCGCCTGTTTCCATAGCGAATAGATATCACTGCGGATGCCGCCCAGGTCGCCGGTCTTGTTATAGTTTTGCCAGACTTTGTTTTGACTGTTGTCATCGAGTTTGTTGAACAGCAGATAGCTGCCGGGGAAACGATCCTGGACAAAGGCTGAGAAACTCGCAACGCTGTCAGACCTGCCGGCACTGAATTTCTGGCTCTTTGGGAACCACTCGGAATCGGGCGGTTCGACCCAGATATCGTTTTCAAATTCGCCGATGTCGAGCTTGACTGCCTGGATATAGGATTCGGATGCCGCCAACACCCCGGTTGGCGCGAGCACTGAGAAAGTTGCTAACAGAATCAAAGTGCCCAAGGTTTTATATTTTTGCACTACTACCACCTCTTGGTTTCTATACACAGAAAAGGACCGTAAAATCTATGCCTTACTGGTCCTTATTCGTTAATTCAAAATAGAAATATCCTTATAACCATAGTCAATGGAACTGGATTTGTAAATTAAATAGGTCACAAACAGGGGTTTGCAGACAGGGATATGAAGCAATCAGTACAGGTATCAAGCCCTGATAGCAAGCTGGTGGAGGGGCGTGAGTGGGGTGTCCTGGTTAGCGTAGCCCTGTTTATGCATGGTCACTTTTGTTCGTTTGGGCGCTTGTACCAAAAAGCACAAAAGCGCCTGGAAAACACACCGTAGGGAAACACGGTGAGCATGATCAACAACAGCGTTTGTTGCCACATGCTGAACCATTCGAATTTTCGCCCAGAGGAAATCACCGGGTAGTCGGTAATGATTTGAAATGTTTTGCCCCGGTTGGTTTTGAGCCGTTTAATGCTTCTGGAAAACCAGATTTCTTCACTGGCATAGACCGCCTCGCTGAAACCGCCCGTGCTATCAAAATCCGCTTTCGTGCAATACAGAAAACAGCCGGAGCCCAGTTTGAATTGGGTCGAGATCCAGATCCATACGGACAGAGCTTTGGCTTGCGCCTGGTTGATCTCGTGATCGAAGGTGACCACCGCGCCACCACCGCAGCACTCACCCGATTGCAGGTTATCCAGGGCTGTCTTTAGAACCTCCGGACTGATATGGGTATCCGCATCGACGAAGACCAGGTATTTGCCGAGCGCGGCCCGGGCGCCGGCATTGCGGGCGCGGGAGATCTGGTTGACCGGTTCGAACACGACCCTGGCCCCCAGCTGCTGCGCCAGCTCGGCGGTATTGTCGCTGGAGTTGTTATCGGTGACGATGATCTCGCCCTTGAGTGGAATGCTATCCATCGCCTGCTGAATCATCTTCAAGCTTGCGGGAAGATATTTCGCTTCGTTGTAGGCGGGAACGATGATGGAATAATCTACAGCCATGCGAATAGTCTAGTACCTAAGGTGAAAACAGGCTGTCATCCGGGATTATCGGAAATCGGTGACAGACACTGGTTTGACCATCCTTACCCACTTTCTATCCCTGCGATACTGACCGTGGCGGTGCCTGATCGACCCATGCCCGGTTAATCTCTATCTAAGCCGGTACTCCAGCCTGGTCTGGAAGGTCCAGCTTGCCCGGGATGATTTTTCGGGAAACGGCGGAAAGGCGGCCGATATCTGGATCGCTTGCTTGGCGGCTTCCTGTAATGAGGCATGGCCGGTCGCCTCGAGGACTTTCAAATCGAACAGGCTGCCATCGCGGTTCAGGGTGAACTCGACCAGGATGTCACCGCCCTTGCGCAGGCGCTTGGCTCGCTTGGGGAAGAATTTATTTTTCTCTATCGCCCTGACCACCTGGTGGCGATACTGTTTTTCCTCCAGTGCGATCAGATCGAGCATGGCCTGGTCGATTGTGGGTGCCTCGGGAGCTTCTGCAACCGTTGGTTGCGGGGCAGGTTCGGGTAAAGGCTCGGGGCTGGGTGCCGGTTCCGGTTCAGCCAGTGGTTCCGGTATGGGCTCAGGTTCGGGCTCTGTTAGCGGCTCCGGCGCTGGCTGCGGGGTCGGCTCGGGTTCAGCTATTGGTTCTGGTTCAGGTTCCGCTATCGGCTCGGGTTCAGCTATCGGTTCCGGTTCAGGTTCGGGTATCGATTCAGGTTCTGGCAGTGGCTCCGGCTCGGGTACGGGTTCCACAAGCTGTTCAAACATTGCCAGTTCTATCTCTGTCGCTGTTTCGCTGTCGGTTATCAGTTGGGTTCCGGAGACCAGGGCCAGGTAGCCGAGCACGATGGCTGCATGGATCAGAATCGACACGGTCAATCCGGAAACATGACAGAAAACGCACTTCATGGCTGCTTCTGAGTAATGATCGACAGTCGTTCGAAGTCCTGCTGCTTGAGCAAATCCAGCACCTCGATGAAGTTCTGGAATGGCACCAGCTGGTCGACCCTGAACGAGATCTTCGATTCCCGGTCCAGGTCGTCTATATGGCGTTCTAGTTCGACGATCGATACCGGGTTTTGCTGGTAATAAATGACCAGGTTCTGATCGATGGCGAGGTCGATTTGTTCGATCTCCGCCACCGCCTGCTGACTGCTGGCCCTGGGTACGTTGATGTCCAGTCGGCCCTGGCTGATGAAGGTGGCGGTGGTCAGCACGATCGCCAGCAACACCAGCATGATGTCGATGAACGGGATCACGTTGATCTGGTCGAATCGCTTCATCAGTCGCTTGCGTTAAGCTTGTTCCATTGCGCTTTCAATACATCGACCTTGCGCAGCAGTCCGTTGTAGACCAGGATCGCCGGGATCGCGACCAGCAAGCCGGCAGCCGTCGCCTTCAGGGCCAGTGCTAGGCCCAGCATGATCGTGGCCGGATCGATATTGCCACCCTGGCCCAGGTCATAGAAGGTGATCAGAATGCCCAGCACCGTTCCCAGCAGGCCGACATAGGGCGCATTGGCCCCTATAGAGGAGATGATGGTCAGGTTATTGGTTAACACGACATTCAATTCCTCGGCATGTTGGTACTCGGCGAGTCGCAGCCGGCGGTAATAGTGCACCCGTTCGATCGCGAACCAGACGGTAAAAAAACTCATGCCACCGAGGATGCCGAACACCATCAGGTCCAGGTAGGTTTTCAGGAATTCCATGCTCAGTTCCTCGTTACTCGATGTGGCTGCTGGTTCAGCCAGCCCTGCAACATCTCGTTGCTCAAGCGACCGCTATGGGCCTGGCGCTCATGTGAGGCCTGGTAAAAATAGCTGCGCGGCAGTTCGCCATACCAGGCCGGGTCGATCCGGTAGCGCAAACGCTCCGGCATCGGGTTGGCGAATACCCAGTTATCCATCTGCTCGAGTTGATGTGCTGCGAGCAGCTGCTGGATCTCATCGGCATAGCCGATGTCATCGGTCGACACCAGCACCAGGTTGTCGGGTGAAAACTGCTCGCGTAACTGCTGGATCTGGGCCAGTTCGCTGATACAGGGCGGGCAGTCGATCGACCATAACACGAGCACGAAGGCCTGCCCCTGGCGCTGTTGCAGGATCTGATCCAGGCTCTCGGTATCGAAGGGTTTCAGGGCCGGGGCCGCGATCGAGGAAGATAGCCAGCTGGCGAACAGCAATCCCAGGCTCAGGGCTTTCATCGGGGTTCAACCGGAATCAGGCGCAGGCCCTCGGCCTGGGTATGCCAGGATGCATACAGCCTGTCGCCGTGGCGCAGCCAGTCGGGATGATCGGAGGCATGTTCGGTGGTCGCTATGATCTCGGCCTCGCTCCAGCTGCTGCCGTCATCGACGGAGCGTTTGATCAGCAGCTCCATCTGCTGCCCGTTGAAACGCTTCCACATCAGGAATAGGTGGTCGCCCATGACCTGAATCTGCGGACGTGCGGCCGCCGGTGAGGCATCGAAACTGGCTACCTGCTTGGTCTGCATATCGTCGAAGTCGAACTGGCCATAGATCATGCCGCGCTGATTGTTGCCCTGGGAAAACCAGGCCATATGCGCCTTGCCGGCGGTATCGATCGACAGGTCCGGGCCATGATGCGGACAGCCATCGATCAGCCAGTCATCGTCACTGGCCCGTACCGGCTGGCCCTTAATCGGCAGGTCTTCAGCAATAACCCGGGCTATCGCATGGTCGCGGATATTGACCGGGTATACATGGCGCCACAACGCAACCACCTGGCCGTCGGGGTCCCGGTCCACCGCGATCCGACAACATTCACAACTGTGGTCGACCAGCTTCCGGTTCGGGCCGAAACTGGCACCGGCATCGTCAGACATCGCCAGGTACAGGGCTGCGCCGGTGTAGCTTTGCTTGTTGCGCTTGGCCGCGGCCTGGTCGCGCTTATCGATCCAGATCAGGACAATTCGTTGCTGCGCATCCAGGATCATCGCATCGAAGCGATGGCTGATCAGGGCCCGGTCGCTATTCACCGTGATCGGTTTGTCGAAGCTCTGACCGTCATCCAGCGAGCGGGCAAAGCGTACATCGCCGGAATAACGCCCCGGTGTTTTGTGGGTCCAGGAGACATAAACCTGGCGGTCGTCGCCAAGAACGATCTTGGGCCGGTTTTCCCCGTCGTCATAGATCAGTTCCGGGGTGCGATTGATCACGCTGGCCGCCTCGAAGCTGTTGCCGAGGTCTTGCGAGCGGGTCAGGTAGATATGCCCATGCTGACTGAATACCACGTATAGCATGCCGTCATCGCCAAACACCGCGGTTGGGGTGCGGCC
>JASJBV010000230.1 GCA_030066335.1 Gammaproteobacteria bacterium
ACATTGAGTTGAGCAATTACAGTTATTGCGAAATCTGCGATCAGGAGACACGAAATGGCAACCTCTTCCGACGACATGAAAGGCCTGACCTTTAGGGCGTTCAAGGACGGCGACTACCAGCAGGAAAACTGGCAGGAAGCGATCTTCGAGGCGGACCATTCGCACAAGTGTCCCACCTATATACATCGCACACCGCCCTGCCAGGGCAGCTGTCCCTCCGGTGAGGATATCCGCGGCTGGTTAAGTATCGTCCGTGGTATCGAAAAGCCCGCGGAAGGTGTCGACAAGTTTGAATATGCCTTCTACCGTTCCACCGATGCCAACCCGTTTCCGGCGATCATGGGCCGGGTCTGCCCTGCGCCCTGCCAGGAAGGCTGTAACCGCAACGAGGTCGAGGATTTCGTCGGCATCAACTCGGTTGAACAATACCTCGGCGATTACGCGCGCGAACATGACCTGAAATTCCAGGCCGCGAGCCATGACACCGGTAAAACCGTGGCCGTCATCGGCGGCGGCGTCGGTGGCCTGGCCTGTGCCTACCAGTTACGCCGCAAGGGCCATGCGGTGACCTTATTCGACAATCACAAGGAACTCGGCGGCATGATGCGTTACGGCATCCCCGGTTATCGTACCCCGCGCGATGTCATGGACCATGAAATCCAGCGTATCCTCGACATGGGCATCGAGGTCCGATTGAATACCTTCGTAGGTAAGGACGTTATGATGGATGACCTGCGGCGTGACTACGACGCGGTGGTGATTGCCATCGGCGCCCAGGCCGGACGCAATATTCCGATCCCCGGCGGTGATGCACCCAACTGTACCACCGGGGTCGACTTCCTCGATGCCTACAACGATGGCCGCCTCAAGTTCGTTTCCAAGCGCGTCGTCGTCATTGGTGGCGGTGATACCGCGATGGACGTGGTATCGGTTGCGCGCCGTCTCGGCCATATCGAGACCAGCCATGAAAACGAGCGTCCGGAAAACATCATTCTGAACCAGACCGCGCAGGACGTGGCGCTGACGGTGAAGAAAGAAGGTGCGGAAGTCATCCTCGCCTACCGGCGTCCGGTCGATAAGATGCCCGCGGCCGTGCACGAGGTCGAAGCGGCCGAACGTGAAGGGGTTGAATTACGCGGCAGCCTGGTACCGCTGTCGGTGGTGACCGACGACAGTGGCCGCGCCACCGCACTGCGGGTCGCCAGGGCGGACTGGAGCTCCGGCCAGATGGAAATCATCGAGTACTCCGAGCATGACATTGAATGTGATTTGATCGTATCCGCGATCGGCCAGGGCGGTGACCTGACCGGGATGGAAGCACTGGATAACGGTCGCGGCCTGATCGATGCGGACAAGTATTTCCAGGTTCCGAATGAAAAAGGCCTGTTCGTCATCGGCGACGTCGTGCGTCCGCACCTGTTGACCACCGCAATCGGCCAGGCCTCGGTGGCAGCCGAGAGTATCGACCATTTCCTCAACAGCGAGGAATTTGGCAAGCGACCCAAGGTCGATGTGCATCATTTCGACCTGCTGGATAAACTCAAGGAAGCCTCGCTGGCACCGGAAGACTATTCGCATGAGGAGGTGTGGGGAACCAACGAGTCGAACTTTGCGATCCATAATTACGAAGACCGTTCGATGCAGGAAATCATCCCCTCGGATAAGTTGTTCCTCGGCCATTTCGCAAACACGCCCCGCAACCTGCGTGAGGAATCATTCATCCGCGCCGAAAATGTCATCGACTCCTATGAAGAGCGCTTCAAAGGCCTGCAGCAGGAACAGGCGGAGCAGGAAGCCGAGCGTTGCATGAGCTGCGGCATGTGCTTCGAATGCGATAACTGCGTGATCTATTGCCCGCAGGATGCCGTGTTCCGGGTCAAGAAAGACCAGGCCACCCTCGGCCGCTATGTCGATACCGATTACGGCCGCTGTATCGGCTGCCACATCTGTTCCGACGTCTGCCCCACGGGGTATATCAACATGGCTATGGGTGAGCATTGACCGAAGTGACTCAATGTCACTTCGCAGCAATGCGAACGCCCGACATGGACGTTGGGCCGGATCGTCGCTACAGGGATGTAGGCTAGTCTGACATAAATCGGAACCACTTATCTCTCCCTTAATCTTCGATTTAGGCTAAACCCTCTAGTAAAGTCAGACATGGACGTCGGGCCGGGGCGGCGCTACAAGGACGTAACAACCCCGGTTTTTTCGAAGCCCACTCACTTCAGCGATTTCCTGAATCTATAGATAGTTTGTCATGCCGGCGAAGGCCGGTATCCATTTGGCAGTCTTGCTGGGTTTGGAATAGATGCCGGCCTTCGCCGGCATGACGACTGTTCGAAAAAATCCTGATTTTATCTCTCCCTCAATCTTCGTTTGATAACAAACCCTCGTATCAAGCCTGACAAGCATGTCAGGCCGGGGCGGCGCTACAGGGACGTAGGCTACTCTGACAAAAATCGAAACCACTGTCATTGCGAGCGTCAGCGCGGCAATCTTTTAAATCTCAGTTAAGTCAAAAGATTACCACGTCGTTATCGCTCGATTAACGTTCCCGACAAATCCTAACTCCTGCATCCATGCAGTCGTCCTCGTAATGACATCAATTTATTAGCCTGACCATTGAGTCAGGCTTTTTTAAATTATCTAATCAATAAAGGTGTTGATTTCATGGGGTCAAATCGCCACAATGCGCGCTGATTTTTTCGCTTGCCTATTTTTTTTGAATTGAGGAAAGACTATGAAACTGATTTTATTGGGCGCTCCTGGCGCTGGTAAGGGTACCGTGGCCAAGATGCTGACTGCGATCGATGGTTCGGTACAGATCTCCACTGGTGACATTCTGCGCGCCGCGGTTGCTGCCGGTACCGAACTGGGCAAGCAGGCCGAGGCCGCGATGAAGGCCGGTGACCTGGTATCCGATGACCTGATCATGGGGATCATGGAAGAACGTCTGCAAGAAGACGATTGCCAGAGCGGCTACCTGCTCGACGGTTTCCCGCGCACCATTCCCCAGGCCGAGGCCCTGAAAGCGCTGCTGGCCAAGATGGGCGAGCAGCTGGACTGCGCGGTCAACATCGACGTCCCGCGCGAAGTGATCCTCGATCGCCTGACTACCCGCCGTACCTGTACTGACTGTGGTGCTATCTATAATGTCAAATCCAACCCGACCAAGGTCGAGGGTGTATGCGATGCCTGTGGTGGCTCGGTCGTCCAGCGTGACGATGAAACCGAGGAAGCGATCAGCAATCGCCTCGACGTGTACAATGAGAAGACTGCGCCGCTGGCGGATTTCTACGACAACGAAGGTATGCTGCTGACGGTCAACGCGACTTCCAGCGAAGCTGTCATCGACGCCATCAAGGGCAAGCTGGGCATGTAAACCCATCCCACCCGTAACGTCGAAAAAGCCGGTCCTGGACCGGCTTTTTTTTCGCACCCCTGAACCTGACCGATACCAGCCCAGCTATCTAGCTGCCCGCGAGTATGCAGAGCCCTCAAAAGGCCATCACGAAAAAAACGTCTACACTCCTCAAGATCAGTAACTAGTTACCGATAAACCCTATGTGGCTCTCTGTTGGCATGCACTCAGTGGGTAAAACATAGCAACCGGGATGGCCTTTATGTCAGCGACATAATCCCGTCCAGATACAGCGGAATCGAATAATCATTTATGTCCAGTTTTCTAGACCAGCTTGAACAAGTAACCGAACTCATCTCACTGCCGGAGGTTTACCTGAAAATCCAGCGCCTGATCGATGATCCCAGTTCGGATGTCGACGACTTTGCCAAGGTCATCAGTCTCGACCCAAGCCTGACCGCAAAACTGCTGCAGGTGCTGAACAGCGCCTATTATGGCTTCGGCCAGACCATCGACAGCATTCCGCGGGCGGTCAATATGCTCGGCATTGTGCAGATTCATAACATGGTGCTGGGCATCTCGGCGATGACCGCGTTGAATTTCCCCAACGACATCGTGCCGTTGAAATCGTTTTGGCGCAGCAGCCTGTTCACCGGCAGCCTGGCGCGCGAGCTGGGCCGGCAGATGCAACTGCGCACCAGCGATCGTCTGTTCATTGCCGGCCTGCTGCATGAGATTGGCCATCTGGTGCTGTACACCAAGTTCCCGGAGCTGGCCGAGCAATCCATCGACCATGCCAGGGAAAATAATTTATCCACCGCTGAGGCCGAGCAACAGGTCCTCGGTTGTCATTACGGCGAGATCGGCGCCAAACTGATGGAGCACTGGGGATTATCCGCGGAGCTGATCAATCTGACCCGACATCAACCCAGCCCTCAGTCGGCCCGGCAGGATCAGACCGAGGCGGCCATCCTGCATATTGCCCATGCCTATGCCCATCAACAATTCATCGATCCGCAACAGGATCTCGAGGACATGATAGATAGCAGTATCTGGGATATGACCCGGCTGACCGCGGAGAGCATTGAAGCTTCGGTACGCTCCGCTCAGACCAATTCGGCCGAGATGGAAAAGGTCATCCTGCAGTAGCAGGACAACGACCAGGAACTCAACTATATGAATTCAGCCGACGAATTTATCAGCCAACTCGCCGAACACCTGTCACTACCCGATATCTACCAGGACCTGCGTGAATTGCTCGATCGGCATGAAATGTCGATTCAGAAATACGTCGATGTCATCGAGCAGGATTCGATGCTCAGGCTGCGCATCCTGCGCATCGCCAATAGCCGTTATTTCGGCTTTCCGCGTAAAGCGCCCAATCTGTATCAGGCAATCAGCCTGATCGGCATCATGCAATTGCACGACCTGGTGCTGAACAGCCTGAGCATGCGCGCGTTTTCCAATATCCCGCAGCAGATATTCTGTTACAAATCGTTTTGGGAATACTGCGTCAAGTGCGGGGTCGCCGCGCGCAGCGTGGCCCAGCTCAACCAGATCCTGACCCATAACCATTATTTCACCCTGGGCCTGCTGCATGAGATCGGTCATGCCGCGATGTACGCGAAGGCCCCGGAGCTGTCGTTGCAGGCGGTCGAGGAGAGCGACAAACAACGCTGCCCCGTGACCAAGCTGGAACGCCAGTATTTTGGTTTCGACTATACCGAGGTCGGTACCGCCCTGATGCAGCAGTGGCAACTGCCGGAAATCTATCAACAGGTCACCGCGCATCACCTGGAGCCGGATAAGGGCCTGGCCCCCTACCGGCAAACCCTGCAGATCATCCAACTGGCCCATCATTTGTGCCAGAACCAGGATTCAGAACAGGACCAGCTATTAATCCAACGATTTCGCAAAATGGGGGCTGGCTGGGAAAATCTGCCGGAAAACACCGCCAGCATCATCTATAAGGACATACAAACCCACACCGATAACATTCTCAGTATGTTGTATCCCAGCGGTACGCATGAAATGCCAATTGTTACAGGCTACCCAGAATAATGAATAAAAAGCTCACCCAACAATGGCTAGAAATTCTCAGCGCCCAGCTGGCGGATATCGACTCCGCGCTGCTGATGATGCCGGATGATCAGCGCAACAAGCTGGTAGTGATGGCGAAATGGCCGGAGGACCTGGAACACAACCAGGACTTTTCCAAGGTCGTCAAATATACCCTGAAAAAGCGCAGCCCGGTCTGTCTGCCCCAGTCTGATGAAGCCGAACATGAAGCATATGATCTGTTCGCGCAACCGATCTTTATCGAGTCGAAACTGGTCGGCATTCTGACCATCCGTACCAGCAGCCTGCCCAAGGAGCGCCAGAAAAAGGTGCAGAACTGGCTGCGCAACAGTACCCGCTGGTTAAAACTCGCCAGTCCCGGGCAGGCGCGGCAGGACGACTTCTATTCCCCGGTCGTCGCCCTCCTCGCCAGCTGCCTCGAACAGGACAACTATCGCCAGAGCCTGGTCAGCATGGTCAGTGAAATCACCCAGCTGTTCAACTGCGAGCGGG
>JASJBV010000084.1 GCA_030066335.1 Gammaproteobacteria bacterium
GCGATCAGGGCAATGGAAAAGCTGAACCAAAGCGCTAATGGGATCATCGCAATGGCGGTCAGCCGCTGGTTCCACCAGTGACTGGCGCCCTCTTTGGCCGACCCTAGCCCTTTGACTTTCGATAGTGGGGTTCGCAGACTCATGATTAACTCCTACGCAGCCAGGGCCACGATCCATACCAGCAGGGTTAGCACTACACTGGCCGCTAGCACCAGCTTGTTGGCCCGACTGGCTACCTCCAGGTCATAGCCATGGCCGATATCCCAGAATAAATGGCGGATACCGTTGCACATGTGGTAATTCAGCACCAGGCTAAAGACGAATAACACGATGAGACCCAGTCCGTTGGCCAGGATGGCATGGGCTATTTCCCAGCTGGATTGCCCATCGGCGAGCGCGGTCAAAAACAACACGGTAAGAACCAGACCAGCGCTTAATATGACCCCGGTGATACGGTGGGAAATGGACATCTTGGCGGTCAATGGCAGCCGGTAAATCTGCAGATGTGGCGATGTCGGTCGGTTGTTGTTAGCCATGTGTTACCTTCCAGCGGCCTCGCGGTGAAACCTGATCAATGTGGATTAGAAATCGATACAGCGGCCTTTGCGTTCCCAGTCACCGTAACGCGTCGGTTCGGGTCCCTTGGGACCACCAATTTCTTGCGGAGCGGAGGGAATTTGCTCGGAGTCGATCTCATCCTGGTGAATGTCGCTGTCGGATCCGTCAACGTCGTCGGTTTGTTGTTGATCTGTCTTCACTGGCTCGACTCCTGGCTGATGCAAAGGATTATTCTATGTTGTTAAAAGATGTCGATAATTTTGCGAGTTACAAGGTTGCACCGCAACAATTTGTCTGTATAAGCTTATATAGATAAAAGAAATAAGACTTTTATCCGGATCTGAATTATTTTGTGCTGAAAAAATCATATTCTCTAATCTTTTATTCATTTTTTCAGCAGCTTATACGATAGAAAAATTATGTTTTAGCCGGCTGTGGCGGGCTTTTCCACGACAGCTTGCTTGTGCTGAGAGATAGTGCAAAAAACATTTAGCCGAAATTATCCTAAACCGGCAGGTTTGACCACACCCGGCCACGGCTGTTGCCGGGTGTGGTAGTTTATCATTTGGCGGTGCTCAGTAGCATGGGGATCAATTGTTGATAAGGCACGTAGCCATCCAGTTTTTGCCCGCTCTCGGTAAAAATCGCCGGGGTGCCGGTAATACCCACCTGATTACCAATTACATAGCCCTGGTCGACAAAACTCGCCTGGCTGCAATCAGCTGCAGGCAATTCACCGGTCGCAACACCCTTGGCGATATCCATCGATTTGGCCTTGTCTTCAGCACACCAGACCTGCTTCAGGGCCTGATAGCCGGGCCCCCTGGCACCGCCGCGCGGAAACGGGATATAGCGTACCTCGATACCTGCCTTCTGCAATTCAGGGACTTCGCTATGCAACTTCTGGCAGTATGGACAGGAGGTGTCGGTAAAAATATTGATCACGGTCTTGGTTTCATTAACCGCCGGAAATACCGACAGATCATCGACCGACAGGCTGTCCAGTTGCTGCTTGGCCAGCCCGCGGCGCGACAGCTCGGTCAGGTTGACCTGTGCCTGCAGGTCGATCAAGTCACCGACAATTACGTAACGACCATCGCCGGTCAGATAGGCGAAATTAGTGCCGGTTCGGGTCTGAAAGCGGGTCTGGTAGATACCTTCGGCCGGCGTTTCGACGACCTCAGCCACGGCTGCATTACCCAGGCGGGATTTCAGCAGCTCGGTCATCTTGGCCTTGTCGGGATTATTGTCGGCCGCGAGAGCGGATGTCATGGAGACCAGGCAAGCGGCCGCAACGAATAAAATTTTAGCTGTCATGTAATTTCTCTAGGATTTGGCTTGGAAGCTGTTGATAGTTGTGATGGTTAGTCAATAACCCACTCAAATAGTTGCAAATATTGGGATTATGCGAAATTTTTCCGCCATACCAGGATCCGATTATTCGCCGGCATGGCATGATCATCGACGCATTCTAAACCAGATGAATCGGCGATGTCCTGTAACCATTGAAAATTTTTGATGCCGCTGGCCGGATCGCGTTGCTTGAGCCACTGGTCGAAGCGAGCATTACTGTCCGAGGTATAGCGGTTATCGTAGTTGAACGGACCATACACCAAGAACAGCGCATCGTTGCGCATACAGGCCGGACAACGCTGAAACAACTGCTCTACCTCGGCCGCAGACATGATGTGCAGGGTGTTGGCGCTAAACAGCAAATCGTATTGCTGCTGTGGCCAGCTGGCGCTGACATCGAGTTCGATGGGTGCCTGCACATTATCCAGACCGCTATCATCGATCCAGGCCTGGATCCCCGGATGGTATTCAACCAGGTCACTGGTCTGCCAGCTTAAGTGGGGAAACAGCGCAGAAAAATAAACCGCATGCTGGCCGGTACCACTGCCGATTTCGAGCAAACGCTGACGACCCTCGACATAGCGTTGCAGAACCTGGCGGATCGGTTGCCGATTCTGCTCGCAGGATTCACTGTAGGGTTTATCAGTCATCGCCACTGCCGTGCTTGCCGGCCTGGTTCAGCTCACGCAGTTTAGCCAACTTCTCGCCAATCTTGATCTCGAGACCGCGCTGGACCGGGTGGTAATAGCGCTTGACCGGCATCGCATCCGGGAAATACTTTTCGCCGGCGGCAAAGGCATCCTGCTCATTATGGGCGTAGCGGTAATCCTTGCCGTAATCCAGCTCTTTCATCAGCGTGGTCGGCGCATTGCGCAGATGCAAGGGTACATCCAGGCTACCGGTATTGCGCGCATCCTGCATGGCCTGGCCGAAGGCATTATAGACCGCATTGCTCTTGGCGGCGCTGGCCAGGTAAACCACCGCCTGGGCGATCGCCAGTTCACCCTCCGGACTGCCCAGGCGTTCGAACGCCATCCACGCCGAAAGGCTGATATCGAGGCCGCGCGGATCGGCATTGCCGATGTCTTCCGATGCCATGCGTAACACCCGCCGCGCGATATACAGTGGATCGCAGCCGCCATCGAGCATCCGGCACAACCAGTACAGGGCGGCATCCGGGTCGGAACCGCGCACCGATTTATGCAGCGCCGAAATCTGTTCGTAAAAGATATCGCCCTTGTTATCGAAGCGGCGATGGCCCTGGCTGACGACCTCCAGCACCTGCTGTTTGTTGATGGCACCCTGCTCCGCCAGATCGGCGAGAATTTCGACAAAGGTCAGGATCCGGCGGGCATCGCCATCGGCGGCCTTGATCAACAGCGGTATCGCGTCCTCGTCGATCTGCAGCTGCATGTCCCCCAGACCGCGTTGCCGATCGTCCACTGCAGCTTCCAATACCTGGCGTAAATCCTCCTCGGCCAGGGCCTTCAGCAGATAGGTGCGGGTCCTGGACAACAGCGCATTATTCAGCTCGAAGGAAGGATTCTCGGTGGTGGCACCGACAAACACGATGGTGCCATCCTCGATATGCGGCAGAAAAGCATCCTGCTGCGACTTGTTGAAGCGGTGTACCTCATCGACAAATAACACGGTAATACCATGATATTGCCTGGCCTGCTCGACCGCTGCGCGGATATCCTTGACCCCGGACAACACCGCGGATAGCGACAGGAACTGGGCATCGGAATACTCGGCAATCAGCCGGGCCAGGGTGGTTTTACCGGAGCCGGGCGGCCCCCAGAACAACATCGAATGCAACTTGCCGGATTCGATTGCCTGGCGCAGAGGCTTACCCTGCGCCAGCAGATGTGACTGGCCAACCACCTGGTCCAGGTTGCGCGGGCGCATCCGATCCGCCAAAGGCCGGTAGGCATTGTCTTCGGCAAACAGATCCGGCATGTCAGTCGTCCAGCAACTGGATCAACCGCCAGCGCCGAATACATCGACCCCGGGCGGAGGATCAAATTCAAACGTCTTGGGATCGAAGATCACACCGGTACGCAGGTTTTCGAATACGATCTGGGTACTCTGGCCGAAGTTATCGCGCAGCTCCATGGCCTTGACGAGCTCATCCTCGAGACCGATATAAACCCGACTGAACTCCATATCCTGCTTCTTCGGCAGCAACTCTACCCAATACAGGTACTTGCGCTGACCGATCTCGCTGACCTCGAACTCGGTCTCGACCGGTTGTTTTTGCATCAACAGCATGATCGGCGCGGTGGACAGACCGCTTTCCATCGGTTTCACCGTGACCTGGTCGAGGTCGACATCGAATACCCATAGCTCCTTGCCGTCGGCGATGATCTGCTGTTCATAGGGTTGCTGGTAAATCCAGGCAAACTTGCCCGGTCGCTGGATCGAAACCTCGCCCATCGACTGCTGCACCACCTGCTTGTCGTCATCCAGCACGGTCTGCTTGAATTCCGCCTGCAGGTTATCCAGTGAATTCAAAGCCCGGTTCAGACGTTCGGCCACCTCGTCGGCAGACAGTTGAGAAAAAGGTGCCAGAGTAATGAAAAAAAGTATAATAATTCTTAGCATAGTGATTTAATCTGTTGGCGGTGGTGGCGCAAGCACCTCGCGACTGCCGTTGGATTGAACTTCGGACACAACGCCCGCGGCCTCCATTTCCTCGATCATCCGCGCGGCCCGGTTATAGCCGATCTTGAGGCGTCTCTGCACGTAGGATATCGAGGCCTTGCGGCTCTCGGTGACGATCGCGACCGCCTCATCGTAGAGCGCATCCATCTCGCCACCGGTTGCATCTACCGGGCCCTCGCCCGGCAATACCGGGGCGGTCTGTTCCTGTAGGACATCATGCAGATAGTTTGGTTTCCCGCGTTTCTTGATCTCCCTGACCACATCGTGCACCTCGTGGTCGGCGACAAACGCGCCATGCACCCGTTCCGGCATGCTGGTGCCGGCCGGTAGATACAACATATCGCCATGCCCAAGCAGGTTCTCCGCCCCCATCTGATCGAGGATGGTACGCGAATCTATCTTGGAAGAAACCTGGAACGCGATCCGGGTCGGGATGTTGGACTTGATCAGGCCGGTGATCACATCCACCGACGGACGCTGGGTGGCCAGCAACAGGTGAATACCGGAGGCGCGCGCTTTTTGCGCCAGGCGTGCGATCAATTGCTAGACCTTCTTGCCCACCACCATCATCATGTCGGCGAATTCATCGACCACGACGACGATGTATGGCAGGGTTTCCAGGTCTTCGGGTTCGGCATCGGGGTTCAGCAGCCGGGCCTGCTCCAGGTTGAACAACGGATCCTTGATCGGCTTGCCGTCATCGATCGCATCCCTGACCTTTTTGTTGAAGCCGGAGATGTTGCGCACACCCAGTGCGGCCATCAGCTTGTAACGACGCTCCATCTCCGCCACGCACCAGCGCAATGCATTGGATGCATCCTTCATGTCGGTCACCACCGGTGCCAGCAGATGAGGGATACCCTCGTAGGCACTGAGCTCGAGCATCTTGGGATCGATCAGGATCATCCGCACCTGATCCGGTGAGGATTTGTACAGCAGGCTTAAAATCATCGCGTTGATCGCCACCGATTTACCGGAACCGGTGGTACCGGCGACCAGCAGATGCGGCATCTTGGCCAGATCGGCCACCACCGCCTCACCACTGATGTCCTTGCCCAGGGCCAGGGTCAGCGGCGACTGCGCCTGATCGTAGGCCTTGGACCGCAAAATCTCACTGAGGACGACGATTTCGCGCTGTTCGTTGGGGATTTCCAGACCCATCACCGATTTACCCGGAATCACCTCGACCACGCGCACTGCGATTACCGATAACGAACGCGCGAGATCCTTGGCCAGGTTGCTGATCTGACTGACCTTGACCCCGGCCGCCGGCAGGATCTCAAAGCGGGTAATAACCGGGCCCGGATGGACCGATTCCACCTGCACCTCGATGCCGAAATCCTGCAGCTTCAGTTCCAGCTGCTGCGACATCGCCTGCAGGGCCGATTCACTGTAGCCCCGGGTCTTGGCCGGTGGCTTGTCGAGTAAGGTCAGCGACGGCAGCGTGCCATCACTGTTGCCGGTATTGAACAATGGAATCTGTTGCTCTTTGAAGGCGCGTTCGCTTTGTTCAACCTGTTTCACCACCGGCTCGATGCGCACCGGTTTGCGACTGTCCTTCTTCTGTTTCTGCTCGGTGAATACCTGCTCTCGCTCATGACGCAGGCGATTGCCCTCACGCCGGTCCTTGAACAGGTAGTAGCGCTCGACCAGCTTATCCAGCAGCCACAGGGTGAAGGCGCCGGTATTGTCCACCACCGCTAGCCAGGACAGGCCGGTGAACAGGGTCAGCCCGGCCAGGAACAGCGCCAGGTGTAACACGGTAACCCCAAGAAAACCCATGCTGGCGGAAAAATTCAAGCCGGTGATCTGCCCTAAAATACCGCCGGCATCCAGGGGTACCGACGCTCCCTGCAGGGAAAAATGCAGACTCGACAGGGCACAGCCGGAGATCAGGGTCAGGGCGAAACCACTCCAGCGTACCGCCAGCATCTGGTAACGGTCTTCCGGCCGGCTGTTGCGCGTGCGCACCAGGATTACCCCGTTGTAGAACAGCATGATCGGCAACAGGAAGGCCATGAATCCAAACAGGTAAAGCACCAGGTCGGCCAGCCAGGCGCCGGTGGAACCCCCGAAGTTGGATACCTGTTCATTGACCCCGCTGTGTGACCAGCCTGGATCTCCCGCGTCATAACTGAGCAGCGCGACCAGGATGTACAACGCCATGGCGAACGAAATCAACATGCCTGCCTCGCGCAGGCGTTGTTCGAAGTGACTGTTGAGGATGGTCCGCTCGCTGCCGTCGTTGTTACGGATTGCGGATTTTGTGTTGTGCTGAGCCAATAGTGATGTTTCGTTGTAATGGTTTATCCTGGTTATTCTACAACAACATGGTCAAAACGAAACCTCGCGCAGTTCCTCTGCACTACTGAATCCACACCTTTGATCGGAAAGCGCCGGGACTTCCCTGCAGATTTCATCCTTATTCGCTGGTTATTTTCAGGTAAACTATGCGATCAATTTTTTTATCACTTATTTTTTTAGGTATTAACCATGTCTGAAACCAAGCATTGTAAAGTCCTGATCCTGGGCTCCGGGCCGGCCGGTTACGCCGCCGCGGTTTACGCTGCCCGCGCCAATCTCAACCCGGTCCTGATCACCGGTATGCAGTCCGGCGGGCAGTTGATGACCACCACCGAGGTGGATAACTGGCCGGGCGATGTACAGGGGTTGACCGGCCCCGATTTGATGGTACGGATGCAACAGCATGCCGAACGTTTTGACACCGAGGTGATCTTCGATCATATCCATACCGTGCACCTAGATGAGAAACCCAAGCGGCTAGTGGGAGACCAGGGGCAGTACAGCTGCGACGCCCTGATCATCGCCACCGGCGCCAGCGCCATGTATCTCGGTCTGCCCAGTGAAGAAAAATTTATGGGCAAAGGGGTCTCCGCCTGTGCCACCTGTGACGGCTTTTTTTACAAAGACCAGAACGTGGCCGTTATCGGCGGTGGTAATACCGCGGTGGAAGAAGCCTTATACCTGACCCATATCGCCAAGCATGTGACCCTGGTCCATCGCCGCGACAAGCTGCGCAGTGAAAAAATCCTGCAGGACCATCTGTTCGACAAGGAGAAAAACGGCAATGCCAGCATCGAATGGAACCATGTGCTGGACGAAGTGCTCGGTGATGACAGCGGGGTTACCGGATTACGCATCAAGAGCACCCTGGACGACTCCACCAAGGACCTGGATGTCACCGGGGTGTTTATCGCGATCGGACATAAACCGAATACCGACATCTTTGCCGGCCAGCTCGACATGCATGAGGGTTATATCGAGGTAAAGAGCGGCAGCAATGGCAATGCCACCGCGACCAGTGTCGAAGGCGTGTTTGCCGCCGGTGACGTCAGCGATCATATCTATCGCCAGGCCATCACCTCCGCCGGCAGCGGTTGTATGGCAGCGCTCGATGCCGAACGCTACCTGGATGAACAGGAATATTCCTGATCTGACCCAACGCAGAAATCGATGTCGATAGAGGTAGACATCAAAACCAGTCTCGCCGAGATCCCAGCCGGGCAATGGAATGCGCTGGGTGAGGCTGACTATCCCTTTACCCGGCATGAATTCCTGCATGCCCTGGAACAACATCATTGTCTGCATGAATATGGCTGGCAGCCGGTTTACTTCCTGCTGACCGAGGCCGGCAAACCGATCGCCGCGATCGCCAGCTACATCAAGAGCAATTCCTATGGTGAATTGGTATTCGACCATAGCTGGGCCCAGGCCTATGAACGCAGTGGCCAGGCTTATTATCCCAAGCTGGTTTCCGCTATCCCCTATACCCCGGCCACCGGGCCACGTTTTTTGCTGCATCGAGATATTAGCGACGAGGATCAGTGCCGGGTACTGATTGGTAAACTGATCGAGGTCATCAAACAGTTTTGTCTGCAGCAACAACTGAGCGGCTGGCACCTGCTGTTCCCACGCGAGGCGCTGGTCAAGTCGATCCCCGATCAGCAATTATTGCTGCGTTACGACTGCCAGTACCACTGGAGTAATGACAGCTATCGTGATTTCGACGACTTTCTGTCCCGCCTGAGTTCACGCAAACGCAAGAATATCCGCAAGGAGCGCGCCACGGTAGCGGCGCAGCAGCTACAGATCGAACAACGCTATGGTCATGATCTGACCGAGCAGCAATGGTCGCGCGTGCACCAGTTGTACGCGGGGATCTTTCAACGCAAATACGGCACGCCAACCCTGACCGAAGCCTTCTTCCAGTCCCTGCATAATCTAGAGCGCAGGGTGATGGTGGTGCTGGTCAGCAATCAACAACAGATTATCGCCGCCTCGCTGTTTTTCATCAGCGATGACACCCTGTTCGGCCGGGTCTGGGGCTGTGACGAATATTTCGACTTCCTGCATTTCGAGTGCTGTTACTACCAGGGCATCGATTATTGCATCGAACATGGTTTGTCCAAGTTCGATCCCGGCGCCCAGGGCGAACATAAGATCAGTCGTGGGTTCCTGCCGACCCAGACCTGTTCCGCCCACTGGCTGGCCGAGCCTCAGTTCCATCAGATGATCGATACTTACCTGCGCCAGGAGAAAACCTATATCGATGATTATTGTAGGGAGCTGTTCAAGAAGTCACCCTATCGCAATGAGGAATCTGCATGATCCCGTGGCTGGATCCCCGCCTGCCACCCGATTTCCCCCCTACCGAGCAGGCCCTGGCTGAACCCAATGGTCTGCTGGCTGCCGGTGGCCAGTTATCCTGTGGTTGGCTGGTAGAGGCTTATTGCCGGGGTATCTTTCCCTGGTTCAATCCCAATGAGCCGATCCTGTGGTGGACCCCTGCCCCACGCACCGTGTTGTTCCCGGTGGATTTCCGGATCAATCGCAGTTTTCGCAAATTTCTGCAAAAAAACCCGTACGAGATCACCATCGACCAGCGTTTCAGCGAGGTCATGCATGCCTGCGCGGAACCACGCAAGGGACAGCCCGGCAGCTGGATCTCGCTGCCGATGATCAAGGCTTACAGCGAATTATTCGAGCGTGGATTTGCCCATTCCTATGAGTGCTGGAATGCCGATGGGGTCATGGTTGGAGGACTTTACGGGGTCAGCCTGGGCCGGGTTTTCTTCGGCGAATCGATGTTCAGCCTGGAGAGCAACGCATCCAAGTGCTGTCTGCTGGAGCTGGTGGAGAGTGGCCGCTACAGCATCATCGACTGCCAGATGCGAACCGAGCATATGGTCAGGATGGGCGCGCGGGAAATCAGCCGGCACCAGTTCGAGCAGTTACTGCAGGAACTGATCCCGCCGCTCAGCTGTAGCGTTTGAAATAGCGGGTTGCTGGCGCACAGGTTTGTTCGGTGCTGCGCTCGATATCAAGCCGCGACCAGGCCGGTCGCAGGCATTCAATCAATTCTCAAGAATTGCACTGTACAACAGATACACCAGCACCACGGTCAACCAGGCATCGACGATTAACAGCAATACCAGGTAACGACGGGATTCGGGACGTTTCAGCAGGGTGAAAGTA
>JASJBV010000085.1 GCA_030066335.1 Gammaproteobacteria bacterium
CCCCAGTATAGGTTCAATCTGGGAGATTGCAGACAGGGCCAGAGAAAGCTCGAAATCTTCCGGCAGATCGTCTGCCCATTCCGCCAGGCCAGTGCGATCCAGCCCGGCATCGGCCAGGTCGATACAGGCGCATTCGAACTCGTTGGCGTAGTAGGTCAGGCGCCATTCCGGCGGCATGTCTTCGGGGTAAAAACTGAGATCCGGGGCGAAACTCGACCAGTGGTAGACCCCGACCTTGATGCTTGGCTTCATTGTTCGATCTAAATGCACTTATCTTATTGTACTTATTGCAAAAATAATGCGGAATCGTTAGTGTTCGCACCCTGAATAACAACCGCGGATGATTATGGCAGATTTAACCGACCAACACAGCTTCACCTACCAGGAACTGATCGACTGCGGTCATGGCAAGATCTTTGGTGAAGGCAATGCTTTGTTACCGCTGCCGCCGATGTTGATGTTCGATCGCATCACCACGATAACCGAACAAGGCGGTGATCATGACAAGGGCTATATCGAGGCCGAACTGGATGTAAAACCGGACCTGTGGTTTTTCCAATGCCATTTCGACACCGATCCGGTGATGCCCGGTTGTCTGGGTCTCGATGCAATGTGGCAGCTGGTGGGTTTCTTCCTCGGCTGGAAAGGTGGTCCCGGCCACGGCCGCGCCCTGGGCGCCGGCGAGGTCAAGTTCTTCGGCCAGGTGTTACCGGATGCGAAACTGGTCACCTACAAGATCCATATCAAGCGCCTGATCATGCGCAAACTGGTGATGGGTATCGCCGACGCGACGATGGAAGTCGATGGTCGCGAGATCTACAGCGCCAAGGATTTACGCGTCGGATTGTTTACCTCTACCGACGATTTCTAACCTTCCTCGATAATCATGTTGCTGTCCCTGCTAGCGGTCGTAGGTGGCCTGGTCCTGCTGGCCTGGAGTGCCGACCATTTTGTCGATGGCGCATCCGCAACCGCGCAGAACCTCGGGGTTTCCACCCTGATTATCGGCATCACCATCATCGGTTTCGGGACCTCGGCGCCGGAAATTCTGATTGCCCTGTTCGCGGTATTCGATGGTACCCCGGACCTGGCGATCGGTAATGCACTGGGCTCTAATATTGCCAATATCGGCCTGATCCTTGGCGTGACCGCACTGGTGATCCCGATCACCTTCACCTCCAAACTGTTGCAGCGCGAATTCCCCCTGCTGTTGTTGGCCTCGGCCCTGGTGACCTGGGTCATCTGGGATGCCCAGCTGGGTCTGTACGATGGCGGCCTGCTGCTGCTCCTGTTGGCCGGCATCATGACCTACCTGATCCGCTTCAGCCGTCAGGACCTGGACGACAGCATCGAACCGCAACTGGATCAGGAAATTCGTCATGACCTGTCGACCGCCAAGGCCCTGGCCTGGACCCTGGTAGCCCTGGCGGTACTGGTCGGCAGCTCCAAGCTGCTGGTCTGGGGCGCGGTCAATATAGCCACGTTTCTCGGCATCAGTGAGCTCGTCATCGGCCTGACCATCGTCGCCATTGGTACCTCGCTGCCGGAACTGGCCGCATCGCTTGCTGGCGCGCGCAAGGGTGAACTGGATATGATCATGGGCAACATAATCGGTTCCAACCTGTTCAACACCCTCGGCGTGATCGGGGTTCCAGCGCTACTGGTTGATTTTTCTATCTCTCCGGTTGCGATTACCCGCGACCTGCCTATTATGCTGGGGCTCACCGCATTGCTGTTCCTGATGGCGTATCTCCCACGCCAGCAGTGCTGTGTCCTGACCCGCTTCAAGGGTGCGATCCTGCTATCAGGCTTTGTGCTTTACCAGGGCCTTTTGTATTATCAGACGCTAACTGCCAACTAACCGGGATGGTCGACATCAACCATGAGTGAACATTCATTCCAGCACCTTGCGATCGCGGTGCTGAAAACCGAGGCCGAGGCGATCAGCGCGCTGATCGATCGCATCGACGGCCAATTTCACGATGCCTGTCAGATGATCCTCGACTGTAAAGGGCGTATCGTGGTCACCGGTATGGGCAAATCCGGCCATATCGGCAACAAGATCGCGGCGACCCTGGCCAGCACCGGCACCCCAGCGTTTTTCATGCACCCCGGCGAGGCCAGCCATGGCGACCTCGGCATGATCACCGAGCAGGACCTGGTCATCGCCCTGTCCAATTCCGGTGAAACCGCCGAGATCACGACCCTGCTGCCCCTGCTCAAGCGCCTGCAGGTACCACTGATATCGATGACCGGCAATGCCAACAGCACCCTGGCCGAATTCGCCGATACCAACCTCAATGTCGCGGTCGAGAAAGAAGCCTGCCCGCTGGGCCTGGCGCCGACCTCCAGCACCACCGCCAGCCTGGCGATGGGTGATGCGCTGGCGGTCGCGGTGCTCGAGGCACGCGGCTTTACCGAAGAAGACTTTGCCCGCTCCCATCCCGGCGGCAGTCTCGGCCGGCGCCTGTTGTTACGGGTGCGGGATATCATGCACGAGGGTGACAGCATTCCGATCGTGGCGATCGACGCCAGTCTCAAGCAGGGACTGCTGGAGATGACCGACAAGGGCCTGGGCATGACCGCGATCAGCGATGGCAATAACCACCTGGCCGGCATCTTTACCGACGGCGACCTGCGCCGAACCCTGGACAGCAATGCCGATATCCAGTCGGCGCAGATCCGCGATCACATGACGACCAACTGTGTCACCATCTCCGCCGACCAGATCGCCAGCGCCGCGCTGACCCTGATGGACACCAAGAAAATCAATGCCCTGATCGTGACCGACGAGCAGGGCCGGATCCAGGGTGCATTGAACATGCATGACCTGTTAAAAGCCGGCATCGTATAACCACAAGACAGAACTGATATGGACGCAATGATGAATCTAGCCCGCAACATCAAACTCGTTATTTTTGATGTCGACGGGGTATTAACCGACGGCACCTTGTTCTTCGACAATGCCGGTGAGGAATACAAGGCCTTCAACTCGAAGGACGGCCATGGCCTGCGCATGCTGCTCGAATGCGGCCTGCAGGCGGCGATCATCACCGGGCGCAAGTCACACCTGGTGGAACACCGGATGCGCGACCTCGGCATCGACATAGTGTTCCAGGGCTATCGCGACAAACGCCCGGCCTTCGATGAGCTGATCACCCAGACCGGCCTCGAGCCGGCCCAGGTCGCCTACATGGGCGACGACGTGGTCGACCTGCCGATCATGACCAAGGTCGGGATGGCGATCGCGGTCAAGGATGCTCACCCCTTCGTCCAGCAGCATGCCGATTACATCACCGAGAAGGCCGGTGGCTGCGGCGCCGCGCGCGAGGCGATCGAATTCATCCTGCAGGCCCAGGGCCTGCTGCAAGACAAGCTGGAATCCTACCTGTCATGAAACCCTGGCAGCTGCTAACGGTGATCATCGCCATCGCCGGCGCGGTCAGTATCGGCTGGTTTTTTGAAACCCGCCCCAGCCGACTCCAGCTCAGCCCGTTAGAGGTGCCGGACAATATCGATTACTACCTGGCCAATTTCAGTTACCGCGCGCTGGATGATAACGGCTTGCCCCACTTCGAGTTGCAGTCACCTTATCTCGAACACTATATCCGCGAGGATGTCAGCCAGATTGAACAACCCTTTATCATCTACCAGGCCGATCCACATGAGTGGCGGGCTTCCGCCGAACAGGGCTCGCTGTCGCATCAGCAGGAATTATTGCAGTTGAACCGGCAGGTCGACCTGCAACGCATCGGTAATCAACAGCCCTTGCAGTTGAACACCGAAGTGATGATACTGGAAACCCGAAACGACCAGATCGAGTTGCCTGAAGCGGTGAAGATAACAACCGACACGATGATCCTGCACGCGGACAATGCCTCGCTGGATATCCTTAAAAATTATTATCAGTTCAACCAGGTCAGGGCTACCTATCACCGGCGGAATGGCCATGAACCCGGTTGAATCGAGAGTACTGGCCCTGCTCCTGCTGCTGGCTGGCTGCTGGCCGGGCCTGGCCGCGGCCTTATCCAGCGACCGCGAACAACCGATTCATATCGAGGCCGACAAGCTGGATATCGATGAAAGTCGCAATATCAGCACTTACCAGGGTAATGTCGAGATGCAGCAGGGCAGCCTGAATATAAAAAGCGATAAGATCGTGTTCCATTTCAATGACAGTAACGAAATTCTCCTCCTCGAAATCACCGGCACCCCGGCCCGCTTCAAGCAGCTGAACGATGAGGGCGAAACGATGAACGGTGTGGCCGGCTTCATGAAATATATCGATACCGAATCGTCGCTCGAGTTATATGGCGATGCCCGGCTGCAAATCGCCGAGGACAGCATCGAAAGCGACCAGATTATCGTCAATACCGAAACCAATGCACTGAAGGCGGGCAATGGCTCCGACCGGGTGCGCATGTTGATTCAGCCCGCCGACAGCAACCCTTCCCAATGAATGAGCTGAAGGCGATAGAACTGGCCAAGAGTTATCGTGGCCGCCAGGTGGTCAAGTCCGTCAGCCTGGAGGTGCAGAGCGGCCAGATCGTCGGCCTGCTCGGGCCCAACGGGGCCGGCAAGACCACCTGTTTTTACATGATCGTCGGCCTGATCAAGAACGATCACGGTTCGATCCAGCTCAACCAGCAAGCGATCGACTATCTGCCGATGCACCAACGCGCCCACCAGGGGATCGGTTATCTGCCGCAGGAAGCCTCGGTGTTCCGCGGCCTCAGCGTCGAAGACAATATCCGCGCCATTTTGCAGCTGAACCCGGCCTTCTCGCGCGAACAGCAAGACCAGCGGTTGGAACAACTACTGGAAGACTTTCAGATCACCCATATCCGCGACAGCCTGGGCATCTCCCTGTCCGGCGGTGAGCGGCGCCGGGTGGAAATTGCGCGGGCCCTGGCCAATGATCCCCAGTTCATCCTGCTCGACGAGCCCTTTGCCGGGGTCGACCCGATCTCGGTGCTGGATACCCAGACCATCATCCGCCACCTGGCGGAACGCGGGATCGGCATCCTGATCACCGATCACAATGTGCGCGAGACCCTGGGTATCTGTGATCATGCCTATGTGATGGGCGAAGGCAGTATCATGGCGCAGGGTGACGCTGATCATATTCTGTCCGATAATTTGGTCAGAAAGATTTACTTGGGAGAGGATTTTAAGCTATAAAGAAAACATGGAAGCAGTGATCATGCCAATTCGTTTCTCTCAACTAATCAACCCCCTCCAATGAAGCAAAGCCTGCAACTCAAGATTGGTCAAAGCCTGACCATGACGCCGCAGCTGCAGCAGGCTATTAAGCTGTTACAACTGTCATCGCTGGAACTGCAGTCGGAGATCCAGGAGACCCTGGATTCCAATCCATTACTGGAACAGGAAGACAACCTGGGCGAGGTTCAGCTGCAGGAAAAAGCCAGTGAAGGCAATAGCGAGGACGAGCCAACCCAGGTTAAAACCTCTTCTGACACGCTGTCGGACGACCGTGCCGAACAGACCCTGCCGGAGGACCTCAGCATCGATACCGGCTGGGACGATATCTACGACACCGCGCCCACGGCCTCGGTCAGCCAGGGGCCTGGCCCCTCCTCCGCCGGCGAGGATTTCTCCGACCTGTTCGAAAACCAGGCCAAGCCGGCCGACGCCCTGTATGAACACCTGGTATGGCAGCTCGATTGCGCTCACCTGAGCGATACCGACAAGGCAATCGGCATGGCCATCATCGACGGCATCGATGACCGCGGCTACCTGACCGAAACCCTGGAGGATATCCACCAGGGCCTGCTGCCCGAGTACCCGGAACTGGAACTCGATGAAATCGAGGCGGTATTGCACCTGATCCAGCATTTCGATCCGCTCGCGGTGGGCGCACGCAGCCCGGCCGAATGTATGACCATCCAGCTACGCCAGTATGATACCGAAACCCCACACCTGACCAAGGCCCTGGCCCTGGTGGAAAATTACCTGGATTACCTGGCCGGCAATGATTTCGCGGTATTGAAACGCCGCCTGCAGGCCAACGATACCGAACTCGGCGATATCATCAAGCTGATCCAGACCACCAACCCGCACCCCGGGCAGCTGATCAGCAACAGCCATGCCGAATATATCACTCCGGATGTCTACGTGGCCAAGAACAACGGCGAATGGTCGGTCAAGATCAACCGCGAGAACGCACCACGCCTGCGCATCAATAATACCTATGCAAGCCTGGTCAAACGGGGTGATAATAGTGAACAGAATAATTACTTGAGAGACCATTTACAGGAAGCCCGCTGGTTCATCAAAAGCCTGCAAAGCCGTAACGACACCCTGTTGCGGGTGGCCCGGGCCATCGTTGAACGCCAGTATGACTTCCTCGAACACGGCGAGGAGGCGATGAAACCGATGGTATTGCGGGATATCGCCGAAGAACTGGACATGCATGAATCGACCATCTCGCGGGTAACCACGATGAAATACATGCATACCCCGCGCGGGGTGCTGGAGTTCAAGTATTTCTTCTCCAGTCACGTCGGCACCGCCGATGGCGGGGAATGCTCGGCGACCGCGATCCGCGCGATCATCAAGAAACTGATCGCGGTGGAAAACCCGAACAAACCGTTGAGTGATAACAAGATTGCGGCCCTGCTCGACGACAAGGGCATCAATGTGGCGCGGCGGACCATCGCCAAGTATCGGGAGGCGATGCAAATACCGCCATCGAATGAACGTAAACGTCTGTTCTAGCTTGATCATTGCTTGCAATGCTCGGCCTGAACTGACTTTTCCGACAGAGCCAGGATTGGCGCTGTTTTAACCGCTCACCAATGACTGTGAGCATTTTGTAACCTTCAGGAGGTATCTTATGCAAGTAACTCTAAGCGGTCACCATGTTGATATCACAGATTCACTAAGAAACTATGTCAACGAAAAGATCCAGCGACTTGATCGTCATTTTGACCATGCGCTGGATATTAATGTGGTATTAACCGTCGAAAAACTCAGGCATAAAGCTGAAGCTACCATGCATGTCAGTGGCGGCAACCTGTACGCCGATGACATCCAGGAAGACATGTATGCAGCAATCGATGGCCTGATCGACAAGCTTGACCGTCAGGGCAAAAAACATAAAGAGAAACAAAAAAATCATCGCATGAAAACTGCGGTTGCATAAATGGCCTGAGGCCATAACAGGGGGGCTTTAGCCTCCCTGTTAAACTCAAGCCTGCGGCCGGATCAATAGCTCTTGCAAGTAAAAAATATTGCGCTAACATGCGCGCATCCATGTAACCTAACCCACAGCAATGTTGATCACCTCCCTGCTCTCTGCTGACCGTATCTTCACCGAGGCCGACATCACCAGTAAAAAGCGTCTGCTCGAATATATCTCGCAACAAGCCGCTGATCAGCTGGAACTGCCACAAAATACCATTTTCAACAAACTGCTCGAGCGCGAACGACTCGGCAGTACCGGCCTCGGCCAGGGTTTTGCCGTACCCCATGCCCGCCTCGGCGACCTGCAACAGGCCCATGCCTGTTTCTTCAAGCTGGACAAGGCGATCAACTATGACGCCATGGACCAGCAACCGGTAGACCTGATATTCGTGTTGTTCATTCCCGAGGCATCCACCGAGGAACATCTGCAGATCCTGGCCAACCTGGCCAAGATTTTCAGCCGGCCTGAAATTTCCGACCAGATCCGCGGCTGTGATTCCGCCGACGGCATCATCCAACTCATAGCCAAGGCCGAAGCCGAGACTTAACGTCCCGTCGACTAAACCATGCAAAGCGCCCTAACCATTCGGGATTTTCATCAACGCTTTCAAAAACGTTTATCGCTGGCTTTTGAATCGAGCCAGGTGGGACTCGAACATATCATCCAGTATTCCACCCAGAAGGACGACAGCTACGAGGCGGTCGACTACCTGAATATCATCCGTCCCTCCAGTGTTGTTGTCGTCGGCCTGCGCGAATCCCAATATCTCAATGATTTAAGTGTGAACCAGCTGTATGAGATGCTGGATAGATTGTTCGCCGGTCCGGTCCGCAGCCTGGTGCTGAGCCGCGACAGCAATCTCAACCAGGAGAGCATCATCCATTGCAACAACCGTAATATCCCGGTGTTCCGCTCGCAACTGAGCGATGCCCCGCTGCTCAGCAACCTGCGTTATTTTCTCAACCAGGCACTGGCGGAAAAAACCACCGAGCACGGCGTCTATCTGGAAGTTTATAGCATTGGTACCTTTATCACCGGCGAGAGCGGCGTGGGCAAGAGCGAGCTCGCGCTATCATTGATTTCGCGCGGACATCGTCTGATCTCGGATGACATCACCGAATTCTCGATGATCTCTCCCGGCGTCATCGACGGCATCCACCCCGGGTTGTCGAATGATTTCATGGAAGTGCGCGGACTCGGGATTTTGAACATTCGCGCGATGTTCGGTTCCAACTCCTTGCGCAGGAACAAAACCCTGCGCATGATTGTCAACATGGTACCCTTCACCGTGGAAAACAGCGATCGCTTTGACCGTCTCGGCCAGATCCAGCGTACCCGCAGCATCCTGGGCACCGAGATCCCGGAAATGACCCTGCCGGTGGCGCAGGGCAGAAACCTGGCGGTGCTGGTGGAAGCTGCTGCACGTAATCATCTGTTGCGCATGAGCGGCTATAATTCCGCGGAAGATTTTATCGAACGTCAACGTCTGGCCATCCAGGCCAACACCATCGATCAGGATTTCGAATAAACAATCGTTTACTACCAATGGAACCTCAAATGAAACTGGTGATCGTCAGCGGGCTGTCCGGCTCGGGTAAGTCCATCGCCCTCAACACCCTGGAAGATTCCGGCTATTTTTGCGTTGATAACCTGCCGGTCGGTTTGTTGAGTGATTTCGTCAGCACCATGAAGAACAGCAAGCCGGCGACCTATGAACAGATCGCGGTCGCGGTCGATGCCCGTTGCGGGACCGAGGATATGGGGCATTTCGAAAATATCCTGAAGGAGATCAAGTCACTGGAGGTCGATGTCGATATCCTGTTCCTGGATGCGAAAGACGGCGAACTGCTAACCCGTTTCAATGAAACCCGGCGCAAACATCCGCTGTCGCATAACGGCCTGACCCTGATCGAGGCGATCGACGCCGAGCGTGAAATCCTGCAGCCGATCTCCAACCATGCCGATCATACGATCGACACCACCCAACTCAATGTGCATGAATTACGCGACATAATTCACAATCGATTAATCGATGAAAACTCGGAATCCATGACTATACTGATACAATCGTTTGGTTTTAAACATGGATTACCCGCCGATACCGATTTTATGTTCGATGTGCGCTGCTTACCCAATCCGCACTGGGAAACCTATCTCAGACCTTACCGCGGAACCGATAAGGCCGTCATCGACTACCTCGAAAGCTTTCCCGAAGTCAGCGAAATGAAAGACGCCATCCTCGATTTTCTCAAACAATGGATACCCTGCTTCGAAACGGAGGGCCGCAGTTACATGACGATATCCATCGGCTGTACTGGTGGTCAGCATCGTTCGGTTTACCTGGCGCAAAAAATCAGCGATGAACTCGGGAAAACCCGGGATAATATCTCCCTGCGTCACCGGGAATGTGGGTGATGCCCGGCATACTCATCGTCACCCACAACCAGATCGGTCATGAGATGTTGCGCAGCGCCGAAACCATTCTCAGCAAGAAGCTGGACAGTGTCTTCACCATCGCGATACCCGGAGACCTGCGGCCCGATGCGGTCGGCCATTACGCGGACCAGGTCAAGGCCGCGATCGAAACCCTGGACAAGGGTGATGGCGTGTTGATCCTGACTGACCTGTATGGCTCAACCCCAAGCAATCTGGCCCATTATTTTGCCAAGGACAACAATGTGATTATCCTGTCGGGACTAAACCTGTCGATGTTGATCAGGATCATCAACCACGTCGACCAACCGCTGGAGTTGCTGGCAAAAATCGGTATAGTCGGTGCCAACAAGGGCATAACCGAAGA
>JASJBV010000020.1 GCA_030066335.1 Gammaproteobacteria bacterium
ATCCCCATTCAAGCCCGCGGCAAAAGGGTGGTCAAATCGGGGTAAAACGGCAGGGACGCCGTTTTAGGTCCAGTCGCGGTTGGACCCGCGTCTGGACCGACCCCGATTTGGCCGCCCTTTTGACGATGAGAGGGCTTGGTCGGGGCGGCATTTCTTGCCTACTTCTTTTTGCTGTTGAAAAGAAGTAGGTCGCACGCTTGCGAGAAAAGAACTACGAAGCAAGGAGAGCTGTTGCGTGTGAAAACTTGTCCGGTCAGGGATTGAGGTTTAAAGCTCACTCTTTGTCCACTCGATTTAGCCAATCTGTTAAGCTAGCCAATCAATCAAAATAAAATCCCTGGTAACCAAACCGTGAAATCAATAATCCGTTTATTCTTAAGTATTTCCCTGTTGTTTTCTGCCTCGGCCATCGCCGAAAAACTGGTCATAAAACCGGTGGCCGACCGGGTCTGGGCCATCGTCGGCCCGCTGACCAATCGCAGCCCGGAAAACCTCGGCAACAACGCCACCTTCGGTGTGGTTGAAACCGATGCCGGGGTGGTATTAATCGATTCCGGTGGCAGCTACAAGGGCGCCAAAAAGATTCATGACACAATCCGTTCGGTCAGCGACCAGCCGATCAAGTATGTAATTAACAGTGGTGGCCAGGATCATCGCTGGTTCGGCAATGATTATTTCAGTCGCCTCGGCGCGACGATTATCAGCAGCCAAAATGCGCGTGAGGACCACGAGCAGCGCCTGGTCGACCAGATCGGCCGGCTGACCAGCCTGATCGGTGATGAGAGTTTTGCCGGTACCCGGGAAAAATATGCCGATGAGTTATTTGATGATAAAAAGATCCTGCAGCTCGGCGGCGTGCGCTTCGAGCTCGTGCATGCCGGGCAGGCCCATACCCCAGGGGATAGCTTTATCTGGCTGGCGGACCGCGGGGTGATGTTCAGTGGGGATATCGTCTATGTCGAACGGATGCTTGGCGTGGGTGATCAGTCCAACAGCAAAACCTGGGTCGAGGTATTCGAGGCCATGGCGAGCTATCAACCCAAGGTCGTGGTCCCGGGGCATGGCAACCCGGTACCGCTGGCCACCGCCCAGCAGGATACCTACCGCTATCTGACGACACTGCGCGAGAAGGTTGGTGCCTTCCTCGATGACGGTGGCGATGCCAGTGAAATCAGCAAGGTCGATATGTCCGAATTCAGCTACCTGTTCAACTACGACAGCCTGAACGGACGCAATGCGCTGAAGGTGTTCACCGAGCTGGAATGGGAATAGCGGTTTTCCCGGTTATATCAGTTCAGATGGTCAACACCGTGCTGCCGGTGGTCTCGCGGTTTTCCAGCGCGCGATGGGCCTCCGCGCAGCGGGATAATTCGAAGGTCTGGTTGACCTGGATTTTGACCTGGCCGCTTTGCACCACATCGATCAGGCGCTCGGCGCCCTCCACCAGCAGTTCGCGGGTCGCGATATGCGTGCCCAGGGTCGGTCGGGTCACATACAGTGATCCCTTGGGGGCCAGGATCGCCGGGCTGAACGGCTCGACCGGACCGCTGGCATTGCCATAGGTCGCCAGCACGCCGAACGGTCGCAATGAATCCAGCGAGGCCTCGAAGGTGGCCTTGCCGATCGAATCATATACCGCGGCCACGCCCTCACCACCGGTGATCTCGGCCACCCGGGTCGGGATGTCTTCATCGCGGTACAGAATAATATGTTCGCAACCATTGGCCCTGGCCAGTTCGGCTTTCTCGTCGGAACCGACACAACCGATAACATGCACCCCCAGCTGTTTTGCCCACTGACACAGGATCAGGCCGACCCCACCTGCCGCGGCATACATCAGGATGGTATCGCCGGCCTTGACCGGATAGGTGCGAAACAACAGGTAATGCGCGGTCAGGCCCTTGAGCATCATCGCCGCCGCGGTCTGATCATCGATCGCATCCGGGATCCGAATCAGCTTATCCGCCTCGATCAGGCGCTGTTCGGCATAAGCTCCGAGATGCATCGGGTAGGCCACGCGGTCGCCAACCTGCAGTGATTCAACGCCGTCACCCAGCTCGTCAACGATGCCGACCGCTTCCATGCCCAGCACCGCTGGCAGGTCACCGACCGGATACAGACCGGTGCGACAGTAGACATCGATATAATTTAGACCACAGGCAAGCTGGCGTAACCTGACCTGGCCGGCCGCCGGCGCGCCAACCTCGACCTGGTCCCAGGTCAATTGCTCCGCTCCGCCATATTGATGAATCCGAATCGCGCTGCTCATGCTGATGTCCTCGTTGGCTATTGTTGATTATTGAAAGCAAATTATGTCATAGACAAGCTGCTTGATAACACTATCTGATACTGTTACTAATAAGGCCTCGAATAAAAACCCGGAATCGGATTCAACATGTCTGCTCAAACCACGGTACTCGTTGTCGATGATCTGCCCGATAACATTCACCTGGTCAGTGACATCCTCAAGCGGGACTACCGGGTACTGGCGACCACCAATGGCCAGCAGGCGATAGATATTCTGGCCGAGCAGGATGTCGATGTGATCCTGCTCGACGTGATGATGCCGGGCATGAATGGTTTCGAAGTCTGCCAGAGCATCAAGCAGGATCAGCGGCTGGCGAATATCCCGGTGGTTTTCCTGACCGCGCTGGAGGATCAGGATGATATTCGCAAGGGTCTGGAGCTGGGCGCTTATTATTACCTGACCAAGCCGGTAAAACCGAGCCATCTCCAAGCCGTGGTTGCGGCCGCCATCGAGAGTTTTTCTTCGATCAAGTCCCTGCACAAGGAAAGCAAGAATCTGCAAAGCTGTATTACCCTGCTGCAGCAGGCCCAGTTTGATTTTCGCACCCTGAAAGAGGCCCGCAACCTCGGCACCTTTGTCGCCAAGGCATTTCCGGAGCCGGAAAAAAGCGTACTGGGTCTGACCGAATTGCTGGTCAATGCGGTGGAGCACGGCAATCTTGGCATCACCTACCAGGACAAGTCCGAGCTGACCGAACAGGGCCTGTGGGAGCAGGAAGTCGAACGCCGCCTGCAGCTGGATGAATACCGGCACCGCAAGGCCAGCCTGACGATCGAACAGGATGAGCAGGGGATTCGCGCATTGATCAGTGACCAGGGTGCCGGCTTTGACTGGCAGCCCTACCTGAATATCGATTTAACCCGGATCTTCGATACCCACGGCCGTGGGATTGCGATGGCCAAGGGCCTCAGTTTTGACCTGGTCGAATTCCTCGGTAATGGCAGCCAGGTGCAGGTAACGGTATTCAAAAAGCCAGTTCAGCAGAGCTGACGCAGGTCTTGCCATCGGTTACCGGTCAGGATTGCGGGTGACGATAGATCTCGGTCTCGGGGTGGAAAGTGAACCAGGCAAACCAGAAGCCCTCGATCACCGGCACCGGTTTACCGGCCGCATCGAGGATCTCGGCACGTTGGTTGTTGCGGTCCCAGTGAATGGAGAAGCGCTCACCGGCGAAAACGTCGTTGATCCTGGTTTTGCCCGCTTTGTCGATCTCGCTGAAGGGATAAGCCTTGAACGCATCGCCGACCTGTAATCCGAGCACCCGCTCTTTCGGATGATAGTAGGCCGGGGCCTTATGACTGACCTGGAAATAGAGTGCCCGTGTTTGCTCATAACCTGCATAAGGGTTGCGGCTGTAGTCACGCGAGTGACCGGTATCCTCTGACAATACCTGGGTTTGCGGATGTTGCTGCAGCCAGTCGCGCCAGCTGGTATGAGTGATCGGCAGCCGGCTCAGTTTCTTACCGCGCATCTCGCCACTGATCGCCTGCGACTTGATCTGCGACCACAGCGAATCGCTTTGCCGGTCGTATAACAACACGTCGCTGTTGTAGAGCAATCCGGACACGCCGAAATCCAGCTGTTTGCCATCGACCTCGGCCGCGAAAGTGACCCCGGTACCACACAGTGGGCAGTAGGTGACGGCAAAATGCTTGCCATTGATCTCATCGTTGACGATCTCGTGCCAATTCAGAATGCCAATCGGGTAGGCCTTACTGACCCCGTCGATTTCGATGCCGAGGATGCGGTCATTGGGTTGCATAAAGACGGCTTGATCCGCGCTAACGAAGCGGGGGTTATCCAGCGCCGGGATCCCGTCCTTGGCCGGTCCGCCGGCAACGATCTTGGCCGGATCGATCAGGCTATTGGATACATCGAAGCCGTTATTGGGTTGTGCCATGGCAACGTAGACTACGCTGATCAGGGCAGCTGCCAGGCCGAGACGAAACAGGGTTTTATAGGGTGTAGTCATGCCAGAGCTCCTAATCTCCAATACTGATTTGGAGTCAGGAGCCCGGGACTTGGTTCCGGAAACGGGTTAAAAAATCAGGCGGGATGCTTACGCGGGCGGCCGCGCTTGGCGTGACCGACCTTGATTTTCAGCCTGCGCTCGACCATTTTCTTGAACTTGTCGGAGCCCAGCGGAGTGCCGGTCTGCCAGGCATCGCTGATATCGGTGATGACTTCATCGGTCAAGCCCGCCTTGCTCAGCGCGGTGTATTTTTCCTGGCGTTTCTTGTCGCCCCGGGCAACATCGAGGTAGGCCGCGTGCGGCGTGATCAGTGCATTTTTCTTGCCCTGGGCATTGCGCTTGTAGCTCGACCACTTGTATGGCCCGGGGGATTTGGACAGACCTTCACGTACCGGCAAACCCTCGATATAAGTCATGCAGTTGAGCAGATAGGTTTCGGGATCGATCAGACTGGCCTTGTAACGGCCCTGCCAGATGGTGCCGGTCTTGCCATAAGTGGCATTGACATAGGGTACATAACGCCGGCCCTGGTATTGCATCATCCGGCTGGCGGCTTCCTTGTCGGGCGGTGATGCCAGGATATGAATCTGGTTGGGCAGCAGGGCATAGGCATGAATCGGTACCTCGTACCATTCCGAACCTTCCTGCAGCCAGTCAAGATAGACCTTGTAATCTTCATTCTCGAAGAATACGTTTTTGTTGTTATGCCCGCGTTGAACGATATGTACCGGATAATTGGGTAGATAAAACCTTGGTTTTCTTGGCATAGCACTGTCCTCTTGCTTGATTTGAGACCAACGCCGGGTAGTGTATCCCATCGAGTCAGGCTCAGCAATTAAGGGTGCTGACCCCTTATTGATTTGATGATCTAAATCATCTGTTGGCCTAAAATCATATGTATGATTAATTTTAACCTAACCCGAGGATACAGGAGTGAAGGATAAGTGATTGAATCTGAAGGAGTAATCAAGTATCGGCTGGAATTCGAGCATGCCGGGGCAACGGACGAAGACCTGCAGGAGTTAAACGTTTGGCGCTCTATCCTTTATAACCTGGGTCTGATCGGTCAGCACCCGGAACTGTATGGTGGCTATGCCTACGGTAATGTCAGCCAGCGCAGTAGAAGCAACCCTGAGCACTTCATTATCTCCGCAAGCCAGACCGGGCAGATACCCGATCTGGAACAGCAGCATTATGTGACTGTCGAATCAACCGATATCGAACACAATCTGCTCCATGCTCGAGGGCCGCTGCAGCCATCTTCGGAAGCGCTGACCCATGCCGCGATCTACCGCCTGAACCCGGGTATCCGCTGTGTCTTGCATGCGCATGAGCCGAAGTTATGGCACTACGGACTGCAACACGGGTTGCCGAGTACGGATCCAAGCATAGCATACGGTACCCCGGAGATGGCGGACGCTATCCTGCAGTTGTATCGATCCGGCCAACTTGATCAGCAGCAGGTACTGGTGATGGCTGGACACCAGGATGGCGTGATCAGTTTTGGTAACACTATCGATGATGCCGGCTGTGCCATGCTCGATTTATGGATGCAGGCGCAGATGGAATTGCTTGCAGCGGATTGATGGTTAACTGGTAAGCTTGTTGTCTCAAGTGCATTTTTTCTCTTGTGACCGTGGTATCTGCGCGGGCTGGCGCGCAGATTGCAATCGATATCAGGCCCTGGAGTTGGCCTCTCGTCCTACCTCTGACTGACTGATGACTTCTTTCTCCATGGCGGCCTGCTGGTACCAGCTTTGCATCTGCGGGTGCTGAATCAGCCGTTGCATGTAATCCTGGCTGGTGGCGGACAACGGTGGATGGTAGCTGAAAAAGCGTGACGCCATCGGTGCGTACATGCAATCGGCGATGGAGAAGTCTCCGCACAGCCATTCTCCCTGGTCACGGTATTTACCGCGTAGGGTCTGCCACAGGTCGTCCACGCGGTGGATTTCATCGATCATGTCCGGGCTGAACTCGATCTCGCGCTGGCCGCGGCAGTTCATCGGCATATACTCGCGGATCTGGATAAAGCTGGAATGCATCTCGGCGCTGGCCGAGCGCGCCTCGGCACGAGCCGTGGCATCTGCCGGCCAGCCGCGACCGTCGAGATACTGTTCATTGATGTATTCGCAAATGGCCAGCGAGTCCCATACCACCAGCCCATCGTCATGCAATACCGGTACCTTGCCGGCATCGGTATATTGGGCCAGAGTGGTTTCGAAGCCATCGGTAAACAGGGGAATGCGGATTTCCTCGAAATCCAGCTGGAAATGCTGCAACAGCAACCATGGCCGCAGAGACCAGGAAGAGTAATTCTTATTGCCGATGATCAGTTTCACGGGTGGTCTCCGCCAGGCTATGACCAGCGATCATACCGCTAAGCCGGCAAACAATCAGAACTTTTTCGGTTTCAGGTTCAGGTAATAATTGATCAAACCATTGGTGGAGGCATCGTGATTACTGACCGCTTCGCCCTGGTTGATCTCATCGAGGATATGCGAGGCCAGTTTCTTGCCTAGTTCAACCCCCCACTGGTCGAAAGAATTCAGGTTCCAGATGATGCCCTGGACGAAGATCTTATGTTCATACAGTGCGATCAGTGAACCGAGGGTTTTCGGATCCAGGGTATAGAACAGGAAGCTGTTGGTCGGGCGGTTGCCGGGGAACAGCTTGTACGGCAACAGCTGCTCGATAGCGGCTTCGTCCAGCCCCTGCTGCTCGAGTTCGGCGATGACCTCGGCCTCATTCTTACCGATCATCAAGGCCTCGGTCTGGGCGAAAATATTCGACATCAGCGCGCGATGATGGGTGGCGATGCAGCGGTAATTGGAAATCGGCGCCAGCATATCGGCGGGCACCAGCTTGCTGCCCTGGTGCAGTAACTGGTAGAAGGCATGTTGACCGGAGATACCGATCTCACCGAACAGCACCGGCCCGGTCGAGTAATCCACCGGGTTGCCATCGCGGTCACAGGACTTGCCGTTGCTCTCCATGTCGGCCTGTTGCAGATAGGCCGGAAAACGATGCATGTTCTGGTCATAGGGCAGGATGACGATGCTCTCAGCGCCGAAGAAATTGTTATACCAGATGCCGAGCAGGGCCATGATCACCGGAATATTCTCGGTCAACGGCGCCTGCTTGAAATGTTCATCGACCTCGTAGGCGCCCTGCAACAACGCATCGAATTGACTCGGCCCGATCGAGATTACGATGGAAAGCCCGATCGCTGACCACAGCGAATAGCGGCCGCCCACCCAGTCCCACATCTTGAAGATGTTTTCCTCGGCGACACCGAATTCGACCGCGGCCTTGATATTGGAGGTCACCGCGACCAGGTGTTTCGGCAGGTCGGCTTCCGACTGCAGGCGTTCCAGCAGCCACTGGCGCGCGGTGGCGGCATTGACCAGTGCCTCCTGGGTGGTGAAGCTCTTGGACGCGATGATGAACAGGGTGGTATCCGGGTTCAGGTCCTCCAGCGTATTGTTGATGTGATTTTCATCGATATTGGAGACGTAGTGGATCTTCAGATCATGGATGGTATAGGGGTGCAGCGCCTCGGTGACCATCAAGGGTCCCAGGTGGGAGCCACCGATACCGATATTGACCACGTCGGTAATCGGCTGGTTGCTATGGCCGCGCCATTCCCGGTTGCGGATACGTTGGGCCAGGCTCTTGACCCGTTGCAGCTCCTTGTTGATCTCGATATCGATACGCTGGCCATCGGCGAACTGGGGTTCGTCGCCCTGGTAGCGCAGAGCGCTATGCTGGACCGCGCGCTGTTCGGTATGGTTGATGACCTCGCCGGCGAACATCCGGTCGCGCCATTGTTCGACGCCACACTGTTGGGCGAGCTGGATCAACAATTGCAGGGTTTGATCGTTGATTCGGTTCTTGGAATAGTCGAACAGGATGTCATTGAGTGGCAGGGAGAATCGATCGAAGCGTTGCTCATCCTGCGCAAACAGGTCCTTCATGTGGACGTCCTTGATCTCGGCGTAATGTTGCTGCAGCGCCTGCCACGCTGCTGATTCGGTCAGCTTTGTCATGTTTCCAACGGTCTTTTTGTGTGCTGTGCATTATAGGTTTATCGCGGACGCTGCCTAGTGAAAAGAGACGTGCAAGCCTGATAAAATCTACTATGCACTATAGTAGTGCGCTGCTTGACGCCCGGATCAACCCTTTGTAAAAAGTGCGTTATTTTAGTGCATAGGGTTCCAGTTCGTCATCATTCAACCGCGCAAAATGGAAAACTCGGACAAAATGCGCATGATTAAAACCAGATGACACAGACAATATTTCGATGAAAGCGGCTTTATTAACCCTGCTGCAGGATGAGATCAGGCGGCGCGCATTGCCCGATGATTTTCTCAACACGGTTGAGCAATGGTATCTGCCGACGGCCCGCTATATATATCAACAGCAGCTTAAGAAACAGCAATGCCTGCTGGTCAGCTTCAACGGTGCCCAGGGTTCCGGCAAATCGACCATTACCGCTTTCCTGCGCCTGCTGCTGCAGCATCAGTTCGGGCTTAACACGGTGGAAATCTCGATCGATGATTTTTACCTGACCCGGGCCGAGCGTCAACAACTGGCGGAGCAGGTGCATCCGCTGTTCATCACCCGCGGGGTGCCGGGTACCCATGATGTCGAGCTGGCCCGGCGCACCATCGATTGCCTGCAACATTGCGACGATTCGAATCCCTGTCAGTTGCCAAGTTTCGACAAGGCGGTCGATGATCGTCGTGACCCGGCCAGCTGGCCGCTGGTGCAGGAGCCGGTACAGGTAATCCTGTTTGAAGGCTGGTGCAACCATGCACCGGTGCAGACCGAGCAGGAGCTGGAACCGCCGGTAAACGATTTCGAGCGTGACGAAGACCGCAGCGCGGCATGGCGCCGCTATGCCAACGACCAACTCAAGGTCTATCATCAACAGCTGTTCGATATGGCCGATATGCTGGTCTACCTGCAGGTGCCCTCTTTTGAAAAGGTATACGAGTGGCGCGGGCTGCAGGAACAGAAGCTGGCGCAAGCGGCCAATGAGAACAAGCATGCGGTGATGGATCAACAGCAACTGGCAAGATTTATCCAGCACTATGAGCGGATTACCCGGGCCTGCCTGCAGCAGTTGCCGCAAAGCGCAGACCTGCTGCTGCAGCTGGATGAACATCACGCGATCCAGGCGCTGCAGGTCAGGCAACCGGAGATGGCCAATGGCTGAAGCCTGCCTGGTGGTCACCGACATGGACGGCACCTTGTTGAATCATCATGATTACCGGGTCGATGCGGCCCTGCCGATGCTGCAGCAGCTGGAACAGCTGGCAATCCCGGTGATCTTCAATACCAGCAAGACCTACGCCGAATTACTGGAGCTGGTACAGTTGCTGGAAAATCGGCATCCATTTATCGTCGAGAACGGTTCGGCGATCTTTGTGCCGCAGGATTATTTTCCATCCTCCTGTTTGCCCGCGGGGACTGCAGCCGATTCATCATCCAGCTACCATGTCCTGTGCCTGGGCAATACCGTGCAAACCATCCAGGCCTATCTGGACAGGGTCCGGCCGGCGGCGATAAATTTTGTCGACTGTCCGTTGGAGCAGGCGATGCAACTCACCGGCCTGGATGAACAACAGGCACTGGCCGCGCGCCAACGTCAGTTTTCCATTCCCCTGTGGTTCGAAGACCCGGCGCAAGAGGAGCAATTCACCGAGCAGGCACTGGCCGATGGCTTCGGTATTCTCCGGGGCGGACGTTTTTTGCATGTCCTGGGCCGCTGTGACAAGGGCCAGAGCATGCGCATGCTCGAAAGCCTGTATCATGCATGCCGGCAGACCCACTACCAGATCATCGCCCTGGGCGACAGCCCCAACGACTTGGTGATGCTGCAGCAGGCTGATATCGCGGTCGTGGTCAATTCACCCTCGTCGAGCAAAATTGATCTAAAACATGAGCGCCGCGTTGACACTGAGCAGCAGGCACCGGAGGGTTGGGTCGAGGGTGTGCAAGCGGCGTTAAACCAAATATCGATAACAATGTGAGGAGGAGTTTTAAATGGCAGATAGTTTTCAATCAGGGAGAGTAACGACACTACATAACATCGTGCGCCGGCCGATCGAGGTCCTGGAACAGGAATTGAATGGGTTTGCCAAAACCCGGCCGATGGGCTTGATCCTGCCGTCGCTGTACTCGGAACTGCAAACACCGGCGCTGGCCCATATTGTCGATGAGCTGGAAAAAGTGACCTACCTGCAGGAGATTGTGATCGGCCTCGATCGTGCCTCGGAAGATGAATACCGTCATGCCATCCAGTATTTCAATCGTCTTCCGCAACCGCACCGGATCCTGTGGAACGATGGCCCTAACCTGAGAAAGATCGATGCCCTGCTACAAGAGGAAGGGCTGGCCCCGACCCAAATGGGCAAGGGTCGCAATGTCTGGTACTGCATGGGCTACATGCTGGCATCCAACAAGAGCGAGGCGATTGCGCTGCATGACTGTGACATCGTGACCTACGATCGTGAGTTGCTGGCACGCCTGATTTACCCGGTGGCCAACCCGGATTTCCGGTTCCAGTTCAGTAAGGGTTTTTATTCCCGCGTCGCCGGCAAGTCCCTGGGCGGGCGGGTATCGCGCCTGCTGGTTACCCCGCTGGTAAGGGCGTTACAACAGAACCTGGGCGATCAGGAATCCCTGAGTTACATGGATAGCTTTCGTTACCCGCTGGCCGGCGAGTTTTCGATGAGCAAGGATGTCATGTGTGGTTTACGCATCCCCGGAGACTGGGGGCTGGAGGTCGGGGTGCTGATGGAGATGGCACGTAACTATTCCACCCGGCGCATCTGCCAGGTCGAGATCGCCGATATCTACGACCATAAGCACCAGGATGTATCACATGACAACGAGGAATCCGGGCTGTCCAAGATGTCGATAGATATCTCCAAGGCGTTTTATCGCAAGCTGGCCACCAACGGGGTGGTGTTCGACAAGGGCGTTTTCCGCACCCTGAAGGCCACCTATTATCGGATCGCCCTGGACCTGATTGAAAGTTATCGCAGCGATGCGGTGATCAATGGACTGGAATTTGACGTGCATACCGAGGAACAGATCGTTGAACTGTTCACCGAGAATATCATGAAGGCCGGGCATACGTTTTTGAACAATCCAATGGAACAGCCGTTCGTACCGCATTGGAAGCGCGTGGTCAGTGCCATCCCGGAGATTTACGAGATGCTGCTGGACGCGGTCCAGAAAGATCACGAGTTATACAGCTAGTATACCCGGAGTAAGTAAGCTTAAATGAAGAAACGTCTGGTTAAGTTACGCGAGAGATTGACCAATCATCTGCAGCTGATCTATCCGCGTGAAGATATCCCGCAGTTGATGGAGCAGTTGATTGCGATCATGGATCTCGATCGCTGTTGCCAGAAGCATAAAAAATACCGCAATAACTGGAGCCAGCAGGACATCCTGGCGATTAGCTATGGTGATAGTTTTCTGCGTGAAGGCGAGAGACCGCTGCAAACCCTGCGTACATTTTTCAATGAGCAGTTCGCCGATGCGATCAATTGTATTCATATCCTGCCGTTTTACCCGTGGAGTTCCGATGATGGCTTTGCCGTGATCAACTACAAACAGGTCAACGACAAGCTGGGAGACTGGCAGGACATCGAGCAGATCGCGCAGGAATTCAAACTGATGGCGGACCTGGTGATCAATCACTGTTCCAGTCGCAGCGAATGGTTTGAGCAATTCAAGCAGGGCAGGGCACCGGGCAAGGATTATTTTATCAGCGTGGATCCCGCCACCGACCTGTCACAGGTGGTTCGTCCGCGCACCAGTCCGCTGTTAAAGGAAGTGGAGACAGCGGAAGGCACCCAGCATGTCTGGTGTACCTTCAGCCATGACCAGGTGGATCTGAATTTTGCCAATCCGCAGGTGCTGCTGGAAATCGTCAGTATCGTCGATTTTTACCTGTCCCGCGGGGTGCAGATCTTCCGTCTCGATGCGGTGGCCTTCCTGTGGAAAGAGATTGGCACCAGTTGCCTGAACCTGCCGCAAACCCATGAAATAGTGCGCTTACTGCGAACCCTGATCGAGCATAAAAATCCGAATTCGATCATCATCACCGAAACCAATATCCCGAACCGGGAAAACCTGGCTTATTTTGGAAATGCCAATGAAGCTCATGTGATTTATAATTTTGCCCTGCCCCCATTATTACTGCATACCCTGTTGACCGGGAATAACTATTACCTGAACAACTGGCTGATGAGTATGCCGCCGGCGCAGGATGGCACCACTTACCTGAACTTCATTGCCTCGCATGATGGGATCGGCCTGCGCCCAATCGAGGGCATCCTATCGGATCAGGAAATCGATATGATTGCCGACAGCATGCAGGCCTTCGGTGGACGCATATCCTGGCGTAACCTGGGCAATGATGAGGTGCGTCCCTATGAATTGAATATCAGTCTGTTCGATGCCTTGAGCGGTACCCTGGAGGGCAAGGATCAGTGGCAGATGGATCGCTTTGTCTGTGCACATGCAATCATGCTGTCGCTGGAAGGGATCCCGGCGTTTTATATCCATAGCCTGTTGGCGACCGAAAATGATCGGGACAAGATGGAAGCGACCGGCAATAACCGCAGTATCAATCGCCACGAGTGGCAATGTGACGACCTGGGGCTTTTGCTGAATAATCAAAATTCCCATCACAGTCTGGTGCTGAGTCGCCTGAAACAGTTGATCTCGCTCAGGAGCAAGCAGCCGGCATTCCATCCCAATGCGACCCAGTACACCCTGCACCTGGGCGAGGGTATATTCTCTTTCTGGCGTCAAAGCAGAAAAAGGGAGCAGAGTATATTCTGTATATTCAATATCACCAACCAGCCCCAACAGGTGCCCCTGACCAGTGTCAACCTGATCGAAACCTCACGCTGGCATGACCTGCTTAGCGGCGACGTCTATAACGATCTGTTCGCCAATCTGGAGCTGGCCCCTTACCAGTGCCTGTGGATTACCAACAGGGATTTCGGCTAACAAAAGCTTGCAACTGTCAGCAGTCGGAGGTCTTGATCAATGTGTTCAGTTCCGGCAGACAGGATCCGCAGTTGGTGCCGGCCTGTAGTTTTTCACCGATCTGGTCTACCGTGGTCAACTGGTCGTCCCTGATCGATTTACAGATCTTGTTGCGGCCGACGTTATAACAGGAGCAGATGATTTCGCCCTGGTCCTGGTCAGACGACATCGGGGTACCGGCCAATACCCGCAGCCGGTCCCGGCGGTCCACCTGTTGGTAGGCGAATAGCTGGATCAACCAATCGGTCGCAGGCAGCTGCTTGTCCGCGTGAATGAAGATACAGGCATCCAGGCGATCATCGATAAATCTTGCCGCGCGATAGGTTTGCCCGGACGAGTCGAGCAATTCGCTCCAGTCACCATTGCTGGCAGCGCTATCCAGAAGTTGCCGGCTGAACAGGCTCCAGTCATCCGCGCTATGCGCATCCGCGATCGTATATTGCCACAGACCCTCGCGTCGACAGCAAGTCCAGTAGCCGAGCGCCGGGTGCTCGATTTTCTCCCGCGCCAGAATGAATCCATGCCACCGGGTTAGCCTGGGCGTAATCCTGACCGGGGTATGTTTGAATTCCGGTTGTCCGGAGAATGGATCGGTATGGGCATTGACCACGCGGCCGATATTGGCATGGCTGGCATATTGATCATTCCAGTGCATCGGCGCAAACACCTTGCCCGGCAGCAGGTCGCTGGTGATATCGGCTTTGCCGACAAAGCTGCCCTGTCGACTGGTAACCTCAACCAGGTCGCCATGGGCAATCCCCATCGCCTCGGCATCCTGCTGGTTGAGCTGGACAAAAGGTTCGGAAATGTGGCGATTCAGGCGCGGCGATTTACCGGTGCGGGTCATCGTGTGCCAGTGATCGCGAATGCGCCCGGTATTCAACGCCAGGGGGAAATCATTGTCACTGCTGCAGGTCGGCAACCCCGGGGTCAACCCAATGAAATTGGCCCGCTTGGATGCAGTGAAAAACCTGCCGTCGCTGAACATCCGTTGCCGGCCCTGTTGCTTGTTCAGCACCGGCCATTGCAGGGGTTTCAGCTCTGCATATTCTGCCGGGTCGAGATTGACCAGACCGGTTAGGTCGAAATCCCGGCTGCCCTGGTTTTCATAGGCGGATAATGCGGCATGTTCGCTGAAGATGTCATGCGTGGTCTGATAATCGAATCCGCTATAACCCATGCGCCGGGCAAACTCGGCCAGGATCCACCAGTCGGCCCTGGCTTCACCGGGGGCAGGCAGAAACGCCCGCTGGCGCGAGATACAGCGCTCGGAATTGGTGACGCTGCCGTCTTTCTCACCCCAGGCCAGGGCGGGCAGCATTACGTCGGCGTAGTGGGCGGTATCGGTGTTGGCCATGTTATCGGACAGCACCACGAAATCGCATTGCTCCAGGGCCGCGCGTACCCGGTTGCTATCCGGCATACTGACCGCGGGATTGGTCGCCATGATCCAGATCGCCTTGATCTTGCCGGTTTCCATCGCATTGAACAGGTCGACCGCTTTCAGCCCCGGTTGCTGAGACATATTGGCAGCCGACCAGAAACGGCTGACCCGATCTATATCCGCCGGGTCTGCATAATCCATGTGCGCGGCCAGTTGGTTGGCCAGGGCGCCGACCTCGCGACCGCCCATCGCATTGGGCTGGCCGGTCACCGAGAAGGGTCCCATGCCGGGTTTGCCGATGCGCCCGGTCAATAGATGGCAATTGATGATGGCATTGACCTTGTCGCTGCCGCTGCTCGATTGATTGATGCCCTGGGAGTAGACAGTGATGGTTTTTTCGGTGTCGGCAAACCAATGATATAACTGGCTGACCGACGCTTCGCTCAGGCCACAGGCCTGGGCAACACCCGCAATTGAGGATGAATGCGCCAGAGCTGATTGCAAGGCACCGGCCAGGCCCTGGGTGGATTGGGCGATGAACTCGTCGTCAACAAAGCCGTTTTGGGATAACCAGTAAAACAGCCCGTTGAACAGGAAGGCATCGGTACCCGGATTGAGCGCCAGGTGGAGATCGGCAATATCGGCCGTAGCAGTGCGCCGGGGATCGATCACCACCACCTTCAGCGCCGGGTTTTGTTGCTTCGCCTTGACCAGGCGTTGATACAACACCGGATGGCACCAGGCGGTATTGGACCCGGTCAATATCATCAGCTCACATTGTTCCCAGTCCTGGTAACAACCGGGTACCGTGTCACTGCCGAATGCACGCTTGTGGCCGACCACCGACGATGACATGCACAGGCGTGAGTTGGTGTCGATATTGCCGGAACCAATGAAGCCTTTCATCAATTTATTGGCAACATAATAGTCTTCGGTCAATAGCTGTCCGGACACGTAAAATGCAACCGCATCCGGACCATCGCTGTCGATGATCTGCTGGAATTTATCGGCCACCACGGCCAACGCGCTATCCCAATCGGTTTGCTGACCGGATACCTGGGGATGCAGCAGGCGCTCGGACAGGTCCAGGGTCTGGGCCAGCGCCGTGCCCTTGGAACAGAGACGGCCAAAATTGGCCGGATGGCTTTTATCGCCCTGGATCTTGACCTTGCCGTTATCCAGTAAGTTGACTTCGATACCACAGCCGACACCACAGTAAGGGCAGGTGGTGTTAATCGTTGTTGTCACTTCAGGCGACCGCTGACTCGACGGCTAGCTGGATATAGACCACGCCATTTTCTACCTTGATCGGGAATCGATGGCTGCAGCCCACGTCCGGGGCCAGCGCCTCGCCGCTGTTGAGGTCGATCTTCCAGTTATGTAACGGGCAGGTGACGGTATTATCGTGCACGATGCCCTGGGATAAGGGGCCACCCTTGTGCGGACACTTGTCCTGCAGGGCGAAGATCTCATCCTGGGCGGTACGGAACACCGCGATATCCATAGTATCGGTGCGCAGTACCCGCGCACCGAGTTGGGGGATATCATCCATTTTTAAAAGTTCTGTCCACTGATTCATGGTTTTACTCCAGATGTCTTTAGGCAATACGGATGGTTGAGAACTCATGCGCTGCAGTGCCTTCCGCACGTGCCGCCCATGGATCGACCTGGGCGTATTGCTGGGAATGTTTGAAACGCTCGAACAAGGCTTTGCGCTGGACCGGATCGTCGACAATCACCTGCTTGATCGAAGTCAGGCCGACTCGCTCGACCCAGGGTGCGGTGCGTTCCAGGTAATGTCCTTCCTCGCGATACTTCTGGATGAAAGCCCCGCTATACTCGAGTACTTCTTCCTCGGTCTCGACCTTGCATAACAGGTCGGTAATCCTGACTTTGATGCCGCCGTTACCACCGACATGCAGTTCATAACCGGAATCGACGCAGACCACGCCAAAGTCCTTGATCGTCGCTTCGGCACAATTACGTGGGCAACCGGAAACCGCCATCTTGAATTTATGCGGCATCCAGGATCCCCAGGTCAGCTGCTCCAGCTTGACCCCTAGGCCGGTGGAGTTCTGGGTGCCGAATCGGCACCAGTTCTGGCCGGCGCAGGTCTTGACCGTACGCAGCGCCTTGCCGTAGGCGTGACCGGAGACAAAACCTGCGTCTGCCAGGTCTTTCCACATCGCCGGCAGGTCTTCCTTCTTGACCCCGAACAAATCGATACGCTGACCACCGGTAACCTTCATCTCCGGTACATTGTATTTATCCGAGACATCGGCGATCGCGCGTAACTCATCGGCGGTACACAGGCCGCCGAACATGCGCGGCACCACCGAGTAGGTACCATCCTTCTGGATGTTGCCATGCGCCCGTTCATTGATGAAACGCGACTGGGCATCGTCCTGGTAATCATCGGGCCAGTTCGCCAGCAGGTAATAATTCAGCGCCGGGCGGCAGGAGGCACAACCATCCTCGGTCTTCCAGTCGAAGAACTCGAACACCGAGCGCATATCCTTGAGCGGCTGTTGCTGAATGCCGCGAATCACCTCGTCGTGACTATGCTCGGTACATTTACACATGCCTTTCTTGCTGGGCGCGGCATCGTAGCCTTCCCCGACGGTACTGGCGAGCAGGGATTCGACCAGGCCGGTACAGGACCCGCAGGAGCTCGACGCCTTGGTATGCGCGCGCACCTCGTCCAGGGTGAACAGGCCCTGCTTGGTGATGGCATCGACGATCTCGCCCTTGCACACCCCGTTACAGCCGCAGATCTCGGCGGAATCGGCCAGTGCGGCGACCTTGCTGTCGCCATGCCCGGCATCCCCCAGGTCATGCTGACCGAACAGGATACTCTGGCGAAAATCGGCAATGCTGGTGCCCTCGCGCATCAACTGAAAATACCAGGAACCGTCAAGGGTATCGCCGTAGAGGACCGCACCCTTGATCCGGTTATCGGTCAACACCAGCTTCTTGTAAACGCCCTGCGCCGGATCCTGGAAAACCAGGGTTTCGTCACCATCGGCCTCGTTGAAGTCACCGGCCGAGAATAAATCGATGCCGGTAACCTTGAGCTTGGTCGAGGTCACCGAGCCCTGGTAACGCGCGATGCCGTAATTGGCCAGGTGGTTGGCACAGACCTTGGCCTGTTCGAACAGCGGTGCGACCAGGCCATAACAGGAGCCGCGGTGCTGTACGCATTCACCAACTGCATACACACGTGGGTCGAAGGTCTGCATGGTGTCGTTGACCAAGATCCCTCGTTCACAATGGATACCTGCCGATTGAGCCAGTTCGATGTTTGGGCGAATGCCTACCGCCATCACCACCAGGTCGGCTTCGATGCGGCTGCCATCGGCAAACTCGACCGCTTCGACCCGTTGCTCACCGAGAATCGCCGAGGTCTGCGCTTGCATCTTGAACTGCAGGCCCTTGTCAATTAATGACTGTTGTAAAAGGGTCGCCGCGGGCTTGTCGAGTTGGCGCTCCATCAGGCTGTCAAGTAAATGTACCACAGTGACATTCATGCCGTTTTTCTGTAAACCATTGGCCGCCTCCAGGCCGAGCAGGCCACCGCCGATGACCACCGCATTCTGGTAATCCTTGGCCGCGCCAAGCATGGTCTCGACGTCATGGATATCACGGAAGCCGATAACGCCCTGCTTGTCCGCACCGGGGATCGGGATCATGAAAGGGTTGGAACCGGTCGCGATAAGCAGGCGGTCATAGCTGTTAATGGCGCCGGACTGGGTCTTGATCTCACGCTTGTTGCGATCGATCTCGATTACCGGGTCACCGCTGATCAGTTCGATGCCGTTATCCTTGTACCAGTCGAGATCATTCAACACGATCTCGTCCACGGTTTTATCGCCGGCTAGCACCGGTGACAGCATGATACGGTTATAGTTGGGGTAAGGCTCGGATCCATACACGGTGATATCATAGAGATCCGGGGTCAGCTTTAGCAGTTCTTCCAGGGTTCTGACGCCTGCCATGCCGTTGCCAATTAAAATCAGTTTCTGTTTCATCGCTTGTGTACCTTTAATGTTTCGCTTAACCTACCTTGCCGGAAATCTGTTCCGGATCAGTGGTGACGGTTGGGTTGCGAATGTCAAAACCCGCAGAATAGCTTTCCAATTCGTCGGCATTGAATGTCCTGCCATCCATAAATTTATCCGAGCCCATTGCTATCTCGCCAGCAGAAGTTTTGAGCATCCATTGCTCTGCGTGGGCGCCCTCGGTTTTGTAATCATCCTCGGGATAGGGCATACCGACGCGGCGCGCGGCTTCCTTGAATACCTCGGGTTGATAGACATACTGGGCAATCTCAACTGGCGAGTAGCCATACAGGCTTTGCCCCCAGCGCTCCATCTGGGACAGGAACCACAATGCGTGGGAGCGCCAGGGATAGTTGGCGCTATAACGATTGAACACGTTGAAATCGGGTAAGGCGGTCGGTGGTTCCTGCGCTGAATACAGCACCGAGCCACTGAGCGAGCGCTCGATGACATCAGCCGGTGCATTGACATAACGGCCATGCTGCAGCAACTCGCTGGTCTCGACCCGATTGGCCGGCTCATCCAGCCAGCGGCTGGCCTGGAGCAGGGCAGTGATCAGGGCAACATGGGTGTTGGGATGGTCCTCGGCCCATTGCCGGTTGACCGCGAATACCTTTTCCGGGTGATTGTTCCAGATGTCGTAGCTGGTCAGCAGGGTGCGGCCGACGCCCTCGGTAACCGCGTAACTGTTCCATGGTTCACCCACACAGTAACCGGAGATCATCCCCGCCCGCAGGTAATGCACCATTTGTGGCGGTGGCACCACGCGCAGGATCACGTCCCGGTCCGGATCGATCCCGGCATCCGCCATCCAGTAACGCAGCAGGTAGTTATGCGACGACTCTGGATAAACGATGGCAAAGGTCAGCGGTGGACGGTTTTCCGCCTTGTCCTGGTCGATAACCTCCTTCAGTGCCCGGGCTGAACCCTGGGGAGTATCGATATCCTTGATCCCGGTGCCGATCATCCGCCCATACAGTTCACTGGAGACAGTGATCGCGTTGCCGTTAAGGTCCAGGTTCATCGATGTCACCATCGGGTTACAGCGCTGGCTTTCGAGCACCGATTTCAGGGTCATCGGCGCCAGCATCTGGGCGCCATCGAGCATGCCGGCACAAACCTTGTCGCGGATATTCGACCAGGATGACTCACGCGACAACTCGACATCGAGGCCCTGTTCGGCGAAGAAACCTTTTTCCTTGGCGATGACCAGCGGCGCACAATCGGTCAGCGGGACAAAGCCAAGAGCAACCCGGGTTTTTTCCAGGCTCGGTTGGGAGTCGTTGCTGTTGGGTAACGACTTGCTAGTCAGGCTGATGACATTATCCATCGGCTCGGCCTGCCTGGTTTCCTGTTCGATCGCCTTTTCCGGATTCTGGTGACGGTCGTGCAGGAACTTGACGACCTCGGCGCGATAATGGTTGTAGGTCGGATTTTCCGCCAGCGCCAGGCGATCGCGCGGACGCGGCAGGTTGATGTCGAGAATTTCGCCTATGGTTGCCGACGGGCCATTGGTCATCATGACGATCCGGTCGGATAACAATACCGCTTCATCGACATCGTGGGTAATCATGATCACGGTATTATTCAGCTCGGCCTGGATCTCCATCAGCGAATCCTGCATATGGGTCCGGGTCAGCGAATCCAGTGCCCCGAAGGGTTCATCCATCAACAACACCTTGGGTTCCATCGACAGTGCACGGGCGATACCGACCCGTTGCTTCATGCCGCCTGAGATCTCATCCGGTTTACGGTCGAGCGCGTGCGACATGTGCACCAGCTCGAGGTTATGGCGAACCCAGGCGTCACGTTCTGCCCGGCTCTTGGTTTTCTTGAACACCTTGTCCACCGCCAGGCGTACATTGTCATACACCGTCAGCCAGGGCAGCAG
>JASJBV010000082.1 GCA_030066335.1 Gammaproteobacteria bacterium
CACTGTACCTGCTCAACCAGTTCGAACTGTTCGCCAATGGCAAACGCATCAACAAGACGATGAGCGAGCTGTCAAAGATCCTGCAGGACGAGGATCGGGTCAATATCGCAATTTTCTACGCCAGTCAGAAAGCATCGCCCAAACCGGGCTATAAAACCGAGCTGACCGGCAGCGGGCAGCAGATCTACTCCACCAAGTGCTTCATGTGTCATGGCCAGGATGCGCATGGCAGCGGTGACTTTCCGCGCCTGGCCGGGCAGCCGCCGGAGTACATCGTGCGCACCCTGACCAGTTATCGTTCGAGCCTGGTCAAGCGGGCGCAGACCGCGATGAGCGGGGTCGCCTCTACCCTGGATAAGAATGAGATCGAAGCGTTGGCAGCCTACCTAAGCGCGCTGAATTGATCCTGACGGGTCAAGCGTCGATCAGGCCACCGCTTTCTGGATCAGCGGCACCAGCGGTTCGGGCAACTTGATATTGCCGCTCAGGGCGAATTCATGCGCCTCATCGGACATCTTGCGCCAGGTCTTCTGGATGATATCGATCCATTTCTCTTCACTGTATTCGCCGTGCTTGCCGGCAAATTCGAGCATGTAGTGCTCGATGAACACCAGATCGGCGATATCTTCCAGTAACTGGGTATCGGGGTTGGTTTTGATGCCCCGTTTGCCTATCGCTTTTTTAACTCGCTCGATAGACTCCTCGTCATAACCTACCTGCTGCATGATTGCAGCCGCGGCATCGGCCTGGAAGGTATACAGGTCGCTGCGCCACCGGTGGTAGCCTTTGCGATCCATCGGGTAATCACTGCGGGCCGACTTCCAACGCGTAATATGTTGGGCGCGCATCGAAATCTGATGAACCTCATCCGCATCCGGCTTGAACCGATTCAACATATCGGTCATCCGCTGCGAGTACAGCAGCTCCTTGGGCCATTCCTTGCCGTCTGCATCCGTATCCTTGTTCGGGTCTTCACTGTTTGCCTCATCGATCAACGCGATCGCCTGCTCCAGTAAATCAGCAGCCATGATTTTCTCCTAGGATCAAAAAGGAGCGATTTTAACAGCTGGGAACGAAAAGAAAACCGCAGCGAAGCAGTGGATGCGTGGTTACTTGAAGCGCAGACTGCGCATGACCAGGTCGAGTTGCGGCTTGATTTCCTGGTAGTCGTTGAACAGGATCACCATGTAGGCATCGGACAGGTTATTCTTGTGCATGGCGAGCAGGAATGCCTGCTGGAATTGCCCGGAGTAACCAGGGTCTATGTCGAATAACGACATCGCGGCCCAGTCCGCATTGAATTTCTGTTTCGCCTGCTCCGGCTGAAATTCCCGGTGCGGGCTGCTGCCGCCATTGGATAACTGGCCAATCAGCGCGGTGAACATCATGTTGAAGATATGATTCGGTTCGGGTGCGGCGTTGTGTGGATCCTCGTAATCGATCTCGATCCGCGCCAATGGCCTGATCGAGTAACGAATCTCCATGTTGTTGTTATCGCGCTTGATTGCAAATTCATGGGGAAACAGCTCGGAGGGTCTGATCTCGATTGGCGCATAGCCCTGTGGCTGATGGAAAGTCATACCCGCTTCATCCAGCAGCATGCTGAAACTGCTATTGCGCTGGCTGGCTTGAACACCCAGCGCAAGACCCAGGGACAAACAGAGCGCTACGACGCGAAGGCTGAAAACTTGCATATATAAAGTCAGGAATTGCTGCTGTCGGCTTGTTCTTCGGCACTGTCGGACTGCCATTTATCCAACAGTTGCTGCCCGGCATCCTGCCAGCTGCTGTCGCTGGCGATCTCCATGAAGCGCTTCATATCCTCGATTGCACCGGTACGGTCGCCCAGCGCATCTCGGGTAGCGGCCCGATTAAAATAGGGCCCCGCCTGGTGAGGATCGATCGCAATACAACTGTCAAAATCTTGTAATGCCAGTTCAAATGAATTGCTGCTGTAGTGGATGGCACCCCGATTAAAATAAGCGGCCAACAAATCCGGGCTCAATTCTATCGCCCGGTCCAGATCATGCAGCGCTTCTCCGATCCGCCCGAAATGCCGATAGGCCTGGGCCCGATTGGTCAGAATCGCGGCGCTGTCGGGTGCCAGTTTCAACGCCGACTCAAAATCATTCAAGGCGGCACTGACATTTTTGCGCTCCAGGTAAAAGCTGCCGCGCACTGCGAATAACTCGGGGCTAAATGGATTATTGCGAATCGCCATGTCCAGTGAGCGCATAGCTTCCCCCGGACGACCCTCGGCCTTGTGTCTCAGCGCCACCTGGATATGCATTTCCGGGGTTAACTTGCTATGCGGGTCCTTGCGGCCATGCGCGCCACCGGAACGGATGCTGGGCAAGGCCTCGCTTTCCAGATGCTTGCCTACACTGTGCGGTTTTTGCAGGGTTTCAGCCTGCACGGAGAATGTTGAGACCGTCAAAGCCGCAACCATCAGGAATAAGCTAGATCGAATCGGCTTCATTGGCTTCTGCCCTCGGGGAAAATACAGATTATAACGTGTAAAAAGCGCCGGCTCACCACCACCGGTACTGGTGGTGAGCCGGAATAGCAAGGCTACTTACCTGGATTTTACATACTCCTTGAACATCCTGTTCATCAGCTCGATGTGCTGCTCATCATTGAGGCGCCCCGGAGTATTGACCTTGCTCCAAAGCTCTGCGTTGGTCATTTCACGATGACAACCCATGCACAGTCCGGTGCGATCCATGGCATCGCGCATCTCCTTGGGTAATGCACGGGATAGCGGCCAGTGAGTACCTACGGTCTGGACCTGCTGGCCATCCTTGATGATAGTTGACCAGTCGAAATCCAGGACCTCGATCTTGGGGATCTGGACCTGGAACGTACCCGGCAGGACCTGCCCGGTCCGCTGATCGATCAGGTCTTCGACGACATCTTCCGGATAACGGGTCTGGAACACACCACCAGAGATGCCGTAACCCTGGGCTTTCGGATTGTTGTGGCAGGATTCGCAGGTTCTGGCCTTGCGCTGGGCCGAATGTGGTTGCACCGGTGCCATATCGATCGACAGCGGTGCCCTTTCCTGACCCAACATGCGACGCTCGTCCTCGGAAGTTCCGATAACGTTGAGCGCAATGGTTTCACCCCTCGAATCGATCACGGTGTAGACGACCTGGCAACCCGGCATCAGCGGGGTCACCCGACCCTCACCATTGATACCCAGGACCGGCTCTTCCCAACGCAGGTAGGAACGGGTCTCGGAAATCTTACCCGGGCTCTGGATACCCTTGACCCCCAGCGGTGACTCGGCCGTGGAGCCATCCGGGTTACGCGCGGTGCCGGAAGCAATCCAGTCGGTGTCATGCTTCTGCTTGCCATCCTTGCCGATGCTGTAATCGGCTTTGACGTGACAGCCGTAACATTGCGGAGCCCAGGAAGCATGGCAGGCATAACACTCCAGGCTCTTGGCATGCTGTTCGACCTTGGCCATTGCGACGCTGGCATTCGGACTTTTCCAGCTATCGGTCAACGCGATTTGCTTGAGTACCGGGACCTGGAAATCCACCCCGGTGGCGGAGTGCATGATGACCTTGTCTCCATCTTTGATCACGTTACCGAAAGGATTACCACGGGTAGTCTTCAGGTAACCGTCCTTCTTCGAGTAAGTGGTCGCGAACTGCATGGTCTCGATTGACGGCTTGTCGGACAGGCCACGTGGCTTGTTGCTGATACCCTGGTCAAATTCCTCACCATAACCCATCGGCAATTCCCAGGGATACTTGTCCGGGGTACCGTGGCAGTCTTCACATTCTATTTCGACCTGGGCCAGGGTAGTGCCGAAGATATTGCCGTCTCCGTGCATATCGATCGAGGTATGACAATCCTGGCACAGCAGGCCACCCTTGGGATTTTCCGGACGACTCTTGATCTGGTGATGCAGGTCATCGGAAATGAACAGGTAGTTCTTGGTATGCAGCCTGGGCTGCTTATTGCCGTCCTCATTGAACGGTGAGCCATAAGGGAATTCCATCAATCCCTGGTAGGTCACACCGATCCGCTTGCCGCGGTTGTGACAGGAGTTACAGGTTTCGACCGGGATACCGGAAAAGGTCACATCACCGGCGGTGACTTCAGACTTGCGGGTAGCCTGAATTTGATGCACCAGCATGTGGCCATTTTCCTGCTTGTTGATGGTGGGATCATTACCCATGTATATGCCCTCGTTGCCGTAGGGGATATGACAGGATGAACAGCCCTGGCCACGATAGTCACCGCGCTTCTCACGACCCTTGACGGTGACGTGGCAGCGTTGGCACTGCTGGCGCTGGTAGGTGAAACCGGCCAGCTTGGGATCCTTTTCGATCTCTTCCACCGTCGGATTGGGTATTTGCTTGAGTTCGCTCGGGAACTGTTCCTTGTGGGCCAGTATCATGTCCTTCATGTAGGCTTTGTATTCCGGGGTACCAACCGAGGGCACCGGTCCGTCACCGTCTTTGACGTCGTAATTGCCCCAGGGTACCTGGTAATTCTGTACTTCCGGGATTGCCCAGGTATGCAGGTTGCCCTGGATCTTGCCGGCCTCGGTATTCATCAGGGATTTTTCCACCCGGTCCGGGTAGCCCTTGTGACAGGCGGCCTGGCCACAGCTGAACTTGTTGATATCCATCGCGCCGGGGTCGGGATAAAAGGTTTGCGGGCCCTTGATATCAACCAGGCTTTGCGGTGATCCCTTGTGCGCGGCTTCCGCGGTGGTTGCCTTCGGATCACCACCGTGACAGGCAATACAGCCGGAATCATCGCCATGCGATGCACTGATCGCGTTGATCATCGCCATCATCGGGCTGAGCTGATCGCGGATATCCTCGATGCCGTTATGACAGGCCAGGCAGCCTGACTTTTCGGCTACAGCGCTATTGGCAAAGCCAGCCATCAGCGTCACAGCCAGTAACATTATGATTTTTTTCATGTTGATTCCCCGGTGAAAAGAATGTGCACAGACCACCCTGCGGTGATTCATTTAATAGATCAAAGATAAATCAGCATAAAACATGCCTGAAAACCGGGTCCGGGGATGAACCATTGACCTGGATCAAGTTCGGATTTTTAACCTTGGTAAATCAATATGTTAAGAGGGGTTATTTTGTTGGCTGAAGCGCATACAGGGGTAAATAAGGTGCCAATGCGGTAGAACGATTTGTTCAATCACCCGCAAAAACCCGGTTTAATTGAACGATTTATTCAATCCTGCTCGAGCGTCTCGCTGTCCGGCTCTGTGCCTTGTGGCGGCAGCAACTTATAATCCCGGATCATCCGCCGCAGGCGTGGTCTGGATACACCGAGGATTTCACAGGCCTCACCACGATGCCAGCCGGTCGCCTGCAATACCTTGACCAGGTGACTGCGTTCGATCTCGGCCAGGCTGCCCAACTCCAGTTGTTCCTGTTTCGCAGATACCTGCCCGACACACTGATTTTTCAACTCGGGCGACAGCTGCTCCAACGTCAGCACGTTGCTGGTCGACAGGGCCACCGATTTCATCAATACGTTCTCGAGCTCGCGAATATTGCCCGGCCAGTGGTAATCATTAAAACAATCCAGCACCGATTGCTCCAGGTGAGTCACCCCGCCGTTCATCTCGGTATTGATCCGGCTCAACAATGCCTGCACCAGGTCCTCGAGATCATCCATCCGTTCCCGCAGTGGTGGCAGGTGCAGGCTGACCACCTGCAGGCGGAAAAACAGGTCTTCCCTGAAATCCTTCTGTTTGACGCTCTGTTCCAGATCAAGATTGGTGGCGGCGATGATTCGGGCATTGGTTTTATGGATATCGCGTGAGCCCAGCGGGGTGAATTCCTTGTACTGCACCGCGCGCAATAACTTGGCCTGCATCGAGGGCGACATCTCGCCAATCTCATCGAGAAAGATGGTGCCATTCTCGGCCAACTCGAACTTACCGACCTGGCGCCCGACCGCACCGGTGAATGCCCCCTTCTCATGGCCAAACATATCGGATTCCAACAGGGTTTCGACCACTGCGGCACAATTAACCACTACGAACGGTCCGCCTGCATTGTCACTGGCATTGTGGATCGCGTGGGCGACCAGTTCCTTGCCGGTGCCGCTCTCCCCGGTAATCAATACCGTGGCGTTGTTCCTCGCCACCAGACCGATAGTCTTGAAGACCTCTTTCATCGCCCGGCTGCGCCCGACCATTTGCAGGCGATCGACACTGATTTCACCGACCGGCACCAGGTTGTCCGAGCGCTCACCGCCGAGCAGACGTTCCACCGCCGCGTCCAGCTCGTCGGCATCGATCGGTTTATGGATATAATCCTCGGCGCCGCGTTGCATCGCCTGGATCGTGGTATGCATATCATTGAACGCGGTAATCATGATCACATGCGGCGACGGCTTGATCGCCTTGATGTCGGGCAGCGCCTCCAGCCCCGAGCGACCCTCCATGCGGATATCCAGGATCACGATCTCCGGCTGCAGTAATTCGGCGGCTGCGATACCGGCTATTGCATCATGGCGGATATCGACCTCATGCCCCTTGGATTGCAGATGCAACTGCAGGGTACGGGCACAGGCGACGTCGTCATCCACTACCAATATGCCGGTCATGCGAGTTGCCTGTTGTCCTGGTCAACCTGGACCTGGCCCTGCTTGCGGGTGGATACCGCCGGGATCAGCGGCAGCTTGAGCACGGCGCAGGTTCCCTGTGGTTGATTGGCGATCAACTCGATGTCTCCTCCGTGCAGATCGGTAATCTGCTTAACGATAGACAGGCCGAGGCCGGTGCCCTTGGCACGGGTGGTGTAAAACGGCTCGAAGATCTGCTGCCTGATCTCCACATCGATGCCATCGCCATTGTCACAGACGCGGAATTGCAGTTGCCGACCCTCTGCCCCCATCAGCTGGTCAACCTTGATCTGCACCCGGCGCTGCCCTTCCGCCTGCGCTGAGGTGGCCTGTAACGCATTGACGATCAGGTTGGATAACAGTTGGCGCAGTTTCGATGCATCGCCGGGAAAGGTCGGCAGGCCCGATGCACAATCGATGCTCAGCTCAACCCCGAAATCGAGGATCCGCCGCTGCACCGTACCGATAACTGAATTCACCAGCTTCCTGGCATCCAGCCAGGAGGTCTCGAGTTCACCCGGTCGCGCATAGGTCAGCATTTCGTTGATGATACCTTCCATGTAGTGGATTTGCTCCGAACTGATGGTCGCCAGTTCGCGCGCCTCATTGGTCTCCGCCTGCTTACCCAGGATCTGTACCGCCATCTTCACCGACGACAGCGGGTTGGACAGATCATGCGCCAGCATGCTCGCCATCCGTCCCATCGAGGTCAGTGCATGCGCCCGCGCCAGCTCCAGGTTACGTGCATCGACCTCCTGCTCCAGGCGTTTACGCTCGGTGATATCCTCCTTCACCGCGAGAAAATTGGTAATCTCACCGGCATGATCACGCAGCGCCGAGATCACCGCGGACTCCCAGTACAGGCTGCCATCCTTGCGCCGGTTATGAAATTCACCACGCCATTCTCCGCCGGCTTTAAGTGCCTGCCACAGCTCGGTATATTCCTCGGAGGATGTCTCACCGGATTTCAATAGCTTTGGATTCTTGCCGACGACTTCATATAAACCGTAGCCGGTGACCTCGGTGAATTTCGGATTGACGTATTCGATCAGACCGCGCCGATTGGTGATCATAACGATGGCCGGACTTTGATCGATCGCGCGCGACAGTTTGCGCAGCTGTTGCTCGGCCTTGCGTCTGTCGGTGATATCGTCACCGATCGCGGTCAGACCGATAACCTCGCCCTCGGCATTGCGCGACAGGGTGTTGGTCCAGGAAATCAGGCGCAGCTCGCCCTGCCGGGTCTCGATCTCGCCCTCGAGCTGATGCGGATAGTCATGGATATGAGCTAGGGTTAGCTGAAGCTTGCGCGTGTGCGCCTGTTGCGACTCGGGTAACAGGCTGCTGATCCAGTCCTTGCCGACCAGTTCATCGTAACGCCAGCCGGCCAAATCCAGCAGGTAATGATTGCAAAAGGTGATCCTGCCCTGCAGATCAACCATCAAGGCAACCAGGCCGATATCTTCCAGGGTCTGGCGGAACTTGAGCTCATAGGCATGCTGGGCCTCGGCCCGGCGACGGTGGACATGACCACTGGCAATCAAATAGGCCAGCAGTGCCAACAGGGTCAGGATGCCCAGGTACAGCAATGCATGCTGGTACAGAAATGCCAGCAAGCCGCCTGCGATGAATTCCGGCGGCAAATGCGATACCACCTTCCAGGTCAGCGGGTCTGTTTCCGGGATTTCGGCAACCGCCAGCGCATGCGACGCCTCGACCACCGGCGCTACCGTGGAAAAGGTGAACAAGCCATCCTGGTTGGTAAACTGGCCACTCGACTGCTTCATGATCGACGTCCATGCTGCCGGGTAGCGGCTGCGAAAAGTCTGCTTACGCCCGAACATAAAGCCCCAGGCTTCATCCGGGCGCGGACTGCTCAGCCAGTAGCCATCGGCATTGAGCAACTGGATATGATCGGCCACCTTGATCGACACCTGGCGGAAGCGTTCCAGCAGCAATTCACCGAGATAGTTGAAGACCAGAATGCCCTGTTGCTGACCGGCATTGTCAAATACCGGGGTGGCCAGGCGCAGCACCGGCTTATAGGGCTGTTCCACCTGGCCATTTTCGATATTCAAATCCAGCGGCGACAGGTAGACCTGGCCCTGGCTCAATTGCAGCGCGCGGCTGACGTAATAACGTTGCGATTTATCCTGTAACTGTGCCTCGGCAACCAGCACCGGGCTGCCCCGTTCCCAGTTGACCCTGACTACTTCGCGCCCCTGCATATCGAGAAAGCGGATCTGGTCGTACAGGCCTTTCTGCCGGGCAAAGGTCAGGAAAACCTGGGAAATATAACTCTGGGTTTGTTGCCGGTTCTCCCGTTCGAAGCTGATTCTGGCCAGCAAGCCATTCAGCAGCATCAGGTCAGACGTAATCGAGGTAATGTCTTCCACCAAAGACTGGCGGGCGAGGCCGACGTTGAGGGCTTCATCACTATTGCGCTGGGTGCGTTCGGTCTCGTTGACCATGGAGAAATGCATCACGAACACCGCGGCCAGCACCAGCATCAGGCTGATGAAGATGCCTGCAAACAGGGTCCAGGTCTGGGAAAGATCGAATAGCCGTTTAGTTTTTGTAATCACTAGCTTGCTCGATAGCCATAAATACCGGTGGAAACGTTTCACCTTAATCATAAACCGGCGGGGTTTCTTTAAGATAGGTCAATTTATTGAACGATATTCAGTCCAGCATCGATATTGAGCACCCTGCTCCGTATTTCACTTCGGAAAAACTTTCAGTTAAATATCACTCACCACTTATTTAAGAATTTACTAATTAATCTAGGTCAAGTCGACCGTTAAAAAAAATGAGCGACTTGATAAATGTCAAATCCCCTTATTAATACTGAGGAATAAGATCAGACCGCTAACAACATTAATCAGAGGAAATCGGTCATGTTTAAAAAAATAATCGCGGCATGTTTACTGATGGGGGTGTGGTCCATTTCATCGGCATCAGTGCAGATGGCGCCAAAGGAAATGTCTGAAGAAACCCGAAAATGCGTTGCCTGTCACAAGAAAAATAACCCTGGTATCGTCCAGCAGTGGGGGTCGAGTAAACACTACGGTGCCAATGTAGGTTGTTACGAATGTCACCAGGCTGATCCAGGTGATGCAGATGCATTTATTCACGATGACAAGAAGGTCAAGAAACACATCTCCATCATTGTCTCCCCTGCGGATTGCGGTAACTGCCATGAAAAGGTTGCGCAGGAGATGACCGAATCCCATCACGCCAAGGGCGGCCGCATCATCGGTTCCCTGGATAACCTGCTGGCCGAGGTGGTCGAGGGTAATAACTCTCTGAAGACCCCGGCGTTTCCTGATGGTATCTCCCCGGCCGCGGTCAGCGGTTGCTGGCAATGTCACGGTTCCCAGGTCAAGGTGTTGGATGATGGCAAACTCGATCCAGCAACCTGGCCCAATACCGGTATCGGCCGGATCAACCCGGACGGTTCCGAGGGTTCCTGCTCAGCCTGTCACTCCCGCCACAAGTTTTCGATTGCCCAGGCACGTCAGCCCGAGAACTGCGGTAAGTGTCACATGGGTCCGGATCATCCGCAGATCGAGATCTATGAAGAATCGAAACATGGTATCGCTTATCACGCCAACAAGGATGAAATGAACCTGGATAGCTCGAAATGGGTGGTCGGTGAGGACTACACCGCGGCACCCACCTGTGCCACCTGCCACATGAGCGCAACCAGGAAACAGGATGTCACCCATGATATCGGTAACCGTATTTCCTGGAACAACCGTCCACCGGTGTCCATCCGTCCGGAAGTCTCCGACCAGAAATACGGTCTCAAGAGTGCCTCGATCAAGTGGGACGAGCGGCGCGACAACATGAAAGACGTGTGCCAGGCCTGTCACGGCGAGGACTGGGTCGAGAACTTCTACATCCAGTATGATGCCCTGGTCAACCTCTACAACGAGAAGTATGCCAAGCCCGGCCTGAAACTGATGAAGGCGGCCAAACCTCTGCTGAAGCCATCCAAGTTCTCCAACAAGATCGACTGGACCTGGTTCGAGCTGTGGCACCACGAAGGCCGTCGTGCACGTCACGCTGCCGCCATGATGGGACCGGACTATACCCACTGGCACGGCACTTACGACCTGGCCAAGCACTGGTACTCCAAGT
>JASJBV010000083.1 GCA_030066335.1 Gammaproteobacteria bacterium
CCGCGCGTGTTCAAGACCAAATCCAAGAATGCCCAGGAAGCACATGAGGCGATCCGCCCAACCAGCGCGATGAACACCCCGGACAAGATCAAGGCCCACCTGAGCCAGGATGAATTCCGCCTTTACGACCTGATCTGGAAACGCAGCATCGCCTGCCAGATGATCCATGCCACCCTGGATACCGTCGCGGTGGACCTGAATGCAGGTGCCGACAATATCTTCCGCGCCAATGGCTCCACCATCCGCAATCCCGGCTTCATGCAGGTGTATACCGAGGGTCAGGACGACAAGAAGAGCGAGGATCAGAAGGAAAACATTCTGCCCCCTTTACAAGAGGGCGATCGGGTCGAACTCAGTCAGATTCGCCTGGAACAGCATTTTACCGAGCCACCACCGCGTTTCAGCGAAGCCAGCCTGGTCAAGACCCTGGAAGAATTCGGTATCGGCCGCCCCTCGACCTATGCCTCAATCATCACCACTCTGCTCGACCGGGAATATGTTGAACTGGAAAGCAAACGCTTTCACCCCACCGATGTCGGCCGCGTGGTCAATAAATTCCTAACCCAGCACTTCACCCAGTATGTCGATTATGACTTTACCGCCCAGCTCGAGGACACCCTGGACGAGATCTCACGTGGTGAATCGGACTGGCTGCCGTTGATGCAGAGCTTCTGGTCTCAATTCAAAAACCAGGTTGATGATAAAATGGAGACGGTTAGCCGGGATGAAGCATTACAGGCCCGCGAACTGGGCACCGACCCGGCATCCGGCAAACCGGTTTCAGTGCGCATGGGACGCTATGGCCCCTTTGTTCAGATCGGCACCCGCGATGATGAGGACAAACCGCGCTTTGCCGGCCTGCGTCCTGGCCAGAAAATGGATAACATCACCCTCGACGAGGCGATGGAGTTATTCAAACTGCCACGGGATCTGGGTGAAACCGAGGAAGGTGAAGCGGTCTCGACCAATATCGGACGCTTCGGTCCCTATGTCAAATATGGCAGTAAATATGTTTCCCTCAAGGTCAAGGAAGGTGATGATCCCTACACCCTGACCCTCGAGCGAGCGCTGCAACTGATCGCGGAGAAGAAAGAATTCGATGCCAACCGCGAGATCAAGCTGTTCGAAGGCACCGAGGTTAAAATCCTGCGCGGTCGCTACGGCCCTTATATCACCAACGGGGAAAAGAATGCGCGTATTCCCAAGGATGTAGAGGACCCGGCCGAGCTTGACCTGGCCACCTGCGAAGAATTGCTGGCCAAGGCACCACCGCCTAAATCGCGCCGCAAAAAGGCGGCCGCCAAGAAAACCGTAAAGAAAGCAGCGAAGAAGAAGGCCGCCAAGAAAAAGGCCGCTAAAAAGAAGGCCGCGACGAAAAAATCACCGGGCAAAAAAGCCGTTAAAATGACCGCTTGATGTCGCCCTGGCGTATCCACCAAATCGCTACTCATCTCAAGCATGGCGCCGTCATTGCCTACCCTACGGATACGATCTGGGGTCTGGGCTGTCACCCGCAGCATCTGCAATCGGTACGCCGGATTCAGCACATCAAACAACGTTCACTGCAAAAAGCCCTGATCCTGCTCTGCTGCTCGGTTGATTATCTACCCGGCTATGTCGATGACCAAATGCTGCAACAACATGCCGACCGGATAAAAGAGCCCCAGGCGCGCCCGGTGACCTGGGTCTGCAAAGCCCATCCCCTGTGTCCGCCCTGGTTGACCGGCGGCCTGTCCAGTATCGCTATCCGCATCAGCGACATGCCACCGATCAGGCAACTGAGCGCAGGCATCCGCGCGCCCCTGGTCAGCACCAGTGCCAACATCTCCGGACGCCCGAACGCGCGCAATGCGCTGGCGGTGCATAAACTGTTCCGGCAGCAGGTGGACCATATAGTAACCGGCTACGACTGTGGCGGCAGCCAGGCCAGCCGGATTATCGATTTACAAAGCGGTAAAATTCTCAGGGCATAACTGCTAGAATCAGCAGCTTGTTTCCAATCAAGCACAGTAACATGACGATAAACATAGATGCCGTCAGGGACTATCTGACCGGTCTGCAGCAACAGATCTGCGATGCGTTGGAGCAGGCAGACGGCCAGCAGCAATTTCTTATCGATGACTGGCAACGCGAAAAAGGCGGCGGCGGGCGTACCCGGGTGCTCAACGACGGCGCGGTGTTCGAGCAGGCCGGGGTTAATTTCTCCGAGGTGCATGGCAGCAACCTGCCCGCCTCTGCCACTGCCCATCGGCCGGAGCTGGAAGGGCGCAACTTCCGCGCGATGGGAGTCTCCCTGGTCATCCATCCACGCAATCCCTACATCCCGACTTCGCATGCGAATGTGCGCTTCTTTGTCGCGGAAAAACCGGATAGTGACCCGGTATGGTGGTTCGGTGGCGGTTTCGACTTGACGCCTTACTATGGCAATCAAGAGGATTGCAAACACTGGCACCTGACCGCGCAGGCCGCCTGTGAGCCTTTCGGCAGCGAGATCTACAGCAAGTATAAAAAATGGTGTGATGATTATTTCTTTCTTAAGCACCGCAATGAGCCACGCGGTATCGGCGGACTGTTCTTCGATGATCTCAGTGAGCCTGATTTTGCTACCGCCTTTGCCTTCATGCAAAGTGTCGGCGATCACTATCTGCCGGCCTACCTGCCTATCGTCGACAAACGCAAGGATCATGCCTATGGCGAGCGCGAGAAGAACTTCCAGCTGTATCGACGTGGGCGCTATGTCGAGTTCAACCTGGTTTATGACCGTGGCACCTTATTTGGCCTGCAGTCCGGTGGCCGCACCGAGTCCATCCTGATGTCGTTACCGCCAGTCGTGCATTGGCAATATAACTATCAGCCCGAGCCCGGTAGTGCGGAAGCCGAGTTGTATGACATCTATCTTAAACCGAAAGACTGGATCGATGAATAAAGCAAAGACCAGCAGCCTGGCCGGAATCGAGATCACCAGCGACAACAAATGTGATTTCTGTACCGGTTCAAAATGCTGCACCTATGTCACCCAGCAGATAGACACCCCGAAATCAAAATACGATTTTGAGATCCTGTTATGGCAGGTCTCGCATAACGGGGTCGGCGCCTACAAGGATGAAGACGGCTGGTTCATTTTGTTTGAAGCCCGTTGCAACCACCTGCAGGCCGATGGTCGTTGCGGCATCTACGAGGACCGGCCGACCATCTGTCGCAGCCATTCCAATGACTACTGCGAATATGATGCCCCGGCCGAGGATGGATTCGACTTGTGGTTTCCCGATTACCCGAGCCTACTCAAGTATTGCAAGAAACGCTTCAAGAAATGGAGTACCGGTAACCCGCCGCCCGAGTAAGAAGCTTAGGCAAATTTGCTCTTACCCGGCTAGTAGCTTGCGCAGATCGGCATTGATCGAATTAGGCGGGGTATCGTGCGGGACGTAGTATTGCAACACCCCGCGCCGATCGACCAGGTAGATCACCGAGGTATGATCCATAACATAGCCCATGGCCGAATCCTTTAACGGGACTTTTTCATAGATGACGCTGTATTGGCGCGCAACCTTATCGATATTCGGTTTGGTATCGGTCAGACCGACGAAGTTGTCACTATAGCCCTTGACGAAAATCGACAAAGCCTCGGGGCTGTCACGTTCCGGATCGACCGATATAAATACCGGCTGTACCTGTCGCGCCTGCTCCGGCGGTAATTGTTTGACCGCCTCGGTCAGGTTCCATAACGAGGTCGGGCAAATATCCGGACAGGACATATAGCCAAAATAAATTGCCACCACCTTGCCGCGGTAATCACTCAGGGAAACCGGCCCGCTGGCGGCCTGCAGGGTAAACTCACCGCCGGCACCAGGAATCAGATCGCTGCCCCTTTGCTTCAGGTAGTACTGGGCGAGCACCAGGCCGGCAAAAAAACTGACCGCGATAATCCAGAAATACAGGGCTTTGGTGGTTTTCAACGATTAGATACCTTCGCTCAATGGTGCATCATCTTTTTGCCGTGACCTGACATCCCCTTATGCTTCATCATGACTTTATGTACCGGCAGTTCCAGCGCCTTCTCGCTGCCATCATCAAATACCAGGGTGACGTCAATCATATCGCCGACATTCAGGTCACGCTTGAGCTTGATAAACATGACATGCAGCCCACCGGGCTTAAGCTTGACCATTTGTCCATGCGGCAGGTCTATCTGCGGAATCTTACGCATCCGCATCACACCATTGTCATTGATATGGGTATGCAACTCAACGATTTCAGATACCGAGCTGCGCGCATTGACAATGGCTGCCGGCTGACCCTGATTGATAATCTGCATGAAAGCAGCGGAATTTTTCTGTTGCTGCATAGCGGCACGGGCGAAGGGTTTGTCGATGACCACGTTCTGTGCCGCATCCGCTAACACGGCCTGGCTTAGCAATAACCAGATCAAGGCTAGATATTTCATATAATCTCCGAATTATCCACTAACTAAATTCACCATCTTACTGGCACAGGTAGCGCAACAACAGTGACAGATTGTCGCAGTCACGGTGATATCGGACAGTTGCAGGCCAAGTCAGTTCAATCGACAAGACCTGGTCAGCTGCTTGCTATGCCTGCTGGTTGTGGGCTAAGGCCTGGCGGATCGATGAGGTTTGATCCATTCAGCAGGCAGGGGATGAGAGGTCAGTGATTACAATGCTTGAGAATCTGCCGTGAACCGGGGATCAGGCTCACAATCAGGTTGATCAACAACACCAGCGGACTGGTCAGGATCAGGGCCAGGGCAACATAGAACAGGCCGCGGTCATCCAGCTCACCCATCGGACCGCCCAGCCACAGGTATAACAGAAACAGCATTAAACCCGCTACCAGCGAGGTCACGGACAGACTCACCAGGCGCCGCATGTTGTCACAGGTAATGAATTTCATGTTTATCTTCCGCACTACGAATATAAGACATTTCTTATATTGTAGCCCAAACAGGATTTTCAAGTCAGCCCAATGTTACCCAGTCACACTGGTTGAGCAGCGCAAGACGACTTGATCTTTATCGCGCTGATCAGGCGATCGCGATATTGAGGCTTTTTTCCTTCAGTTTCTGGAGCTGGATTTCCAGCCGCTGGATCGCCTCCTGGCTGGTTTCCTGGTCGGAGATCTGGGCCACCGCGGTATTGATATGCAGGCGCACCTGGGTCGAGACCTCCACCGTTTCAATGGCATGGCGGATGGTTTCACCGAATGACACCGCTTTGCCGGCATCGGCCCGCGGCAGGATGACCATGAAACCACACTGGTCCCAGCGCGCAAACACATCCGTTGGTTGCATGTGATCGCGAATAATCCTGGTTACCTCGGCAATGACCTGGTCGCTGAGCTCACCGGTCAACTCGCCCTCGCGCGGGATGATTTCAATATCCAGCAGCATCAGGGATATATTCTCGGCGAAATGATGACTACGCTTGATTTCCTGCGACAGAATTTCGCACAGGAACGGTTTGGTCAGGGCCCCGGTTAACTCGTCGCGGGGTTTTCTTCGATCAGCCGACACCTGGACCAGGCGTTGACTCAACACCTCGGCCAGGTTCCGGTACAAACGCATCGAGATGCGCGGATGGTAGGTGCCAATCTGCTGGATACTGCTCCATTTCATTTCCAACACCCGGGTATCCTCGGTGGCGGTAACCCGCGCCATTCTCTCACGTTGGGATAATTGCGCCACCTCGCCAAACAGGTCACCCGCCGCCAGATGCGACAGGGTATGTATAGATCCATCCTCATCGCGGTGGGTCGCCAAAGCCGCGCCCTCCAGCAGCACGAAGAATTCATTGCCGGCAATACCCTGGTCGATAATCATCTCCCCGGCCGCGAACTGTTTCAGCGAGCCGGACAGGATGGCCTGCTTGATCTGGAAGTTTTTCAAGCCCTTGAAGATCGGACTGTTTTTCAGCACATCGGCCTTGATATTCAATGACAGCATATCCCAGACCGTGATCAGCTTGGTGAAGGATAACAATACCGGGGTCAGGACAAAGGTCGCGAACATCGCCAATACCATGACCAGGGCACTCAAGGCACCGAAATACTGCACCGGTTCGAAACTGGACAGGGTCAGGGTAAGAAAGCCCAGGGTCAATGCTACCGAGGTCGTGGTAATCGGGGTCGATTCATGTTCGATGGTTTTTTGCAGTGCCAACTGCACGTCACTGGTACCTCGGGTAAAGGAATGATAGCGACTGAGGAAATGGATCGTGTCATCGACGCAGATACCCAGCGCGATCGCGGCCACCATGGTGGTCCCTGAATCCAGCGGAATCTGGAAATAGCCCATGACCCCGAACAGCACGATGACCGGGAACACGTTGGGGATCAGTGCAATCAGGCCGGCGCGAAAATCCACGAACAAAACCGAAACCAGCAACTGGATAACGATTACCATCAACACCAGCGACTGGATCTGGCCGAACGCCAGGGCATCGGCGGCGTGGTTGTCCAGCACTGACTCACCGGTAAGCGTGACCTTGAGGCTGGTTTGCAGCTCCTGCTCGAGAAACTGCCTGATCTCGTTGAACTCCTGCTTGAGTTGGCGCGAAGAGGTAATATTGTGCCGCACCAGCACCCGGGCACTGCTGTAATCGTCGTTGACATAACTGTCGACGGCCTCGGGTTGCACAAACTCCATGTACACCTGCACCACCTCGTCATCCAACGGCAGCTGGGGCTCGTCTATCCCCTCCATCACCCGGTGGGTCAGCTTGATGAAATCAGCGAAGGAAAAGCTCTTGTCGAAAACTCCACGTTCATCGATAAATTGCTGCAGGCGTTCGATCTCTTCCAGGTAGCGGACCTTGTAGAAGGTGCCCTCAATCGATGAATCGAGGATGATCGAGAACGTCTGCATGCCGGACAGGTTCTGGTGGATATTCTCGGCCCGCTGACGGATCTCGGATTGTGGCGAAAAATAGGCCAGCGCACTGTGATTGACAAACAGATACTGGGTGCCCCAGAGGAAATAACCGATCATCAGCAATAACAGCAACAGCGTTGCTTTCTTGAACCGCATTACCAGCTGGAAGATCACCCCGGTCATTTTCTGAAACAGGTTGCGCTGCGCTTTGTACCCCTTGCCCCTGCCACCAAACAGGATCAGATACGCCGGTACGAACAGGATAGTGACCATAAAATTGACCAGCAGCCCGAATGCCACCAGCCAGCCGAATTGCTGCAACATTTGCAGATCACTGACGGTGATCGACAGGAAACCGATAAAGGTGGTGACAAACGCCAGCATGATCGCCAGTGACTGGTTGACGGGGAGCAGTTTGACCGCCTGTTCGCGGGTCAGTCCACGTTTCAGCCCGGCATGGTACTCGGCCATCAGATGGACATCCTCGGTAGAACCGATGATGATCAACAGCGCGGGAATAATCGAGGTCAGCACATTCAACGCGATCCCCATCTGGGCCATGAAAGCCAGGGTCAACACGATGCTGATCAGCGAGGTGGACATCGGCACGATGGAACAGTTCAGACGCCCCATACTCAGGCCCAGCACCACGATCAGGATCGCCAGCGCCGCCGGCAGGATGGATTCGATATCCTGTTCGATCTGATTGGAGATCTGGTCGCGCACATAGGGCGAACTCATCTGGTAGACCTTGTCGATATCTTTGTCCAGTTGCGTTAACACGTCCTCGATCGCCAACGTAATATCATGATCACGGCCCGGATAATGGCCATCACTGTCAATGATCAGGTTCAACGCCATGGTCTGACGATCGCGCGAGACCAGGTTGTCCGCGACCAGGGTATTGGCCAGGGCGTCATCGATCAGACGTTCAGACTGTACGCTATCCTGCGGAAATTCGTCGAGAAACGCCCTGGTCTCGATATAGCCATCGACTTCCTGCACATTGGGTACATCGAACAGGCTGCTGGTGGCTTTGATGAAATCCAGCTCCTGCAATAGATTCAGCGCCTGTTTGACCTTGTCCAGTTTGGCGGCACTGAATAGCTCAGGATCAGACACCACGACGATGACGACTGCATCAGAACCGAATTCGGCCAGCGATTGCTGGTAATCGGTCCACGAGGTAGACGATTTGACCATCAGGCTTTGCGCGGAGATATCGAATTTAAGATATTGCAGGTTCGGCGTCGCGGCTGCTGTCAGCAGGATTAACAGCAACAATACGAGCTTGGGATATGTGTAGGAAAATTTGAGTAACTGTTTAACCATGTCCGCGCCTGTCCCGTACCTGGGAACTTTGATGAATCCTGCAAGGCCATTACGACCATTAATCTATATTAGAGTTTATTAATATAGTAGGTTTTCCGATTTTTTCAATTAAATACAGTGATTTGCGATTTTTTTTCCAAACCATGCTCGATCCCGGTGCATCAGGATCCGGTACCGTAGTTTTCGCTCATCGCCGCCAGCGTCTGCTTCATCCGCTGGCGCAATCCCGGCGGGGCCAGCACCTCGACCTCTGCCCCGTGTTTCAGGATCTCCATCAACAATTCCGGTTCCTGGCTGAATGGCACCGCCAGGTGATAAAACCCCTCGGCATCAAAATGCGCCCGTTGTTGCGGGTGCCATTGCTCCTGGGCCACCCAGCGCGCACGCTCCGGGGTGAAACGTAATTCCGCCCAGTGGGTTTCACGGCCGGAAAAAATACCGTATCCACTGGCCAATTCCTGGTGCAATAACGCCTCATCCACTTCCCTGGCTGGCGTGGTCAGGATCTCCGCTCCCTGCAGCGCATCCACCGCGAAACTGCGGATGGCGTGGCGCTGATGGCACCAGCTGTCGAGATACCAGTTATCCCGGTAAAAGGTCAGGCGCTGCGGGGAAACCTCACGTTGGCTACGCTGGTTGCTGGCTCGATTAAAATGCTCGATGCGCAGGCGCTTGCGATTGAGCAGGGCCTGGGATATCTGCTGAAAATAACTATTGCCCGCGCTTTTGCGCGGCTGGGTCAGGATCCGGATGCGGCGGGTGATCTCGTCGACACTGTGATCCCCCTGGTCCAGCAAGGCACGAATGCGCGCCTGCAGCGGTTTGATGTGCTCAGACAATATGCCCGGCTGCAGGTTTTCCAGCCAGGCATGCATGGTCAGTAAGGCCTGGATCTCACCGGTATTGAACCACAGTCCCGGCAACTGATAGTTCTGCGCATGCTCCGCATCCTGCTGATAGCGGTAACCACGTAATTCCCGGTCCCATACGATCGGTGCACCGAGGCGATCACGCAGGTATTCCAGGTCACGTTTAAAGGTAGCCGCGGAGATTTCCAGGGCCTCGAGAAATTGCGCGCGGCTGACACTACGCGAGCCGTTCAGCAGCTGGTCGATAATATAGAAACGTTCGGTGCGGTCCATCAGTCCTGGTTTACAGAAATATTATTACAGGCTCATGCTATGAGCTACTTGATACGGATAATAGCACAGGTCGAATGATTACCGAGGAAACCAACATGACCAACATGCATCGAATCCTGTTCAAGCTCAGTGCCTACCTGCGCTGCCGGGTGATCCGTGGGCCCAATCAGGAACCTTACCTGGAACGTTATCACCTGCTGCGCCTGCCATTTGGTATCCATGTTTACCTGCATCGTTTCGTCGCCAGCGATCCGGGCCGGGCCCTGCATAATCACCCCTGGCGCCATGCCATGTCCCTGGTGTTGAGCGGTCAATACCATGAAACCAGGCTGGGTGATCGCAAGCAAAACCATCAGCTGATCAAGCGCGTGGTCGCGGCCGGTGATTTCAACCTGATCAGCGGCAGGACTTACCATCGGATCAACCTGGCACCGGGACAGCAGGCCTGGACCCTGTTCATCCATAGCGCCAGTCATCGCAGCTGGGGTTTCCTTGATAATCACGAACGCAAGTTCAGTTATTCCGATCATCAACAGGTGTTGGGATATGCCAGTAACCCGTTATGGTGGAGATCCGCCACTCGCCCCTGCCAGCAGCCACAGATGCGGACAGCGCTGAACATGCCCGGCTAACTGGATGACTGGTTAGTCCTGCAGACCGCGGTTTCCCAAGCGACCGGCTTTGGTTACCATTGAGCAGTAGTTGAAAAGAGCTATCCTTATGAGTGAGAACCCAGCCGTCATCGGCTTTGCCGCCTATAGCGGAACTGGCAAGACCACCCTGCTGGTACAGTTGATCGAACGATTCCGCCAGCTCGGCTTGCGCATTGCCGTGATCAAGCATTCGCATCATGATTTCGTCATCGACCAGCCGGCCAAGGACAGTTATCGCCTGCATCATGCGGGTAGTAGTCAGACCCTGCTCACTTCACGTTATCGCAGCGCCCTGATCAGTGAACAACAACCGATTGCCGAACCCGATCTACAGCAGAGCCTGCAGCAACTCGATCTGAGCCGGGTTGACCTGGTGTTGGTGGAAGGATTCCGCGATGAGCCGAGCTTAGCGCGCATCGAGCTGCACCGCCCCGCCCTGGGTAACGACCTGATGTACCCTGAGCAGGAGAATATCATCGCGCTGGCCAGCGATGCGGAACTGGTCTGCGATATCCCCTTGCTGGACCTCAACAACAGCGAGGAGATCGTTGAATTTATTCTGCAGTACTTTCCACGCCTGCAGACAAAAGTTGCTAAACCGGTCGCGATGACCGATCATGCATCCTGATTACCCAACATCTGGAAATCCAATAACAAGTAAATGCTTGGAAGCAACAGCATGGACGAGCAATTGCC
>JASJBV010000079.1 GCA_030066335.1 Gammaproteobacteria bacterium
CGGAGAGATTCCCCCGCAGGGCCAACTCTACTGGCGTGGCCCGGTGATGGTGAATTTCACCGGTTCCACCTGGTCGATGCAAAGACAGCGGCGGATCAATCAAATCACCCTGCGCGGGAGTTCAGACCCGGTGGCTTATACCGTGATCCTGGTACCGCATGGCAAGCACTGGCTGTTTGGCCTGGATCTGCCCAGCGAGTTGATCAATAACAGCTTCATGAGTTCGGAATACCAGTTGATCAGTAGTAAACCGGTCAATGATATGAAGCGCTATTCGCTCGAATCGCGCCTGGAATATTTTGTCGGTGAGGATGAGAAGATTGATTATCTGTTCAAGGCCAGTGATTTCCCGACCCATAACAACCCGCGTACGATTGCCCTGGGCGAATCATGGTCACGCCAGTTCGAAACGGATATCGAGATTGTCAATCATGCCCTGAGCATGTTTCGTGAGCAGCCATTTATCTACACCCTGCAACCACCACTGCTGGGTGATAATCCCAGCGACGAGTTCCTGTTCTCAACCCGCCGCGGATTCTGTGAACACTATGCCAGCAGTCTCGCCCTGCTGATGCGAGCGGCCGGCATCCCGGCGCGTATCGTCACCGGTTACCAGGGAGGTGAGATCAATGAGTTGGGGAATTACCTGATTGTGCGCCAGTCGGACGCCCATGCCTGGACCGAGGTGTGGCTGGAGGGCCGCGGCTGGGTCCGCATCGATCCCACCGCCGCGGTGTCACCGGATCGCATCGAAAACGGACTGGGGCGGGCACTGGAAGATACCGAAAGCTACAAGTATGGTGAGCGGAATCCACTGCTCGGCCGGCTGTTATACCGCTGGGATAACCTGCAATTTGCCTGGACCAACTGGGTATTGAACTATGACAATCGTAAGCAGGCCCAATTTCTCAATCAACTGGGACTGGGAATCGAGGACTGGGGTGACATGATCATTGCTCTGGTGGTCGCAATCTCGGCAATCACCGGGTTTTACTGGCTGGTCAGCTGGTATCGGGAACGCCCGCCCCCGCCGCCGGTTTACGAGAAGATCATCCAGCAGTTGCTGAAGAAACTGGCACGCAAGGGCTATCAACGCAAACCCTCGGAGCATGTATTTGAATTCCTGGATCGGATCCAGCGCCAGCAGGATTTCGATGACCCGGCATTACGCCAGATCTTTTCCATCTATTCAAAAATCAAGTATGCGCGCGGCTATCAGAAACAAACCATTATCCGCCGCTTGCAACAAATGGTTGCCGACTGGAACGTCAACACCGCAGGCAAACCGTTATAGGCCTAAACCGCCTGGTTTTTCACGTGGGCCTTGATCCCGGAAAGGATCGCGCGGGCGATTTTGTGCTGGTGTTTCGGTGAGCGCAGACGCCGCTCTTCTTTCGGATTGGAGATGAATGCGGTCTCGATCAGGATCGAGGGCATATCCGGTGCTTTCAATACCGCGAAAGAAGCCTGCTGCACGGTATCCTTGTTCAACTTGCCCACCCTGCCCAGGTGTTTGAGAATATCCGAACCCAGTTCCAGGCTGTCCTGGATGGTGGCGGTCTGGGACAGGTCGAGTAACACCGAGGCAATCAGGTCATCCTTGTCATCGAGGCTGATGCCACCGATCAGATCAGAGGCATTCTCCTTTTCCGCGATCCAGCGCGCGGCCTCGGAACTGGCGCCGTTCAACGACAGCGCATACACCGAGGCGCCCTCGACCTTGGGACTCTTGAACGCATCAGCGTGCAGCGACAGGAACAGGTCCGCCTGGTGATCACGGGCTTTCTGCACCCGTTTGCGCAACACCACGAATTGATCCCCTTCACGGGTCAACACCGCCTTATAGCCGGGTGTAGCATTGATCATCTTCTTCAGTTTCTTGGCCACCGCCAGGGTGATATCTTTTTCCCGGGTGCCTTTGCGCCCCACCGCGCCGGGATCACGTCCGCCATGGCCGGGATCGATAGCGATGGTCAATTCCTTTTTCTTCTGTTGTCTTTGTTGCTGATTGGTTTTAATCGGGGTTGGACTCAGCGAGGTCGCATGCACATCAATAACCAGACGATGGCCATTTTCAGAGTTCGGCTGCAGCATGAAACTCCTGGGCCGCACCTTGCCATTGAGGTCGAGGACAAACCTGAAGTCTTCCCCACCACGGGTTGCCGAACGGATACCCTTCAGTAACGCGGTCGTTTTCTGTTCCGCAATAAAGGCCGCGGATTTGTTGACATCCTTCAGATCTATGACCACCCGGTTAGGATCGGCCAGGGTGAACAGATCATGTTCGATGTGTCCAGATAAATCGAAAACCACCCGGGTATGATTGGCATCGGATTGGGAGATTCTTACCCCGGTGAGTATCTTCTGCTTGGCGGCAAAAGCTGGCTTGGTGGCAACCGGCAAGGTCATCAGCGCGCTCAGGCCGGCTAATTTTCTGATAAAAAGTCTACGCGCAAGAGTTTTGGTATCCATCGCTTTCACTTTGGTTTTGGCGTCAACATGTCGTTATCTTTCTTTATAATAAATCAAATTAGAAAAATCAAGAATTTTTCTATATATATTAAACAGATAGTAGGTTTATCTAGAATCAAGATCAGCTTTGTGAACTAATCTACAAAAGGCCTTAAGTCAACTTTAACTTGTTAATCAAGCGCTTGCCCCAGTCGTTATAAGCCTGGCCACTGACCTGGCGGCAATCATTGTCGAATTCGAGGTTGATCTGAAGACCGACATGCTCCAGGTAACCGGCTGCCCGCTCCGGCCATTCGATCAGGATCAGGGTATTGGCCTGCAGGTAATCGCGAAAGCCAAGGTATTCCAGCTCTTCCGGGTCCGCCAGCCGATATAGGTCGAGATGAGCGACCGATAGTCCATCGAGCTCATAATATTCCACCAGGGTATAGGTTGGGCTGCGGACCCCGGTGGTGATACCCCTGGCTTCCAAGGCCCCGCGCACCAGGGTGGTCTTGCCGGTGCCCAGATTGCCCTGCAGGGTAATGATGCCGGCCGAATCGCAAACATCGATCAGGCGCGCACCCAACTCGCGCATCTCCTGCTCGGAACAGATCAACATGCCATCTCGCCTCGTTGCTGATGAATCCGTCTGACCACCCTGCCGATGCCCGCTATCACGTCGCTGGCAATCAGACTATTGGCATCCTGTTCGTGGGTAAAGTCCTGTGCCGCCAGCGCATGTACCAGCACCGCGCTGCGAGCTGCCTGCCAGGGTGACAGGCCCTGCGCCAGGTAGCCGCCGATCATGCCGCTGAGCACATCGCCCATACCGGCGCTGGCCATACCCGGATGCCCATCAAGGCATAACCAGGGCGGCTGATCCGGTTGCCCGATCAGTGACCCTGAACCCTTTAACACGCTGACAAAGGGCCAACGCCCGGTCAGACTTTGCAATGCCTGCAACCGATCCTGTTGCAGTTCCCGACTGGTCATATCCAGCAAGCGTGCAGCTTCCCCGGGATGCGGTGTCAGCACCACACTGGTTGACTGCAGTGAGTCGACAAACGCCGCGGTCAGGGCATCGGCATCGACCACCAGCGGCAGGCTTGTGGCTGCGATGTGCTGCAATAACCGGCTTGCTGCGGCCGACTGGCCAAGGCCGGGGCCGATGACCACGACACTGGCGCGGGCGAGCTGCAGCTCGATATCTGCCCAGGTCGATACCATCAACTCGGCCTGGCGGCTGGCTGCAACCTGGTAATTCTCCGGGTGTAGACAAAGGCTGACCAGGCCGGCTCCGCTGCGCAGGGCGGCACTGGCGGCCAAACTAACCGCGCCTGACATCGTTCGATCGCCACCGATGACCAGCACATGACCATAATCATTTTTATGGCTATTGATCCTGCGTGCTGCGGGCAACTCAATATTATCCGCCTGCAAGGTCTGACAGCTTGGCGGGATTTGCTCCCTGGCGGATTGTGACAGGCCCAGATCGGCAAACCGGATTTCTCCACAATAATCCGGTCCATCAGCGATATAACAACCGAGCTTGCGTCCGATAAAGGTAATCGTCAGCCGCGCTTCGACCGCACAGGGCATCGGATTCCCGGTATCGGCATTGAGGCCACTGGGTATATCGATACTGACCGTGGGCGCAGGATGCTGATTGATCGCGCTAATCAGTTGCTGCCAGTCCCCGGCCAGGGACTTGTTCAGGCCGATACCTAGCAGGCCGTCGATGATCAGCCCGGCCTCGGGTAAGGTCCCGGCCCAGGGCTGGATATTACCGCCCGCAGTTTCAAACTGCGCGCGGTAAAAGCGTGATTCCTCCGACTGGCGCTCCAGGTCGCCCATGGTTATCAGCCTGACCCGGTAACCCGCCTGCAATGCCATCAGCGCCACCGCAAACGCATCGCCGCCATTGTTGCCGCTACCGGCCAGCACCAGCAGGTCATGGCACTCGGGGAAATCCGACTGGATTTGACGCCAGGCCGCAGTAGCGGCCTTGTGCATTAATTGCCGTGACGGCTGGGTGTCCTCCTGGATGGCCAGCTGATCGAGTTGATATACCTGTTGCCTGGAATAAAGCTGCATAGTGTTATCTGTCAAAAAGGCATTTTTATTTTATTCGGACTACTAAATCAACTATAAACATGGGGAGCTGAAAACCGGTCAGCTCATGGCAAAAAAAGAATTGAAAAAATGACATTTCTCTCGTTGACAGCATTGTTCAATTTATCCACACTTCGGGTCAATCAAATAACCTCAAACCTATGCAGAATTGTTTTTTAAGTACCAGTTTTTCACACCCTGCCACCAGGCTGTTTCACACTCTTAACCCAGCAAACTATCAATGATGACCGCTCAAAAGCCCAAGCTTTTTGTGCTTGATACCAATGTATTGATGCACGATCCAACCGCTCTTTACCGCTTCCAGGAACATAACATCTACCTGACGATGACCGTGTTGGAAGAAATGGATCAGCATAAACGGGGGATGTCCGAGGTGGCGCGCAACGTGCGCCAGGTCAACCGTATCATCGATGATATGATGGCACAGAATCGCGATCTGGACATCAAGCAAGGCCTGCCGTTGGAACAGATAGTCAGCACCAGCGCCAACGGCAGCTCCGGTCGCCTATTTTTCGAGACCGAGGCGCATACCCCTCGCCTGCCGGATAGCCTGCCAGGCAGCAAGAATGATAATACCATTCTGGGCACGGTGATCGCGTTACATGATGAATGGGATTGCGACATCATCCTGGTATCGAAGGACATCAACCTGCGGATCAAGGCCTCGGTGCTTGGTATCCAGGCCGAAGATTATACCAATGACAAGGTCATGGACGATGTCGATCTGCTGTTTACCGGCAGTCTGGAACTGCCGGAGGAATTCTGGGACGCACACAGCAAAGATATCCACTCCTGGCAGCGCGATGGCAAGACCTACTACGAAATCACGGGCGAGGATACCGTCGACTGGTACCCGAACCAGTTTATCTTCATGCAGGATAACTTCGATGGCATCGTCCGCGATAAGGACGGCAATACCTGTGTCATCGAGGTCATCAAAAACTACATGACCGAGCGGCATGCGGTGTGGGGAATCAAGGCGCGCAACCGCGAACAGAACTTTGCGTTTAACCTGTTGATGGATCCGGAAATCGATTTTGTCAGTTTGTCCGGTACCGCCGGTACCGGCAAGACCCTGTTGACCCTGGCCGCGGCCCTGGCCCAGACCATGGATGACAAGCGCTATCAGGAAATCATCATGACCCGGGTAACGGTGCCGGTCGGCGAGGACATCGGTTTTCTGCCGGGTACCGAGGAGGAAAAGATGTCACCCTGGATGGGCGCGCTAATGGACAACCTGGAGGTACTGGTGGGCAACGATAAAAACGATTCCTGGGAAAAACAGGCGACAACCGACCTGGTCCGCCACCGGATCAAGATCTCGTCGATGAATTTCATGCGCGGACGCACCTTCCTCAACAAGTTCATTATCCTCGACGAGGCGCAGAACCTGACGTCGAAACAGATAAAAACCCTGATCACCCGTGCCGGTCCCGGGACCAAGGTGGTCTGTCTGGGTAATATCGGCCAGATCGATACCCCCTACCTGACCGAGACCACATCGGGCCTGACCTACATTGTTGAGCGTTTCAAGGACTGGGAACACAGTGGGCATATCACGCTGCGGCGCGGAGAGCGCTCACGCCTGGCCGATCATGCGACCCAGATTCTATGATCGGGCGCGATTATTTTTTTTCCGCGGCCAGTCTGAAGCCCAGTACTGACAGTGAGCGCTGCTGCACGTAGCTACCCCTGATCGCCACCCTTACCCGCTCGGGGGTACAGTGGTATGAACCACCACGCATGACCTTGCGAATGGATGGCTCCGGCCCCTTTGGGTCGAGCGCGGGTGATACGCTGTAATATTCAAAATCATAACTGTCGCTAACCCATTCCCAGACATTGCCAATCATGTCATACAGGCCCCAGGCATTGGGCTTGAGGCTTGCCACCGGCATCGGTTTATCACCCGAATTCGCGCGGAACCAGGCATAGTCCGCCATCTCGTCATAGGCAAAGGGTCTGAGTCCACGGCTTCCGGCCCGCGCGGCATATTCCCACTCGGCCTCGGTCGGCAAGCGATAATGATAGGCGTCATCCATGTGGTTGATGATTTCCAGGAATTCCTGCACCGCATCCCAACTGACCCTACTGACCGGGATCTGCGCCCAGTCCGCCCGCTCCCAGCGTTTCGAGCGGCCGGTCTGGTAACCCATGATGCGGTACCACAGGTCCTGGGTTACCTCGGTACTGGCGAGCCAGAAATCTCGACTAATCGTAACCTTGTGCGCCGGACCTTCCTTTTGCAGGCGTTGCAGACGTTTGGCATCGACTTCTTTGGCCAGTTGGTCGAAGTCCTCGGTGCCCATGATGAACTCACCGGCAGGGATGGGGATGAACTTTTGCCCGAAAGGGCTGGTGAAGGTATCGGCAGCCAGCAGCGCCGAGGGAATAACCGCCAGTATCAGCAGCAGGGCCAGCGGCCCCGGGGATAACCTATGCCTGCGGATTAATCGGTTATTGCAGGATATTTTCGCGAGAGTAGCCTTTGTTTTCAAGAATACGTCTGAGTTTACGCAATGCATCCATCTGTACCTGGCGTACCCGCTCGCGGGTCACCCCTAGCTCGAGGCCAACCTCTTCCAGGGTTCCGCGTGGATGGTTACGCAGGCCAAACCGACGCACGACGACTTCGCGTTGTTTTTCGTCCAGTTCATCCAGCCAGGTATCCAGATGCTTGAGGACGGATTCGTCCTGCAGGATATGCGATGGATCGGGATTGTTGTCATCCGGGATGATATCCAGCAACGGACGTTCACCATCGCCGGACATGGGAGTATCCACCGAGGTCACCCGATCGGCCAGGCCCAACATTTTTTCCACGTCTTCCAGCGGCTTGTTCAGCATCTTGGCCACGTCTTCCGCGGTAGCTTCCTGTTTCTGTTCCTGGGTGATCTTGCGGGCCGCACGCAGATAGGTGTTCAGTTCCTTGATGACATGGATCGGCAGGCGGATGGTCCGGGTCTGATTCATCAGACCGCGCTCGATGGTCTGGCGGATCCACCAGGTGGCGTAGGTGGAGAAGCGAAAACCGCGCTCGGGATCGAATTTCTCGACCGCGCGGATCAGGCCGAGGTTGCCTTCCTCGATCAGGTCAAGCAATGGCAGGCCGCGATTCATATAGCGCCGTGCAATCTTCACCACCAGGCGCAGATTGCATTCAATCATCTTGTCCCTGGCGGCAGTATCGCCTTTTTGCGCCAGGCGTGAATAGTAAACCTCCTCTTCCGCGGTCAGCAGCGGCGAAACCTCGATCTCGCTCAAGTAAAGCCGGGTGGGATCAATATCGGTGGAGCGACGATTCGGCGTTTTACGACGATCGGTCTGGCGTCGTTCAACAAATTTTTCTGCGGTTTCCTTAACTTCCTTTTCAACGATTTCTTCATCTTCCTGAAAGTTTGCCAGCGTGTTGTCGTCGGACTGTTCTTCCTCGTCGTTGTCAAGATCGTCTACGATTTCTTCGGCGAGGATTTCCGCGTCTTCGAGGTTTGATGGATCGTTTGATTTACTCATTATTTATAATCCGCTGGAGATTGTTAATCATCATCTGTCTGGTAAATAGCTCAGTGGGTCAACCGGTTTACCTTTCTTGCGTATCTGAAAATGCAACATGGCCTGATTACTTTTGCCCGTGCCCATCAGTGCAATCTTGGCGCCGCTTTTCACCTGCATGCCCTCCTTTACCAGACGACTCTTGTTGAAAGCATACGCACTTAAAAAAGTGCTATTGTGCTTTACAATGATCAGATTGCCATAGTCAGCCAAACCTGTACCACTGTAAACGACCTTACCGTCGGCGACCGCATAGACAGGTTGCCCTATTTTACCTGCAATATCAATACCACGTTTCGATAAATCCCTGGAAGAAAAACGATTTAACAATTTTCCGTCAGTTGGCCAGCGCCAACTCACTACCTTGTCGGGCAAAGTCGTCAAAGATTTGACCTTGGCCGGGGCTCGACCCGTCTCTTGTTTGGCCGTTGGCGGTAACCCACGGCTGGTCGATGGCATGGATTTGCCACCGGGCCTCGGCGTCTGACGATCAGCCGTTGCCATCGTCGCTGGCTGCGCCGGCAGGGATTGGGGTTGCACCAGCACCAGTTGCTGCCCCGGCTTGATCAGGTAAGGCTCGCCGATACCATTCCACTGGGCGAGGTCCTGATAATCGAGACCATAGCGCCAGGCGATCGAATACAGGGTGTCGGTGGGCTTGACCAGGTACCAACCGGGTCCGCGCAGGGATTGTTGACTGATCGAACTACAGGCAGCCAGGCTGAGCAGGATCACTAAGGTGCTGAAGTATCTCGTGCGGTACATGGGTTACCAGGATTAAAAATTAAAATACACGATCGCCAGGCACAGCAAGGCAACGATCGCCCAACCGATTTTTTCGATGTACATGATCAGGCGCGACTCTATCGCCGCTCCGTAACGTGCAAGTAATAATGCAACCAGGTAAAACCTGGCACCCCGTCCGATCAATGATGCCAGTATAAAAGGGATAAACGCCAGGTGCAGCACCCCGGCCGAAATGGTAAAAATCTTGTAAGGCACCGGGGAAAAACCGGCCACCAGCACGGCCCAGAATCCCCATACAGTGAACCATTCGGTGGCCTTGTCGAATACCGCCTGATAACCCCACTCGACAATATAGGGTTGGGCCAGCTCGTAACCGAAAGCGCCGATGGCATAACCGACCACGCCGCCGAGCACCGACGCAATCAGGGTGATGGTGGCAAAAAAAGTGGCCCGCTCCGGTTTCGCCAGCGACATCGGTGCCAGCATCACGTCCGGCGGCGGGAACGGTAGAATAAAGGATTCGGTAAAACTCAGCGCCGATAGTACACCCGGGGCCTGCCGACTGCCGGCCGCCTTGATCACTGAACGATAGAGATTCTCAAATAGTTTCATCCAGTCGCATCCATTCAACTGATGCCGGGTAGTAAGGGTACAAACGAAACCGGCTCAAAGGTCTCGGTTTCGTAGTCATCAGCCTTGCGCGTAATGCGCAGCAACAACTGTTCCTTGCCATTATCATAAGGCAGGATCATTTCACCACCCTGATTCAACTGCTCGGCCAGTTTGCGCGGCACGTCCTGGCAGGCAGCGGTCATCAGAATACGATCGAAGCGATAGTTGAGATTGGGCCAGCCGCCATTACCATCGGTGTGGCGCAGTTCCACGTTATACAGTTTCAACTCGGCCAGACGCTGCTTGGCCTGTTGATACAGCGCACCAATCCGCTCGATACTGTAAACCTGCGGTACCAGTTGGGCCAGGATCGCGGTCTGATAACCGCAGCCGGTACCAATCTCGAGCACCGACGAGGGCGGCCCCGACTGCAACAGCAATTCGGTCATACGCGCGACGATGTAGGGTTGGGAAATAGTCTGTTTGAATCCGATCGGCAAGGCCGTGTCTTCATAGGCCCTGTGCGCCAGGGCCTCGTCAACGAACAGGTGGCGTGGGGTACTGGCGATGACCTCCAGTACCTGTTCATTCTGAATGCCCTGCTGGCGCAGACGCTCGATCAGGCGGTCCCGCGTACGCTTGGATGTCATGCCGATACCGTTGATCTGGGACTGGCTTAGATTTTTCACAACTCGATCCCTTGCAGCCAGTTGCGTAACGAAGACACCCCGTCATGCCGGGTCAGATCGATCTGTAAAGGGGTCACAGACACATAGCCCTGCTCGAGGGCATGAAAATCGGTACCTTCGCCGGCATCCTGCGCCGGCCCCGCCGGACCCACCCAGTAGATTTTCTGATTATACGGATCCCGTTGCTGGACTACCGGTTCCGCCTTGTGGCGAAAACCCAGGCGGGTGGCCTGGTAACCCTGGATCCGATCCCAGGCGATATTCGGTACGTTGATATTGAGAATGGTGTCCTCGGCCAGGGGTTGATCGAGCAACTGACGGATGATGACCCCGGTCGCTTTGGCCGCGGTGTCGAAATGCTGGTTGTCACGTCCGGCCAGGGATACCGCCAGCGCCGGCAAGCCCAGAAAGCGCCCCTCGGTGGCCGCGGCCACGGTCCCCGAATAGATCACATCATCGCCCAGGTTGGGGCCGGAATTGATGCCGGAAACCACCATGTCCGGCTCTTCCGGCAGCAGCCCGGTCAGGGCCAGGTGCACGCAGTCGGTCGGGGTACCATCGACATGATAATAACCGGAGGGTGCCTGTTGCACCCGCAACGGTCTTTGCAGGGTCAGGGAATTGCTGGCACCGCTGCGGTTACGGTCTGGAGCCACCACCGTCACCCTGGCCAGGGTTGATAATTCGTCGGCTAAGGCCTTGAGCCCGGGGGCCAGGTAACCGTCATCATTACTGACTAAAATATGCATACAAAACAGGTTGGAACACTAGGTTTAATAATAAAACAATTCCGCGGGACGCAGGAATTTATTTGCTCTATGATGCGATTAATTTACCTGGTGGCGATGACATGGCTGAGTCTGACGATAGTGACGAAAGCGGATTCATGGAATCCTTGAGCGGTGTGCGCAAACTGAAACAGGACCGGGTCGATCTGCTGCAGCAGAAACCCCGCAGCAAGCCACGACTGCAGAACCGTCACCAACATCCAGCCGGGGTCGCTGATCCAGGTCCCAGCCAGGCCGCCGAGAGTTGGTTCGACCCCGGCATTCAACAGAGACTGCAACGCAAGATCAGGCAGGGACAGATACCGATCGATGCCAGCCTCGACCTGCACGGTTTCCGCCAGCTCGATGCCAAACGTGAACTGCAGCGCTTTCTCCAGCATGCCTTGCACAACGATGCACGCATGTTATTGATCATTCACGGCAAGGGCTTCAGGTCGGAATCAGAGGCGGTATTACGACCACTGGTACAACAGTGGTTACAACAACAACCGATGGTATTGGCTTACTGCCCGGCCCAGCCCCGCGATGGCGGGTATGGCGCCAGTTATGCCTACCTCAAGCAGCGCCAGGTTTAGTCCCGGTCCACTTTTCCTGCTGGCTGTTCAGGCTCGGCTGCGGCACCCGGTTTACTCTGGGACTGGGTATTTTTCTGCACGGTATCGTCATCCATCAGGATGCGGTAAGCCGGTCCTTCCAGATCATCCATCTGGCCCGACTTCACCGACCAGAAAAAGAAGCCGGCGATAATCACCAGCAGCACCATCGCCAGGGGGATTAATAAATACAGTATTTCCACAAGCTATCTCAATCTCAACGCGTTTATCACAACGATCAGTGAACTCAACGACATGCCGATGGCCGCCAGCCAGGGCTGGATCAGTCCCGCCATCGCAAACGGCAGTGCCACGATATTATAGGCGATTGCCCAGGCAAAATTCTGCCTGATGATGTTCATCATCTTACGGGTGGTATGTAGGGCATCCTGCAGCGGTTTCAATTGCTGACCATTGATGATCATATCCGCCGCCGCCCGCGCCAGGTCGGTACCCACCGATAACGAAATCGATAAATCGGCCGCCGCCAGCACCGGTGCGTCATTGATACCGTCGCCCACCATTGCCACCTTGCGCCCCTGCGCCTGCAGCTGCTTGACCTGGGCCAACTTGGCATCGGGCATCTGTTCCGCGGCAAAATGCTCGATCTCCAGTTGCGCAGCAATGGACTCGACGTAGGGCTTGCGATCGCCGCTGAGGATCCGGATATCCAGGCCCTGCTGCTTGAGTGCAGTGATGGTGGCCAGTGCATCATGCTTGAGCGGATCGGAAAAGGAGAAACTGGCCAGCCACTGATCCTGCCGGGCCAGGTGAACCACCTGCAGATGATCCTCGATCGGCAGTTCCGCGGGTAATTCAGCGACCTGGCCGATGAACGCGCTATTACCTATGCAATATTCGATGCCATCGATCCTGCCCTTGAGGCCGAGCCCGGTGACATTCTGCAGGTCGTCGACTTGCAGGGTCTTGATATCGGCACTGACCAGGGCCCGTGCCACCGGATGTTCGGAATGGGATTCCAGGCTGTGTGCCAGCTGTCGGTGCCAGGCCGCCTGGCCGGCATCGCAGTCGACCTGCTGCTGCAGGCTCAACACCCCGGTGGTCAGGGTGCCGGTCTTGTCGAATACCAGGGTATCGATCTTGGGCATTACCTCGAGGGCATGGGATCGCGCCACCAGCATGCCATTCTTGGTCAGCGAACCAATCGCCGCGGACAGCGAGGCCGGGGTGGCCAGCGACAGCGCGCAGGGACAGGTCACCACCAGGGTCGCCACCACCACCTGCAGCATCTTGCCCGGATCTACCTGCCACCAGTAGATCCCCGCGATGACCACCAGCACCAACAGGGCGAGGACGAAAAAACTGGCGACCTTATCCGCCAGCCGCGCGATATCGGGTTTGAAGCCCTGCGCCTGTTCAATCAGGCGCTTGATCCCGGACAACACGGTATCCTGCCCCAGCTTGTGCACCCTGAGCTGGATCGGCTGCTCCAGGTTATAACTGCCGCCGACCAGGATATCGCCACCGCGTTTACTGACCGCATGCTGTTCTCCGGTCAACAGCGCCTCGTCGACCAGCGCCTGCTGGCTGATCAATACGCCGTCGGTGGGTATCAGCTCACCCGGTTTGACCAGGATCCGTTCATCGATCTCCAGCTCGACGGTGGGCACGATTTCCACGCTGCCATCGTCATGCAGGCGGTTGGACATGGTGGGGGTCAGGTTGGTCAATGACTCGATCTTTTCCGCGGCCTTCTTGCGCGCGGACAACTCGAACAGGCGCACCGACAATAACAGAAACACAAACATCGCCACCGCTTCGTAATACACATCGCCGATACCGGTCCAGGTGTTATAGGCACTGGCAGCGAAGGCCAGGCTCAGCCCCAGGGCTACCGGCACGTCCATGCCCACACGTCGGTGCCGGATATCGGTCCACGCGCCCTGGTAAAACGGCCGTGCGGAAAACAGCATGATCGGAGTCGCCAGCAACAGGCTCAACCAACGGAAAAACGTGCGGAAATCCTCACTGATACCCCACCATTCACCGCCGTACAGGGCCAGCGCAAACATCATGATTTGCATGCCGAACAGGCCGGCGATGCCGATACGTCGGATCAGTTGTTTTCGTTGATCCTCATAGATTTTCTGCTGGGTCTCGGGATCATAGGGATGCGCCAGGTAACCGATGTTGGAGATCGCCTGCAAAATATCGCTGAGTTTGATCTGGCTGTCGTCCCATTCGACATTGGCGCGATGGGTGGAATAGTTGATGCTGACCTGAATGATCCCCGGCAACTTGCTCAGGTATTGTTCGTTGAGCCAGATACAGGCCGCGCAGACGATACCCTCGATGATCAGGGATACCTGTTTATGCTGATCGGAACTGCTGTGGACAAATTGCCGCTGCACCTCGGGATGATCGTAGACCTTGATCTTGTCGAGAAACTCGGGCACCAGTTCGCGCCCGGTTTCCGCGGTGGTATCGCGGAAGCGATAGTAGTCCTCGTTACCCGATTCGACGATGGCGGTGGCCACGGCCTGGCAGCCGGCACAGCACATCGGACGCGATTCGCCGTCGATGGTGACGCTCAACTTGCTGCCGTTGAGCGGCAAACCACAGTGAAAGCAGGGTTGCTGCTCAGCATCGGCTGGAGCAAAACTTTGATTGACAGTCTGTTGCGACATATGCGAACCAGTTCGATAAACCTGAAACTAATTTCTTTCGCCAGCGAAACCTCCAGACACCCGCAGTCCTGGGCAGTAACGCTCGTTATCCAGGATGCATCCCGGATGGCCGGAGCGCGGATACTACCACAGTTCTACCGCAACCGCGCACTGGCTCGGCAGGAGAAAAGCGCGTTTGAAAAAAATGTCAGCACCGGGCTGTTTGCTGGAACTTGGCCGGGTCTGATTCATCTA
>JASJBV010000080.1 GCA_030066335.1 Gammaproteobacteria bacterium
GTGCGCAAACACGTCGAATACAAGGAAGCCAAGATTAAATAATCTGGCTCCGATATAGATTCATATAAAACCGGCTTTTGCCGGTTTTTTTATGCATGGATGCATTTATGCCATGAAGGCCAGGGATGGCCGAGAATGGCGCTTGTGCATTGATGAAAGAGAATAATCGTCATGCCGGCGCAGGCCGGCATCCATCTCAAAGTTTGCAACACTGACTAATGGATACCGGCCTGCGCCGGTATGACGACATCCTTTGTCTCTCCGCTAAGATTTACAGCAACCAATCAACTGCACTCACCCCTTTACTCACCCACTATAGTCAGTAAAATCCTGCCCTTGACAGGAAAAACCCCACATCATGCAAGCAGCCACTGACAACTCCCAACCCCTGGTCAAGGTCGACAACCTGAGCCGCCGCTATGGTGACACCCTGGCCGTCAACCAGGTCAGTTTCCAGCTTAACAAGGGCGAGGTCCTGGGCTTTCTCGGCCCCAATGGCGCCGGTAAATCCACCACCATGCACATCATCACCGGCAACCTGGCCCCGACCGGCGGTCAGATCAGCATCAACGGCTTCGACATCATCGATGAGCCGCTACAGGCCAAGGCCTGTATCGGCTATCTGCCGGAAAACCCGCCGGTTTACCGTGAACTGACGGTGGATGAATACCTGAACTATTGTGCCAAATTGCATCGCTTAAGTGGCAGCGCGCTGACCCAGGCCGTGGACGAAGCCAAGTTGCATTGCGGTCTGCAGGACGTCGGCCGACGCCTGATCGGCAACCTGTCGAAGGGTTTCCAACAACGGGTCGGGATTGCCCAGGCGGTAATCCATAATCCCCAGGTGGTGATCCTGGATGAACCGACGGTCGGCCTCGACCCGATCCAGATTCGCGAGATCCGCAGCCTGATCAAATCGCTGGGTGAGGAACGCAGCGTTATCCTGTCTACCCATATCCTGCCGGAGGTGCAGGCTACCTGCGATCGGGTGCAGATCATCCGCCGCGGCGAACTGATTTATCACGCCGGCATCGATGAACTCAACCAGCGCGGCCAGGGGCAGAGCCTGACCCTGGCGCTGAATTCACCGCCGTCGCTAGAGACCCTGCATCAGCTCAGCGGGATCAGGGAAGTCACCAGCCTGGATCCACATCGATTCCATCTCCAGCTGGAGCCAGCGGTTGCGATGGACAAGCTGGCCGAACAACTGGTCATCCAGGCGGTCGAGCAGCAGTGGGGATTATTCGAACTGATCCCGGACAATACCACGCTGGAGGAAATCTTTGTGGAATTGACCACCGCGGATGGCGACAGCGATGACGCCGAGGAGGCGGACGCGGCATGATCCTGACCATCGCCCGGCGTGAGATTACCAGCATGTTCCTGTCACCCATGGCCTGGGTCATCCTGGCCGTGATCCAGGGCATCCTGGGCTGGATGTTCCTGGCCCAGATCGAGAGCTTCATATTGTTACAACCGCAGCTGATCCAGCTCGAAAACACGCCCGGGGTCACCGATATCGTCATCACGCCGATGTTTTCCCTGGCTGCGATCATCCTGCTGATGATTATGCCGCTGATCACGATGCGTTCGCTGGCCGAGGAGAAAAAGAACAAGACCCTGACCCTGTTGATGTCGGCCCCGATCTCGATCACCCAGCTGGTGCTCGGCAAGTTCGTCGGCCTGTTGTATTTCGTCCTGATCCTGGTCGGCATGCTGATGCTGATGCCGTTGTCGCTGTACCTGGGTACCGACCTCGACCATGGCAAGCTGCTATCGATCGCGATCGGCATGATCCTGTTGCTCGGTAGCTTCGCCTCGATCGGCCTCTACCTGTCGAGCCTGACCGATAACCAGACCATTGCCGCGGTCACCACCTTCGGCGCCCTGCTGATGTTGTGGATCATCGAGTGGCGCACCGAGCAGACGGTGTTCCATTACCTGTCGATCCTGGCCCATCACCAGCCGCTGCTGGAGGGCGTATTCAACAGCGCGGATGTCAGTTATTTCCTGCTGATCATGCTCCTCTTCATCGGCCTGACCATCCGCCAGCTGGATGGCGACCGCCTGCAGCACTGACAGCTTCGATATGCAGATCAACAAGAAAACCCGTCTCCAGCTGAAGATCCAGTCCGGCCTGTTCCTTATCCTGTTCCTGGTACTGATTGGCCTGCTTGGCTGGTTGAGCACCCAGTATCAATTCAACATCGATCTAACCGTCGGTCAGCGCAATAGTCTGTCTCAACCCACCCTGCGCCTGCTGCAAGGCATTCAGCAGCCGGTCAAGATCAGCGCGTTCGTGTCCCCGCTGAATGAATCGAAACCGGCACTCGATAGCCTGTTGGAGCGTTACCAACGCGCCCAGGCATTGATCAGCTTCGAGATCATCAACCCGGATCTCGCCCCAGACCTGTTACGTCAATTCAATATCACCCGCGATGGTGAAGTGCTGATCGAGGTCGGCGGACGCAGTGAGAATATCATCCGGGTCACGGAACAGAATATCACCAACAGTATCGCCCGCCTGCTGCGCCAGGGCGAGCGCTTCCTGGTATTCCTGGAAGGCCATGGTGAGCGTAATCCCTATGCTGATGCCAATCATGACCTGCAGTTATTTGCTTCACGCCTGAGCCAAAAGGGGTTTCTGATCGAGACCCTGAACCTGATCGATATCGCCAGTATTCCCGACAATACCGATGTCATGATCATTGCTGACCCGGCCAGCACCCTGTTTCCCGGCGAGGTTAAACTGATCCGGAGTTATGTCGAGGCCGGCGGCAACCTGTTATGGCTGCGCGAGCCGGTGGATAACAGTGGGCTGGATGAGCTGGCGGAAATCCTCGACCTTGAATTCCTGCCCGGCGTCATCGTCGATCCCACCACCCAGCTGCTGGGTCTGAACCGGGTGGATTTTGCCCTGACCGCGGATTATCCGCGCCATGCGGTGACCACCGGTATCGATAGCATCAGCCTGTATCCCACTGCCAGCCCTATCCTCAAGGATGATCAGGCGCAGACCTGGAGCAGCGTACCCCTGATGCAAAGCCATGACCGCAGCTGGAATGAGAACGGCACCCTGGTCGGTCAGATCAGCCCGGGCGATGATGAGGGCGAACAGTTTGGTCCACACACGATCGCCCTGGCCCTGGAGCGGGAACTGGAACAGCAGGATGATCTGGTGACCCAGCGTATCGTGGTGGTCGGTGATGCGGATTTTCTGTCCAACCAGTACCTCGGCAATGGCAGCAACCTGGCCCTGGGCCTGAATATGCTGAACTGGTTAAGTCATGACGATAGCCTGATCGCGATCTCGCCGAAACAGGCTGCGGACAGCCAACTCGAACTGTCCGCCAATGCCCAGCTTTTTATCGCCCTGTTGTTTCTGTTAATGTTACCCCTGTTACTGCTCGGATCCGGCATCGGCATCTGGATTCGTCGACGCAAACGTTGACCCGTTAACAGGCCATAGGAATTAGCATGTTCAGTAGGCGCTGGCTTATCAATTACCTGTTGATCGTTCTGATCATCATCTTTACCTGGATCGGGCATAAGTACCCGGTCGAGCAAGACCAGTTGGACCCTGACACCATTACCCAGCTCAAACCGCAGGATATCGACAGCATCCGGATCGAGACCGCCGATATAACGATCCAGTTACAAAAACAGGGCGGGCGCTGGCAGTTGACCCAGCCGTTGGCATGGCTGGCTAATAATATCGCCGCCGAACGCCTGACCACCCTGGCCAATACTCCCTTTTCCTCCAACCTGGAAAAAGACCAGATCGACCTGTCGACCCTGGGCCTGCGCATCCCCAAGGCGGTCGTCAGCCTTAACCAGCAGGCCATTTATTTCGGCGATGTTAACCGGATCGGCAATCGTCGCTACCTGCTGGTCGATCCGATGATTTACCTGGTTGATGATGTTCATTACGCCTTCATCAACCAGGGCGTGAGCGGCCTGGTCGATAAGCGCCTGTTACCCCCCGCGTTAGAATTACAATCCCTGCAATTCCCCGGCTTCCAACTGCAACGCGAGCAGGCTGGCTGGACTGCCACTGGGCAAGACGTAGCAGTGGAGCAGATCTCCGGCCTGGTTGCCAACTGGCAGCAGACCGAGGCCCGTGACATCAGAGCTTATGACAAGGCTTTGACCCCATTAAGTAAGGTCAGGGTCAAGCTGCAGGATCAGAACGAGCTGGAATTCTACCTGTTGTCGATCAAGCCTGAAATCATTCTGGCCCGCCCCGACCTGAACCTGCAATACCATTTTCCCGAGCAGTTGTACTATGATTTGCTGTCGCTGGATCCAGCGCCCGAATAGCTACTGGCTGCTGTTGCTGCCGTGGATGACGGTGGTGAACGCCGATCACTATCCGGGGCATGCCACGCTGGAATGGGGCATCGGCATGGCTACGATCCATACCCCGGATTACCGTGGCTCCAATGAAACCTACAGCGAGCTGCTGCCATTGCCTTATATCAAGTATCGCGGCGAGCGCCTGCGTATCGATGAGGGCATCGAGGGCCGCCTGTTCAAAACCCCCGACCTGCTGCTTGCGATCAGCGGCAATGGTTCCCTGCCCAGCTCGGAGGACAACCGTGCCCGTGAAGGCATGGATGAACTGGATGCCAGCATCGAACTGGGGCCATCACTGGAATATCGCCTGCAGCACGATGCAAGGACTGAAATCTGGCTGGAACTGCCGCTGCGCTTTGCCTATAGCGTCAACAGCGAGCTGGAATCGATCGGCCATACGTTTAATCCGCGCCTGGCCTGGCGCAAACCGGCGCGGGATAAATATGACTGGAAACTGAACCTGACCACCGGCCTGCTCTACGCCGACCAGGATTATCACAACTATTTCTACCAGGTCAGCAGTGATGAAGTGACCGCTGACCGCCCGCTGTATGATGCCGGATCCGGTTACAGTGGGCTCAGGCTCGATTTTACCTACAGCAAGCGCATCCAGCGCTGGTGGCTGGGTGGATTTATTCGCTACGATGACATCAGTGACAGCGAGTTTGAATCCAGCCCGTTGGTTACCGATTCCAGTAACTGGCTGGCCGGCTTCGGCCTGGCCTGGATCATCTCCGAAAATTAAACTGGAATAAGCTTTATCATGCCCGAGCTACCTGAAGTCGAAACCACCCGCCGCGGCCTGAGCCCCCACGTTATCCATCGCCGGATCGAGCGGATCGAGGTGTCCCAGCCACAACTGCGCTGGCCGGTGCCCGATCGTATCCAGCAATTACAGCGGGCGACCATCAACTCGCTCGAGCGACGGGCAAAATACCTGCTGATGGGCACTGACCAGGGTTATCTGATCTGGCATCTCGGCATGTCCGGCAGCATGCGCATCATGCCGGCTGCAGCCGCCGGGGCCAAACACGAGCATATCCGGGTCCTGCTGGATGATGGCAACTCGATCCGCTATCGCGACCCGCGCCGGTTTGGTGCATTACTGTATAGCGAGTCTGAACCTTTAACCCATCCGCTATTGACGGAGCTGGGGCCGGAGCCACTGAGTAGCGGGTTCAATGTCGATTATCTGCAGCGACAATGTCAAAAACGCAGCACCGCGATCAAGAACCTGATCATGGATAGCCATGTTGTGGTCGGGGTCGGCAATATCTATGCCTGTGAAAGCCTGTTCGCCAGCGGCATCAATCCGAAGACCCGCGCATCGAGGATTAGCCGGCAACGCCTGCAGCGACTGGTCGACGCAATCAAGATGGTACTGCAACAGGCCATAGATCATGGCGGCACCACCCTGCAGGACTTCACCCAGGCCGATGGCAAACCGGGCTATTTCCGCCACTCGCTTAACGTGTATGGACAACCGGGACCCTGCCCGGTGTGCGGCAACGACATCAAACGCATCACCCTCGGCCAACGCTCGACCTTTTATTGCAGCCATTGCCAGCGCTAAGCGAGTGACTGATTGACCCTGCTCAGTTCCAATATTAAAAAATAGGCATATAATTCGTTGTTTGTGCACAAAGACTTGGCGGGAATGCAATGGGCGATAAACCAAAAAAAATCAGTAAGCAAAATTACGAGGAAGAGCTGTTCAAACTGCAACTGGAGCTGGTCAAGCTGCAGGCCTGGATCACCGAGAAGAAACTCAAGGTGGTGGTCATTTTTGAAGGGCGCGATGCTGCCGGCAAGGGCGGTGTCATCAAACGTATCAACCAGTTTCTCAACCCTCGTGTGTGTCGCATCGCGGCCCTGCCCGCGCCAACCGAACGGGAAAAGACCCAGTGGTATTTTCAACGTTATGTAAACCATTTGCCCGCCGCCGGTGAAATGGTGCTGTTCGATCGCAGCTGGTACAACCGGGCCGGGGTGGAAAAGGTCATGGGCTTTTGCACTGACGACGAATACGAGGAATTCCTGCGTTCCTGCCCGGAATTCGAACGCATGCTGGTCCGCTCCGGCATCATCCTGATCAAGTACTGGTTCTCGGTTTCCGATGAAGAGCAGGAGAAACGTTTCCAGAGCCGGATGACCGATCCGCTCAAGCGCTGGAAACTGAGCCCGATGGACCTCGAATCCCGTACCCGCTGGGTCGATTACTCGATGGCCAAGGACCACATGTTCAAGCACACCGACATCAAGCAGGCCCCCTGGTTTGTGGTCAATTCCGATGTCAAACGCCATGCGCGCCTGAACTGTATCGCCCATCTGCTGAGCCAGATCCCCTACGAGGACCTGACGCCTGAATCTATAGAATTACCTGAACGTACCGAGGGCATGGGCTATGTCAGACCGCCGATGAGCGATCAGACCTTTGTCCCCGAGATTTATCCCTGATCGATGAACTCCCAGGGCAGATGTTATTGAATTTCAATTTATAGCCACAGAGGCAACTATCATGAACGACGAACAAAACCAGGCTTCATCCGGCGAAGAAAAACTGAGCCTCGTGCAACCCGAGACTGAAGAAACCCTTGATCCCGCGGAGGTGGCGCGCAAGAAAGCCCGCTCCAAGGCTTTCCGTAAGTATCAGCAGGAAGAGGAACTGAAACCGTTCCAGGCCGAGCTGATCAAGATGCAGCGCTACCTGGAGGACAGCAAGCAGCGCATGATCATCCTGTTCGAGGGGCGTGATGCTGCCGGCAAGGGCGGTACCATCCGCCGGGTTACCCGCTACATGAATGAAAAACATTACCGCGTGGTCGCTCTCGGCAAACCGACCGAAAATGAAAAAACCGAATGGTTCTTCCAGAAGTACGTGCGCCAGTTTCCGCGTGGCGGCGAGGTCGTGCTGTTCGATCGCAGCTGGTACAACCGGGCGATGGTGGAACCGGTGTTCGGTTTTTGCTCCGAGGAGGAATACAAGAACTTCATGCGCGGCGTTACCGGCTTTGAAAAAGACCTGATCCGCCAGGGCACGATCCTGGTCAAGCTGTATTTCAGTGTGACCAAGGAAGAACAGGCCCGCCGTTTCGAACGGCGTAAGACCGATCCGCTGCGCCAGTGGAAATTGAGCGAGGTCGATGTGCAGGCCCAGGAGCGCTGGGACGAATTCACCAACGTCAAATACCAGATGCTGAAGAAAACCCATACCACCCATGCGCCATGGAAGATTATCCGTTCCAACGACAAGCACCAGGCACGTCTGAATGCGATGAAGGTGATCCTGAATTCAGTGCCTTACGATCGTGGCGATGCCGAAGTCGACTTTGTCCCCGATCCGGATGTTGTGGTGTCCGGGTCTCGTGAGCTGGAGACGATGGAAGCACAGCGGTTGCGGATGGGTAAGTTTCAGGGTTAATACTTTCATTGCGATGCCGCGCTTTGGCGCGGCTATCTTAAAAATCTAGCAACTCACTACGGAATAGTTTCGCACTCAAATTCTGCTCGCTCTTTCGTAGTGAATGACGAGTGCGAGTGCAACTTACTTTTCTCAACAGCGAGAAAAGTAAGCAAAAGCGCCGCCCCGACCAAGCCCTCTCATCGTCAAAAGCGCGGCCAAATCGGGGTCGGTCCAGACGCGGGTCCAACCGCGACTGGACCTAAAACGGCGTCCCTGCCGTTTTACCCCGATTTGACCACCCTTTTGCCGCGGGCTTGAATGGGGATAAAAACGCCCTTCGTTACACAGCATCATTCCCGCGTAGGCGGGAATCCATGACTGACGGAGCCAACCCTTGAAATGGATTCCGGCCTGCGCGGGAATGACGGAATGTTGGATTTAGGTTTTCTCCCCGTCAGTGAGTGCCGAAAATGGGCGGATTTTGTAGGGTCAGCGCACAGGGACGTGCGCTGAGGGGCGCCTGAGCAAGGAAAGCATAAGCGTGTGAAATACTGTTCAGACAGTTGCTAGCCTTAGGAAGATTGCCGCGTCGCTACGCTTCCTCGCACAAAATCGTCTGGAACGATTTTGAACAGCCGCAGGCTGACCCGTAGGGTGGAGGGCAGGATGCCCGTAATAATGACGAATATAATTTAGTGTCGGTTGGTATCGATCAACAGGATTGCTCAACCACCCACCACATCAAGAACCAACTTCCCAACATGCCGCTTGGTCTCAAACTCTCTCTGCGCCTCGGCAATCCGGGCCAAGGGAAAAGTCTTCGCCACCAGCGGCAACACCTCACCGGCCTCGATGCGCTTGATCAGGTTAGGAAACACCTCCGGATTCAACACGGTACAACCAAACAAACTCAGATCCTTCAGGTACAGCGTTCTGACATCCAGCTCCACCATCGGCCCGGCAATCGCGCCCGAGGCTGCGTAACGGCCGAACGGTTTCAGTACCTGCAACAACTCGGGCCATTGCTTGCCGGCCACCAGGTCAATCACGACATCGATGCTGTTATCACCCAGTTCCTCGCTAACATGCGCTTCTCGCGCGATTGTCCGTTCCGCACCAAGTTGGCGTATTCGCTCAGACTTGGCTGCTGACGTGATGGCAATGACTCTGGCGCCCCTGGCCCTGGCCAGTTGAATCACCGCGGAGCCGACACCGCCGGAGGCGCCGGTCACCAGTACCAGGTCGTTGGCGGTGACTTGCGATCTGGTCAGCAAGTTCTCCGCCGTGGAGTAGGAACAGGGGAAGGACGCGAGCTCAATATCACTCAGATGGCTATCGACAGTATGGGCATGCCTGGCCGCCACCACGGTATATTCGGCGAAGCCGCCATCGCATTCCGAACCCAGGTACCAGGGTGGATCCATGATCTTGCCACTGGCCTCGACCAGGCAGGGTTCAACCAGGACGCGCTGATCGATAATCCCGGGATCGACCCGTTCGCCAACCGCAACCACCCTGCCACAGACATCAGCGCCCTGAATGCGCGGGAAATGCAGCGGTTCACCGGTCCAGCTGGCGTCACTGGCATCTGCATTCGATTTCGAATACCAGCCCAGCCGGGTATTGAGATCGGTGTTATTGACCCCGGCGGCGCTTACCTTTATCAGCACATCAGCTGGGCCTGGCGTCGGCACCGGGATATCGTCACGCAGCAGCAGTTTGTCCAGGTCACCATGTCCGGTAAGCTGGACGCCCCGCATGACGCTAGGAATTTGGTTCATAGTTGGTGGGGATCAGGGACGGAATGCCCGGGGGAATCACTGACCGGTAATCCGATGATACTTCTCCATCAACTGTTCCTCGGTCTCCTCGTGATTGGGATCCTTGGGAATACAGTCTACCGGACATACCTCGACACATTGCGAGGTTTCGTAATGGCCCACGCATTCGGTGCAAAGAGCCGGATCGATGACATAGATTTCCTCGCCGGGTGAAATCGCTTCATTCGGACATTCCGGTTCACAGACATCACAGTTAATACATTCATCTGTAATATACAAGGCCATAACTTACTCCTTACAAATACTTAAAAATTGGAAAATCCGGGGGCAATTAATTCAGTTTCTGCGTCAGCCGCTGGTGAATCTCGGGGTGGATGAATTCGGACACATCTCCATTGAGACGGGCAATCTCGCGTACCAGGCTGGAAGAGACAAACGCATATTTAACCGCCGCGGTCAGGAACACGGTCTCGATCGAGGGTGCCAGCGAGCGGTTCATCCCGGCCAGTTGCACCTCGTATTCAAAGTCGGAGATCGCACGTAGTCCGCGGATGATGATGGTTGAATCACAATCCCGGGCAAAATCAATCAGTAACCCTGAAAACGGTCTGACCGAGACCCGTTCGTTATCGCCGAATACGATATTCAACATATCGATCCGTTCCTGCAGGGAAAAAAATGGTTCTTTCTGCGGATTGTCGGCAACCCCTATCACCACGTGATCAAACATCGACAGCGCGCGCTCACAGACATCACTGTGTCCACAGGTCACCGGATCGAAGGTACCGGGATAAATGGCTGTGGTTTGCATACTCATAGTGGGGCCGGAAGTGTCTCTAGTTGCTGTGTGTAGTCGGTCAGTTTAACCAGTTCATTGCCATTGCGCTATAGCGTAAGTCACCTGTCCAGCAGTTTTTTGTCGGACCCAGTGCAACCCGGCATCTTCGAGCGGCATGTCTTCTGCGGACGGCCACTCCAGGTAAATCCTGGCACCGGGACACAATAGGTCGCGCTCGATCAGCCGCTGCAGGGTCAGCGACCGCAACGCCTGGTCTGCATAGGGCGGATCGATAAAAACCACATCAAAGCAGCCACTGGCCTGCCCAAGGTATTGCATGATGTCGCAATGCTGTATTTCGATATCGTCGGCCTGCAGGCGCTCTGCGTTAGCGCGTAATTGGGCGATTATCTCGTGGTCCCGGTCGACCATGACCACAGCGCGCGCCTCGCGTGAGGCCGCTTCAAAACCCAGGCCACCGGCACCGCTGAAACAATCGAGCACCCGCGCACCGGGAATGTCCACGGCCAGCCAGTTAAACAGGGTTTCACGTACCCGGTCCGGGGTTGGCCGCAGGCCCGGCTTATCCAGCACCGCCAGGCGCGAACCGCGCCAGCGCCCGCCGATGATGCGGATCGCGCTGGGACGAGCTGCCTTAGCTTGTTTGCTGCTCACCGACGATGACGCGAATCATTCTCAGCGGATCAACCCGGCGGGCGAAGGCATCCTTGATATCTTCCCGGGTAACGGCCATCACCCGCTCGTTGAAGTTATCCAGATATTTCAGGGGCAGGTCGTAAAAGCCGATGACGGCGAGATAATCGACAATCTTCTTGTTGCTGTCGATCTTCAACGGGAAGCTGCCGGTGATATTTTTCTTGGCATGCTCCAATTCCTCGGCTGTCGGTCCCTTGTCGATGAATTCCTCGAGCATCTGCTGTAACAAGCCAGCAGCCTCATCGACCTGATCATTGCGAGTCTGCAAGGCCATTTCAAACGGTCCATTGCTTTCCATGGGCACAAAAAAACTGTAGACGCTGTAGCTGAGTCCGCGATTCTCACGGATTTCCTGCATCAGGCGCGAACTGAAGCCACTGCCGCCGAGGATGTGGTTACCCACGTATAGCGGGAAATAATCCGGGTCAATGCGGGATAGCACCGGCTTACCCTGGACTATATGCGACTGGGTGGTTTTGAATGGTACCCGTACGATTTGCGCCTTATCCGGCTGTGGAGCGGGTGCCAGTGCCGGTGCGGCCTCGCCGGTCTGCAGATGTCGCGTCAACTGCTCGGCATAATCACGTGCCTGTTGTTCGCTCAGGTCTCCGACCATGGCCAGGGTGGCATTGGCCGCGACATAGTAACGTCGGTGAAAGTCGAGCAGATCCTCACGGGTGATCGATTTCAATCCGGCCTCGGTGCCCTGCTGACCGATCTGGTAAGCATGCCCGGCATAGACCTGGGCAAAAAAGGCATCGTTGACCACGTTACTGATCTGGTTTTTGCGGTTAGCCAGGCTGACCAGCAGCGATTTGCGATCACGCTCGATCGCATCCGGCGGGAATGACGGCAGCGCGTTGACCCGCGCATAAAGATCGACAACCTGGTCCAGCATGGCCGGGTCGGACAGACTGCGTAAACTGGTCCAGGCCATATCGCGCAGGGAATCGTGACCCAACTGGGCGCCGACCGATTCAAACTGCAGCGCCACCTGTTTGGCATCGAGATCACCCGTACCTTCCACCAGCAATGCACTCACCAGGCGGGAAATACCCGGTTGCTCGCCATCGCGGGCGCTGCCGGCCTTGTAGGTAAAGCGAATATCGACCATCGGCAGATCATGGCTCTCGACAAACATCACTTTGGCCCCATTCTCAGTGGTCCAGGTTTTGATCTCCAGCGCCAGCGCTTGTGACCACAACAATCCGCTGCCAACGAGCAGGATTAAGGATCTCCAGAAATTCATTGGTCATCTCCTGACTCGGGCAGTAATATCGCCACCGTTAACTGATCATCGGGAAAATATGTTTGCGCCACGCGTTGGATATCTTCCGCGCTGATATTCTTGATATTGTCGACATAGCTATCGATCAGGCGCCAGTCATGACCGACGCTGTCAAGCATGCCGATCTGCATCCCCTGGTTGAACATCGAATCCTGGTCGAATACCCTGCTCGCAATCACCTGGGCCTTGACCCGTTGCAATTCCTGCGCGCTGACCGGGTTTTTTTGCAAATCGGTTATTTCATCCTTGAACGCCTGCTCCAGGCGTTCCGGCGATATGTCCTTGTTCGGAGTGCCGGCGAACAGGAACAGGCCGGCCAGCCGATCGAAGGGATCATAAGAAGTCCCGGCTTCGACCGCGATCTCGTCGCCGCGTAACATCTTCATCGAGATGCGCGCACTACTGCCGCCATCCAGAATACCGCTGAGCACCGCCAGTGCATAAACATCCTTTACCTTGTCCGCGCTACCATTTAGCACCGGGGCCTTGTAGCCCATGATCAGGTAGGGATTGGAGGTCTGACCGTAAAGGGTAAGTCGACGTTGACCCTTTTGCTCGATCTCGCTGCGGCGCTTGGGCGGCTCGATCTCGGATGGCTTGATATTGGCAAAATACCTGGTCGCCAGCGCAATCGCGTCCTCGGCCACGACATCGCCGACGATGACGAGGGTGGCGTTATTCGGCGAGTACCATTGGCGATACCAGTCTTGGATATCTTCCATCTGCATCGATTTCAGGTCTTCCATCCAGCCGATGACGGGAATCCGCACCGGGCTGGTCAGAAACGCGGTAGCATAGAATTGCTCGAACAGCTGGCGTTTGGGATTGGTATCCACCCGCAACCGGCGCTCCTCCTTTACCACCGCCAGTTCCTTGGCAAATTCCCCGGGCTGGAACACCACGTTGCGCATGCGGTCGGCCTCGAGCTTGAGGCCGATCTCCAGGCGATCCTTGGCAATACGTTGGAAATAGGTGGTGTAGTCGCGCGAGGTGAAGGCATTATCGCTGCCGCCATTGGCGGCAATGATTTCCGAGAATTCGCCCGGCTTCAAGGTTTCGGTGCCCTTGAACATCATGTGCTCGAGGATATGAGATGCCCCGGTGATTCCATCGTATTCGTAGGTTGAACCGATCCGGTACCAGAGCTGCGACACCACCACCGGCGCCCGGTTGTCCTCACGTATGATAATTTTCATGCCGTTATCCAGCATGGTCTCGACGGTCCTGGCCTGTAGCGGTAAAGCGCTCAGGCAAACCAGCAATAATACAAATCTCTTCATCATCTCCTGCTTTCCATCATTATCGGTGGTTGACCATGATTATCTGTGGACGACCATGGTTAATCTGATAGCATAGCGCCATTGCGAGAGTATGACAGCAAAATCCATGTTCAGTTTCAACAAAGAAAGTGTCGGTTCTGACGCCAAGCAGTTCGAAAAAAAGGACCTCTACTCACGGCTCAAGCGAGGATTGACCAAGACCCGGGACGTCCTCAACACCGATGTCATCGATCTGATCCAGAGTCCGAAGGACCTCGACGACGATCTGCTGGAACAGCTGGAGGACCATCTGCTGATGGCTGATGTTGGCATCGAGGCGACCCAGATCATCACCGAACAGCTGCGCCAGGGCCTGGCGCTGAAAAAATTCAGGGATAACGAGAGTGTGTTGCGGGCGATTCAGGACGCGATGCTCGAGATCCTGTCCGGCAGCAGCCAGCCGTTGCAAATCGATGCCAGCCAAAAACCCTTCGTTATCCTGATGGTCGGCATCAATGGTGCCGGCAAGACCACGACCATCGGCAAGCTGGCCCAGCAGTTCAAACAACAGGGATTAAGCGTGATGCTGGCCGCCGGTGATACCTTCCGTGCGGCCGCGGTGGAACAGTTACAGGGCTGGGGCCAGCGCCTGGATATCCCGGTGATTGCCCAGGGCAGCGGTGCCGATGCGGCCTCGGTGATCTATGACGCCCTGCAGGCGGCGCAATCACGCCAGGTGGACGTGCTGATCGCCGATACCGCAGGCCGGCTGCAGGGCGTCATAGATCACCGAGGCCGCATCGGCACCGCTGCCCTGGGCAATCACCGGGATATCCAGGCGCTGGCCCCAGCCCTGTAACTGT
>JASJBV010000081.1 GCA_030066335.1 Gammaproteobacteria bacterium
GCTGCCAACAGGCGCCAATCCAGTCCATAGGCCTCGGCCTCACGTCTGAACATCGCTTCGTATTGCGGCAGGCGGTCTTTCATATGGATATCAAAGGTCTGCAGATCCGAGTAGTTGAACTTGGCCACATGACTGTAATAACGATGCACCATCTGCGCGAGTCGTCCGTCATCCTTGATTCCGGCAAAGAACGCATTGATCGCATTGAGCAGGCTTTTGTCCTCGGAAAACTTCATCGCCCAGCGTAACTGTTTTTGTTCGCCGAGCTCGAACCCGATCCGCAGTTCCGGGTAAAACCGTCGTTGCAGGGAAATCTCGTGGGAATCGGCCAGGATATAGTCAACCAGGCCTTCTTCCACCAGCTCTATCAGTTCTTCGGTGGCGACATCGTTATTCGTACGCCAGCTGAGGTCCGGATATTCGCTTTCCAGGCGTCTGAGCAGGTGCGAGTGACTGGTGCCATCGATCACTTCCAGCAGGCCATTTTGCAGGTCGTCGATTTGCCTGGGACGCTTATGCTGGCCCTTGCGGTATAGGACCTGTTGCTTGACCTCGTGATAGGGTGAGGAAAACATGATGCTGGTGTGGTTGACCCCGTCCTGTTTGGACAGTCCGGCGGCAGCGATATCACCGGTGTTGAAGATCAACTCGGGGTAGATATCGGCATATTTATCCACCGTGATCATTTTCAGCTCGACACCAATGGATTCGGCGAACATCTTAGCCAACTGGTATTCAAAACCATTGGCACCGTTGCTATCCATGTAATAGGTGGAAGCGGCATTCAGGGTGAGTACCTTGAGCTCACCCTGTTGCTTGATCGAATCGAGTTGATTGGCCGCCACATTGGTGTATAGCGGGTAGGTCACGAGCAGCCCAACCAGTATTGCAGCGAGGGCCCCGCTGAATACGTGGATTCTATGAGCTGTAGGTGATAAATCGACCATAATGCGCAATAGCTCGTGGCAAATACGTCTCTATATGATACGTATTTCGTATCCTGGCTGCAGAGAATCCCGTCACGCAACGGGAAAAATCACTGGCGACGGGTAAATACCCAGTTATTGCCTTCGGACAACGCTGGTTTGAACTGGTAACCCTCGACATCAAAGGCTTGGATATCCTCGGCCTGGGTAAGTTCATTGTCGATGATGAAACGGCTCATCAGGCCGCGGGCCTTCTTGGCGAAAAAGCCAATCATCTTGTACTCGCCATTCTTGTATTCCTTGAATTGCGGGGTAATGATCCGGCCCTTGATATCCTTCGTCTTGACCGCCTTGAAATACTCGTTGGAGGCCAGGTTGAGCAGGGTATCCGACTTGATCGCCGTCAGTTGCTGGTTGATCGCATCGGTAATCTGCCTATCCCAGAACTCATATAGGTTTTTGCCCTGGCTGGTCGATAATTTGGTGCCCATTTCCAGGCGATAGGGGCGCATCAGGTCTAACGGCCGCAACAGGCCGTAAAGCCCGGACAGGATACGCAGATGGTCCTGGGCGAATTTCAGACTCTTTTTGCTCATGCTGTAGGCATCGAGCCCGGTGTAAACATCGCCCTTGAATGCGAACATGGCCTGGCGCGCGTCTCCAGGGCTAAAGGGTGCTTGCCACTGATGGTTGCGCTCAAAGTTAAGTTCGGCGATCTTGCTGCTAACATGCTGCAATTCGCTTAGATCAAGCGCAGAAAAGTCACGTAAGCGATTGATTAACAGTTGTGACTGGGCAAGCAGGTCCGGCTGCGAGAATTCATCGGTCGGCATCGCGGATTCGTAATCCAGGGTTTTTGCGGGTGAGACAACGATTAACATGGTTGATCAGGGCCTGAAAAAGCTGGGATTTTAGCAAAACTTACCTGTATGGAGGGCAAAATCTAGCTATGTATTTGATAGCCTTAATAAATCAGTAAAATTCATCCCGCAGGCATTGATACCAAACCAAGCTTAGGGTAGGCTTCGCATCCTGTTTTTGCTGCCGTTTTCAGGGCATTTAAAATTATATTTCTGGAGAGGTGTCCGACAAATCTGTCTGGAACAGATTTGGGCATCGAGCTTAGCGAGGTGGTGCGAAGCACCGAGTCACAGGACGTGACGAGTCTGTGGTTGATCAAATCGTCAGGAACGATTTGAGATGCCGACAAAGGAGGCACCCGCAGGGTGAAGGCCAGGACGGCCATCATCAACGAGCATGCAGCGTGCTCCTTAGCTGACGAGCAGTCGTCTATTGAACGGAGTCATTAAGTAAAGAATCTGGAGAGGTGTCCGAGTGGTTGAAGGAGCACGCCTGGAAAGTGTGTATACGTTAATAGCGTATCGAGGGTTCGAATCCCTCTCTCTCCGCCATAAACAAACCACCCCTTGCGGGTGGTTTTTTTATGGCTGATCGAGAGGCAGATGCAGAACCCTGTTCGACACAAAATCGTCTGGAACGATTTTGAACGCACGCAGTGCGGCCCCGAATGGCGAGGGCAGGGATAGCCCGAGTAAAATGCGGACGAGCATTTTGGACCGCCGCAGGCGCCCCGCAGGGGTGAAAACGCGAGATGCAATCGCGTATTCAGTCTATCCCTTATAAACGTAATTTGAGATCAATCTGCACCGATAGCCCACATCTCCCTGGTGCCGTTGCTACCTACCTGGTAAGTGCCGACGAAGCCTACACTATCCGAACTCGCGCTCATGTAATAGCTTTCCAGTACCCCACCGGTCGTATCCAGGACCCCCCCTGAGTCGGCGGAGTCGTTGCTGCGGTTGAAGTAGCCGCCCTTGAGCCCATCGTCTTCATTGATCAGGCTCAGGAAATGGCCGCCGACATTGGCCATTGGTCCGGCAATGCCATCGAATAATCTGGTTTCGCTGCTCCAGCTGGAATCGGCGCTGGTATATTTGCTGGTGTAGGCGCCCCAGGAATATCGATTCCACAGGGCGACATAGTCGCTGCCATCGACGACGACACGTGGGGTCGATGAATAGACATTGGATGAGCTGAGCTGGGTTTGGCCGCCCACAGCGCCAGAAGCACTCACGGAGCGAGCGTAGATTCTATTCGAGCTATGCCAGACGACCATGTAACTGTCGCCATTGCTGGCAAGATCATAATTTGAGCTACTGCCCAGATATGAGGCTGTTGAACTCCAGCTGCCGGACGAAAATACCTTGCCGCGTAAAGACCCCGACGATTCGTCGTAAACCAGTAGATAACCCTGTCCGTTCGATGCCAGTTTAGGATCTGCCCAGGTCGTGCTGAGCTCGGTCGGCAGATCCCAGGTCACACCATCGGCACTGCCAGCCACATTGATTCCGCCGTAATTGAAGGCCAGCATATAATCGCTGCCATTGGAGGCAATGGCGGGGTCATAGGCCTGGTTGATCGGCGGGGTATAAGCGCTGACCGGGTCACCTGCATCCCACAGTCCGCTGGAGCGGATAAACCTCCTGGTCTTGATCTCATCCTCCGATGCCCATGCAGCTACACAGGAGTCCACGGCACAGGCTATCGAGATTTTGTTTCCCTGCGCGGCGATTCCCGACTGGGATAGCTTGACCGGAGTTGCCCAGACGCCGTTTTCACGGACATTGGCGTAAACACCCCTGATTTTTTCATCATACTGCATCCAGATCGCGGCGGTTAGGTCGCCCTCACTGACCAGCACCGCTGAACTATAAGCGGCACCGGGATAGGTACCGGTAGACATAGTAACTGGTGAGTTCAGGGTATGGTCGCCGGACGCCAGGTAAGTGGAGCGCTGATGCATTTCTCCACTCTGCGACCACAAGACCGTGTAATGACCGGTGGTATGATTCTCACCGATTGCGGCATAGCGAAACGGATTGGTCTCCGCCAGCGGGCTGAGCCTTTGCGCACTGGCCCAGTCGGTAGAAAAAGCGATGAAGGGCTGATCCGCAGTCTGGTCGTTCCACAACAAGGCGTAACTGGTTCCGGAAGAAGCCAGCAGGAACGGTTGTCCACTATATCCACCACCGGATACATTATTGGAAAGCTGCACCGGTGTTGACCAGCTGGAAACATAACTACTGACGTAAGCAGCAGTAGCGTGACGCCAGGCCACCGCGTAACCGCTGCCGTTCGAATCTACTACATAGGCCCCAATCGAGGAGGATTCGTCCGCCACTGTCTCCGTACCAACCGCGGGAGCACCGGCTGCGTCTATGCTTTTGGCCCTAATCTGATAGTGCCACTCGAAATTAAAATTGTCGTAATAACTTCTTTTATAAGTGAGCATGTAGTCGGTACCGTTTGATACCAGCTCGTAGTCTATCGAAAACGCATCGTAAATCGATACAGCCTCGTTAGTGGATAACCACGAAGTACCGTTGAAGGCAGCGACGTGAAGATCTGTTTCTTTAAACGTTGGCCCACTGAAGCGGTCTGTAAATGCGACCAGGAATCCGCTATCGCTGCCGACTATCCTGGCGCTGCTAACATAGTTATAGGTACCGTAATTCGAGTAAATGTGGTTGGAAATCCATTCGACCCCGTTATAGACATAGGCCTGAATCGAATCGCCGAACCTGGAGACGATGCCATAGGGGTAGGCACTGCCGCTGACCGCGATATCGAAAGGAATGGTACCCGAACCGGTCGAGGTGACATCACTCTCGCTCCAGTCGGTCCCATCCCAGATAGCGGCCTTGAGGGTATGCGCGGAGGAGGTGTTGATCGAGCCACTCAGCCAGACTAAGGCGAATCCACTGCCATCTGTCCTCATTTGCGGGGTGGATTGATAAACCTGGGTGTCCAACCTGGTCGCACCCGACCAGTCGCTGCCGTTAAAGTAATTGGCATGCATGTGACGGTCGTAGTCGATCCAGACCGCCATGAAACCGCTGCCGTCGCTTTGCAATAACGGTTTCTGATTAAGGTTGTCGCTGCCAGTGGACAGGGATTGTTCTCCACTCCAACCGGTTCCATCATTGAATGAATAAACCAGGTTGTAACCTGCGCCACTGTCGACATTCCATAGCGCCATAGCATGGCCCAGATCGTTAAATGCAACCACCGCATTGGTGTGCAAAGCGTCGGAAAAGCCGCTGATCTTTTGTGGGAGCCCGGCGGTTCTAAAGGCATAGATCGCATCGCTGCCAAGCAAATTGCCCTGCTGATCGGCAATCGTTGCGCTAAGCCTTAATTGATAGTCGCTGTCGTGGCTAAGCGCGCTGTCGGGAACCACGCTCACGCTGAAGTCATTGGCATCATAAGCCACGGTCGCAGCGATCGGCGATCCGCCCTCGGTTAACTCGAAGCTGGTATCGTCAATTGTTGTCGGATCCATCGGTTCACTGAATTCGAAGATAAAGCTGGGCGCTGTGCTGACCATTTTCTGCCCATCGACCAGCGAGCTGGAGGAGAGCTGGGGAGGGTCCACATCCGCTTCCGTGGTAAACGAGAAGCTGTAATCGCTTGCCATCGGGTTACCATCATCATCGGTAATTCCCTGGGTCAGGGTTACCGAGATCGTCTGGTCAAACGGCAGCCAACCGGTATCGGTGGTGATGCTGATGTAATTGTGGCCGCCATAAATATAGGCGGTCATGCCTGAGACCAGAACGGTGCTGGCATCCACGCTGGTAGAATCAATCGTCTCACTGAAATTGATATAAATGGTTGTTTGCACGGCCACATCCTGACTACCGTCGGCGGGAGTCACCTGGGTAATGGTCGGTCCATAGCTGTCTGCTTCGGTGGTGAATGACCACTCCTCAGCGGCGACCAGTGGATTCTTGGCCGGTGAATTGTCGGTCACCCCGGGATTGACGATGACCGTGTATTCCTGCAGGAAATTGAGTGGGAACTCCGGGGTCAGGGTGACGACGAAATTAACCGGGTCGTACCCCAACGAGGCCGATACCGGTGAAAAATATGGACCAAAGAATGGATCGTCATAATAAATGCCGAGCTGGATGTTACTGGAGGTAATCGACGCCGGATCCAGCGGTTCGCTGAAGCCCAGCGTGATGCCACTGTCAATCAGCACATCGGCAGCACCAGAACCCGGGTCCATCGATATTAGCTGCGGAGGGGTGGTGTCAATCCCCACACCGCTAACGATGGCAGGGCCGGAAAAATTGGCCGGGGTTTCGTCGTCATGAGCAAACGCCGAATAATAGTAAGTCGCACCCCAGGGGACATTATCTGTAAAGGTTTCTGCCAGGCCACTGAATACCTCTTCACCCTCGTCATGGGCCAGAGCATAGGCTGAATCTGAGCGCCGTATCATGATCCCTGCCAGGTCAGGGTCACTCGGGTTTTGCCAGCTCAGGGTGATTTCGTTTTCCGTGCTGGAGCTTGCGCCGAGATTGGTCACGACCCCCGGCGGGGTCAGGTCGGCGAGGGTTAAGGCTACCTGGGTCGGCGATGAATAATCGCCGGCGGTATTGAACGCATAGAGGCTGTAGTAATAGGTGTCAGGCTCGAGGGTGGAGTCGGTAAAACTGTTGCCAGCCCCCTGATAAACGTCGTCACCACTGTTGTGATCGGCGACAAAGCTGCCGCTGCCGCGGCGAATCGATACCCCGGCAAAATCCGTGTTATCCGGATTGGTCCAGGCCAGCGAAATACTGTCCACGCCCATCTGGGCAATGATGCCGGTTGGGGGTAGTTGGATCGAGGTAGTATCGTCGGTGTCGTCTGCATCGTCGTCATCGCTATCGCTGCTACCACCGCAAGCTGAGACCATGACAAGAACGAGAATAAGGCTGAAAAGCCGTAATGTGGGTAAGCTCATGTTTCGCTCCTGATCTTATAGTAAATATCTTCGGGCGATTTACGATCAATCTACCAACTTACCGTTCTGTGGTCTATTCGACGGGCGAGTAATTGAATTAGATTTTGATATAGATCAGAAACTGTTGGCTAATGAGCAGCTGATCACCCAACCCCTGGGTAAAACCTTCCCATCTGTCGGATCAGCGCTTGATCAATGACCCCAGATATTGCTAGCTGCAGGATCTGGGAGTAAATTAAAAGGACAATATAAGCTGATGGATAATCTATATGAATATCTCAGGCAAACAGAACCCTTCCAAGAGCTTAATCTCGCTGTTATTACTGGCTTTCCTCGTGGCCGCTTGCGGTGGTGGTGGCGGTAGTGATGATGACGACGATGTTCCATTCGATCCGGGCAGCCCGCCTGCTCCACCCAGCAACAATGGCATAGACCTGGAAATCAGCCTGGCGGCGGGTGATTACTGGGAATTTTACTGGTTCAATGAAACCTCGACCTTTGCCCAGGGCAGCGGTACCAGCAGCAGCGCTGATTTCGGTATTTTCCGGGTAACCCTTGGGTCTTCGGTCAATGCCGGCGGAGAAGTGGCCTTCCCGCTAACAGTCACTGGAGATCCCGGCAGCTATGCACCCCGCTGGACCCATGTCGCCATCAATGCTGACGGCTCGCTGCTGGGCTCCACCGATGGCGCGCAATTCGCGCTGATTTTCGACGCCACCGACGATAGCTGGAATGGGGGCGGATTCTTTCATGACTTCGCCAGCAATGAGGTCAGCATCGGCACGCGCACCCTGCAGGGCGAGTATAACTCGGTCAGCGCCACCCGCCTGGGTTACTCTGACAGCGATGGCGGCTGTGACACGATACTCGGCATCACATTATGCGCGGATTCGTCGACGACCTTTTCTTTCTATGAATTCTACAAACAGGGGGTCGGCCCGGTCGGCTTTCGCCAGGATACGACCTATAGCAGTTCCGGCGGTGGCTTTTTCACCTCGACCACGATCAGGAAGACGGTGGAACTGATCGAGACCAGTGAAACCGCCAATGATGGCAGCACCTTCAATCGACCGGACTGGCAAGAGATGGCACCGCTGGCAACCGCCCGCGATAATCACGCTGCGGTGGTGTTGAATGGCAAGATTTACGTGATCGGCGGACTCGATAGTAACAGTAACGAACTGTTGTCGATGGAAATCTACGATCCGGTTGCCGATAGCTGGAGCATTGGCGCACCGTTGCCAGCTGCGGGTGCTTTCGGCGAGGCCCATGTCATCGGCGGCAAGATTTATATCAAATCAGACAACGCTAGCGATGTCCATGTCTACGATCCGGCCACTGGCTGGTCCACGGTCACCACGATTGGTGGTGGCCAGAGCTTCGGGGCCTCCGACACCTACAACGATACCATCTTTGGTAATATCATTGTCGGGGTGTTGGGCGCATCGGTTTTCGACTCCCTCGAAACCGTCGGTTACCAGCCATCCGGTAACCAATGGTTGGTCGGCACGAACCTGAGCATCCGCGAATTGCTGCGTCCGAGCGTAACCGTGGTCGGGGATACGATGTACGTGATCGGCGGCTTTGGCGGCCGCTTCTCCTGTTCATTTTCCAGTTGTGACCGCGGAGCATTGGATTGGGTGTTGAAATATGATCTCACCAACGATACCTGGGATGAATTCAGCGCCGATGAGATGAACGTCGAACGCGATAACCTGGAAACGGTCAACCTGAATGGCAAAATCCTCGCGATTGGCGGTAACCCGGTTGGTTGTTCATTCAGCGGTAGTTGCAGCATTGGCAATCCACTGCGCTCGGCGGAAATCTATGACCCGGTGGCCAATAGCTGGACCGAGATCAGTTCGATGCTGAACCCGCGCAAGGATTTTGCAGCCGTCGTACTGAATGGGGATGTCTATGTGATTGGCGGTTACGATGGCAACGATGAAACCACCAGCGTCGAGCGCTATCGTCCGTAACTGCTGTGCCTGTTAACCGTGGTCAGTGCGGCAACGCGGCCGGCCACTTCTCCGCGTAACGGTCCATGACCTCGCGTACCTCATCGGGAACATTTTGGGTGATCATCTGGCGTTTGCCGTCAGCGAGGAAGCCAGGCATGTCGGTGGGCAGGCGCCGGACCAGCTCATCGAAGGTTTGCTCCATCAGCTGCGGGTCCAGCGAACGGGTCGCGGCAATCCCCGCGTTCAGGTTTAGGACCCGCCATGGGCGGTAGGGATTGCTCTGGTCCTCGTCCAGCTGCAGCTTGTTCGACGCCGCATCCGCGACTTCTGCCATCAATTGACACATCTCGGCCAGTTCCTTGGGATCGTTAAGTCCATTGGTGAGCCGGCCGAATCCGTCGGCGATGCCCTCCAGGTTGTCCAGGGTGGCGTCCTGGCGCGAGAACCAGACCCCAATCGAGATAAAGATGCGTGCCATGTTCTCGCGATGTTCCATCACTTCGAGCGCCAGTAGCTGGAACGCCAGGCGATCCAGCAGGTCGAGACCGTAATCGGCGAACTCGGCCATCTCGTCGGCATCCAGCGAGGCATGGCCCTGGCCCAGGGCACTGGCGATCTGGAAGAAATCGGACAGCGCGGAGGCGACGGCCAGCGGACCGGAATCCGGGTCCTCGAACTTGTTGGTTTGCTCGTTCTTGTCGATCACGGCTTTCATGACCTCCAGGGCCAGATCGGAGATGGCTTCTATTTCAAAAATCAAGGTACTCATCGTTTTGTATCATCATCAATAATTGGAACAACGCCAGCACATCGGTACTAGCCATTTACACTTTCGGTCACTCCGCGTAAGCGCGCCTCGACCCGGATAGCCTTCATCAATTTCTCATCGACGACGGCAGGATACAACGGGTAGAACGCCGCCACTTCAAGCGGGTATTTACGGGCGGCCAGTTCCAGGCGTCGCCGGGTTTCTTCATCCAGACCCTGCAGCATCAACAGGCGCGGAGCCTGGCGCTCGATATAGCGTTGACATAACTGGTTCTGCTCCTGATCCGGCCAGTCTTCACTGACCAGGCAGGGTGGGAACTGGTACCGCTCATCCTGGCGTTGCCGGTTGATCCAGGCGGCACGGGGATTGCGTCCGGCGCGTTCCTCGACCAGGCGCTCGAGGCGGTAATTCACCGGGGCGGATGCCCGCTGGACTTCATCCTCGGTCGGCTCGATTTTCATCATCGACGAGGGCAGGGCGGTCCATTCCGGTCGCACCGGGAAACTGGCCATCTGCTCGGCCTCGTGACAGGAAAAGATCAGGGCCAGCGGCGACCTGTCAGTCTCATCCAGCAGCCAGTATTCATATAGGTCATTGGCTGGAAACGGTAGCGTCGCATTGGCAACGTAGGCTGCGAGTTCATTGACGCATTGTTCGACCTGGTTAGGATCCAGGAAGTTGGGCCATGGCAGCAGGATCAGCTTGTGGTCGCGAATATGCGCAACCCGGACCATTTTATGCGTCACCGCGGGGCTATGACCATGCTGACGTTCGGCGTCAGACTCATACAGCGGGCTGATGAACTGAACTTCCCAGTTGTGGCCATCCATCGTGATCGCGCGCCCGAGCTCAGACTCGACGATCTGGACCTGGCCTTTGTAAGGTGACAACAGTCGTTTGGAGTAGGCCTGCATCAGAATTCCTGTTCAGCGGTAAGAGGTTGGCGGTTGGAGTCGCTGGGTTATCCTGCCCAGGGCGGGATGGTCAATCCAGAACAAGATCAACCGAACATCTTCTTTAAAACTTCGTAAACGAATTCGTTGGTGGACGAGTTTTCACCGTAGTGGATCAGGGTATTGTCATCGGTGCGGAAGGTCAGGTAAGGCATGACTTCGGTACCGTCGGCTTCGATCGCCGCCATATCATCGATGATGGTTGCAACACTGAAGGTAATGCTTGAAGTTAAATCCGCAATCTGTTTTTGTTCCAGACCGGCTTCCATCAGCTTGATCTTGACCGCAGTCGCGATCTCCTGGGCCAGGATCTTCTGGCGCTTATCGAATTGTTGCGGATCCAGTTTCAGGTTCATTGTATCAGTCATGATATTTCTTCAACTCGGGAATAAGTTAACTCAATAGTTCTATGCCGGAACAGCGGATCGGGCTTAAAATCATACAGCTTCAATCCGCAACATCCGGCGTATTTACTGTAACGGTACCGCCCCGGGAATATCCGGTCCTTTTTCCGGCTTGCCGCCATACTCCATTTCTTCCTCGGTGGCATCACGCACGCTGAGAATTTCCAGTTTGAAGATGACCTCGCGGCCGCACAACGGGTTGTTACCATCGATGACGATGACGTCTTCGGCGATGCGGGTCACCGTGAAGGTCTTGGTCTGTCCCTTGTCATTTTCCATCAAGATAGCGGTGCCCACCTTGCGGTATTCTTCCGGCACGTTGTGCAGATTTTCGGTAATCACCAGCGATTCATCGCGAGGACCGTAGAGTTCGTTGCAATCGATCGGAACCTCGATCGTATCGCCGGCGGCCTTGCCCTCGAGTTGCATCATGACAGCCGGTGCCAGCACCTCGTTAACCCCATGCACATAACCGATCGGAAACTCGACCTCGGTCAGCACCCCATTGGTTTTAACATCGATGACCTGGTATTTCAGTTCGACATATTTGCCGTGACTGACTATTTCATTGTTTGCATCAGACATATCTTTAATCCGTACTTAGAAAATTGCCGCGGCGAAGATCTTGACCTCACCCTGCTCGTAGCCGAGGACCATGCGACCCATCCACTCACCTTCTTTTTTGGTGCTCCTGACCCGGTACAGAACCGTCACATGCTCGCCCCGACGAATCAGGCCGAGGAAGTCGTAGTCGGGTGACAGGTTACGGGTAAGATCGCTCTTGGCAAACTGCTTGCCGACTTCGATCTCGTTCAACCCCTGCAACAGGCCACGCGAGAACTTCTTGATAAACATCCCGTACTTGCCCTCGTTGGAATACTTGATCAAATCGTCAAACATCGGATGTGCGATCGCGATGATCTCATCATCAGTATGCTTGAGGATGTTCTTGAACTCTTCGCTGGCTTCAGTCTTTTCAGTCGCTTCAGTTGTCATAGTGTCACCCTATCGCGTTAATTTATACTTAATCGTAAAACGAAAAAAGACCAACAAGCGTTGATCTTTTCCCGTTTTGGCTAGGAATCCGAGGATCCCCACTTAAATGGGGATGCCTCGTACAAAATTCCAGTCTGGATTAGACTTTTACTCTTCCACGATGTGGTAGAGCGGAGCCTTCTCCATGGTGTATTCGCCGGTCTGAGGATCGCGACGAGAAACTGTCAGTACATGCCAGTTATCGTCGTCAACCTTCATCGCGTCACCACGGTAGTAGTAGCCAGGCCAACGAGTTTCCTTACGGAACAAGGTGTGCTGGATAACCGCTTCTGAAGTCAGATGACGATGCTTGACTTCCCATGCACGCAGTAACTCGTGAATGTTCTCAGCAGCGATCTTCTCGAGATCTTCCTCGAGGGTCTTCATCTTCTTCAGACCGATGTTCAGCAGCTTTTCGTTGGTCATGTAGCTAACGGTTACCCCACCAGCGTACTCATCCATCAGCTTCTGCAGACGATCCAGCGCCTGGCGTGGGTTGATGTAGTTAGGGTTAACCGTACCGGCAGTGATCTCGTTGCGATAGATCTTGTAGTGTTCCATCGGCTTGTAGATCTCTTCCTTACGACGATTGATTTGCTCGTCGGAGACACGGATACCTTCGGCCTTGCCATCATCGATGTACTTACACGCGGCTTTCGCAGCCAGGCGGCCTTCGGTGAAGGAACCTGAAGAGAATGCGTGCGGAGTTCCACCAACGGCGTCACCAGCACCGAACAGACCTTCAACGGTGGTCATCCGGTTGTAGCCCCAGAAGTACTCGTCCGGAGAGACGTCTTCAGGGCCTGAGCACCATGCACCACAACCGGTAGCGTGGGAACCCATAACATAAGGCTCGGAAGTGGTCAGTTCAGGATTCTCATACTTGGGATCCACGTCAGTAGCGGCCCACAGTACGGCCTGACCAACAGTCATACCGAGGAAGTTATGCCAACCGATTTCTTCCAGATGAGGATCCTGGAAGGCTTCCATGGTAACCATGTGGATCGGACCACGACCGGCGTTGACCTCGTTGATGAACGCGTGGTTACGCAGACAGGTCGGGATTGGACGATGAGATACGTGAGATGCCTCGACATCCAGGTAACGCTTGCCAACCATTTCTTCCAGCGCTGGGAACCACTTGGATTCGTACTCTTCACCCAGACCGTTCTGAGTGTAGGTCTTCAGATGCAGGAAGTAGGCGCCTACCGGACCGTAACCGTCCTTGAAGCGAGCCAGTACGATACGATTTTCCATCTGGGTCATCTTGGCACCGGCACCGATCAGCAGACCGTAAGCAGAACCGGAAGACCAGGGAGCGTACCATACACGTCCAGCACCTTCACCGACTGAACGCGGCTTGTAGATGTTGGAAGCACCACCGGCACCGACGACAACCGCCTTCGACTTGAATACGTGGTAGTTACCGGTACGAACGTTGAAACCGACAGCACCGGCTACGCGGTTTTCCTTGGCTTCGTCCATCAGCAGGTGAGTGACACAGATACGGTTGAATACCTTGTCCGCCGACTTCTTCGCAGCTTCAGCTACGAGCGGCTTGTAGGATTCACCGTGGATCATGATCTGCCAGCGACCTTCACGCAGGAACGCGCCGGTCTTCGGGTTGCGCATGATCGGCATGCCCCATTCTTCGAACTGGTGAACCGCCGAGTCAACGTGGCGAGCCATGTCGAACAGCAGGTCTTCACGAACCATGCCCATCAGGTCGATACGTGCATAACGTACGTGATCTTCGGGGTTGTTCTCACCGAAGCGGGTACCCATGTAGCAGTTGATTGCGTACAGGCCCTGGGCAACAGCACCTGAGCGGTCGATGTTGGCTTTTTCAGCGATAACGATCTTCTTGTCCTGACCCCAGTAACGAGCTTCGAAAGCTGCACCGGTTCCGCCGAGGCCTGCGCCTGCGACCAGGATATCGATATTATCTTCTACGATAGTTTTGTAACCCATGATTAGTAAGCCTCCACGCCTTCAACCATTTTCAAACCATTGGACTTGAGGGTGTGGATATCACCATCGTCCATACGGATGTACTTAGGCTCATTGAATAGCAATTGACTGTCACGCTGATCCTGGCTAGGAGCAGGTACGTCAGCCAGTTGCGGGATGTATTGTCCCCACGGCTTGGTCGTGATTGGGGCCAGCAGGTCCATATCCTTCTTGCCGTTACGGAACTTGATCCGCCAGGCGATAACGCCTTTTTCTTCGTCACGCTTTACGCGCACCGAGTGGCCGAGTGGAGCGAAGTCAGCGTAGCCACGCACGTCGATCGCGTGATGCGGACAAGCCTTGACGCAGGAATAGCATTCCCAGCACATGTTAGGCTCGATGTTGTATGCGCGACGTGTGACCTTATCGATATGCATGATGTCGGAAGGACAGATATCAACGCAGTATCCACAACCATCACAGCGAGTCATATATACAAAAGTTGGCAT
>JASJBV010000074.1 GCA_030066335.1 Gammaproteobacteria bacterium
CGCACATCCACGGCAATCTTGCGCAACGCCATCTCAGCCGAATCTACCAGTTGTTGGCGTCGAATCTGATCGGTATAGGCCTCAATCGGTCGCGCGATCAACAATCCGGCACCCGCTGCCAGCACTGCCACCAGTAGAATGACTACAATGAGTTCTATCAGGGTAAAGCCTTTGCATCGAATCATCAGTAATTCGTCCTGAAGCCTGAAAGGTTGATCGGATCTATCGCCGGATGATTGACCGAGATATCGATGCGCAAGGAATTGATACCATCGGTTATCGTATCCAGGTCTTCAAATCCAACTGTGACGGTCACGGTGTAAGCCGCTAATTGCGCAATAGGATTCCCATTTTGGTCCTCCACAGCGCCATCCACCGACGCATCGTTGTAATCCTGAACATCATCGAATTGCGCACGGTTTGCACCTTCCTCGGAACCATTGGTCTCGCCACCCTGAGGATCTTCGAAACTTTTCAATTGAATCTCTTCCATATAGGCCTCGGCAATCGCGATTGCCTGCTGCTCTATCATTGGATCAGCACTGCGGCTGACCACCGCGGAAAAGACACCGAGTAGGGCCGTTGCGGAAATGGCGATGACCACTATTGTGATCAATACCTCCAACAAGGTAAAACCTTGATGGTTGTTCAGAACTCTAGGGAACATCGACCAGTGCCGTGAATTGGTAAACCCTGAACGTGCGATCACCGTTGACCGTGAAAGTCACATCAGAGCCCAGATTATTCACCGTAGATTGAGGGGTAAATTCAAAACTGTCTGCAGGGGCTATCGATATATTTGGGTTGGCATAAGGATTGGGACGATCTGCCGGATTCATCACCGCCAGGGTAAATGTGCCCGAATTGCAACTGTCGCCCTGGGATAAAGCATAACCGGCACCGGACAGGTTAACCCGCACTTCACAACCGGTACTCACTGCGAGTTTCTGCGCATAACGGACCGCGGCCACAGTCTCTTCAAAGGAACCTCGATCGGTCAGGTCCGAAAGATTGTCGAGACGGCCAAAAAACACCACAGAAAGCACCGATAACAGCAATATGATGGTAATCAGCTCGATTAATGTGAACCCACTCTCAAAACTTTTTAGCATAATTTCTACTTTTTTATATATTTGCTTGCATTTCGGTTCGTGTATACTATTTTATTGTAAAGTCATAAACTTACATTTACCTTTAAGTATATTACTTTAACTGTAATTCGAAGAATTATCTGTTAATACAAGAAATTATAGCCATTATTTATTTTCCTACAGAGGGGCACTAAATCATGAAAAAGACACAAGGCGGTTTCACGCTGATCGAACTGATCGTCGTTATCGTTCTGCTGGGCATCCTGGGCGTAACCGCTTTGGCCAGATTCCAGGATATTACCGGCGATGCTGAGAGAGCTACGGTTGACGCAATCGCAACTGAAGTTACCGGTGGCTCTGCCATCAACTACGCCAAGAGCCTGGTGAGTACTACCTTTGCTTTCAACATCGGTGATGGACCCACTGGATCTGGAACCGCAAGTATAGATACCGCAACTGAAGCAGGTGCATGTGCTTCGGCAGATATCGATGGACTTTTAGCAAGCGGTGCCTTTCCAAACGTTAACGGACAAGCTGTCACACTGGATGCAACCGGTGTTGGTGTTAACTTATGTGCTGCTGGAGCCGGATCCACCTATACCTGCCCGGTCCTGCTTGCCGGTGCCGCATTGGTTCCGCCAGTAACAGTAACCATTACCTGCACAGAATAAAAACCATATTCTGAAACCCAAAGGGCCTAATCTGAAAAGATTAGGCCCTTTTTTTTGGTTTATTCAGTTTACGATCTCGCCATAAATCTATAAAAAAATATCAATTTTCACCCAATAATTTTTCCAACGTTAACAGGCCCAGTTCATCTTTATTCACCATCGCTGCCTGCTCCGCATCATTGCCAGCATGCGTATGCACCATTCGATAGCTGACGATTTCGCCATCGATAGTTAAGTAAATGACGGTATTTTCGCTGAGATCGTAATACCATCCCCCCTTTTCTCCCAGGCTCAGTTTACCTTCAACTTCACCAAAATAATTGGTTACAGTATATCGGCTCATAATTAACGGAAACGGATTGGTATGATGGTATTTGATTAACTCTTTTCGTTGACTTGAAATCATGTGCTCCATGGTCAGAACCATCAGCACAGAATTGAATTCATTGATCTTTTTTTCGATCGTGGTCTTTTCCACCACCTGCTCGAGTCTCGCTGCATGCACCAGGAACATAACCATAAGCGCCAGAACAATGATGATGACCAGGAAATGTAGAAACCTTTTGGCACCCGGCTGTGGGCCAAAGTAAACAATAGGCGACTTATCTTCCAGCAATTTGCGCGATATCCCACATTGGTACAAATATACCCAGTGCCAGTATCAATACCAGAATTCCTACGAATACGTAGATCAGCGGCTCCAACCTGTCCGACAGGGTCTTGATGTCATAATCGACTTCTTCTTCATAGAAATCGGCCACATGAGTCATCATCTCTTCCAGGTTACCGGCCTCTTCTCCGGCTGCGAACATCTGCATCACCACCGGGGTGAATATACCAGTTCGACCAGCGGTACGCGTCAATGTTTCGCCTCGTTCAATACCTTCACGCATACTGGAAACATGTTTAGCGATATAGTCATTACCCACCGAACGCCCGACCACGCCCATACCCTGGACGATTGGCACACCAGCTCCGTAGGCAATGGCAAATGAGCGGGCAAAACGCGCGAGATAGGCACGCAGCAGGATATCTCCTACGAGGGGCGCGCGCAGCACAAATTTATGCCATTTATAGCGTCCCTGTTCTGTCGCAATGTAACGCTTGAACATAAAAAAGGCCGCGATCATGAGCACTAAAATGACTTGCCAGTAGGCAACAAAAAAATTGGAAGTGTTCAACAGCAGCTCAGTTTGCCAGGGCAGGTCCAGATCATTCGCCTGAAAAAACGTGGCGAATCTGGGGATGACAAACAGATTGACGATACCCAGCGCAATGATGATGGCCGATATGACAATGGTCGGATAACGCAATGCCGAGGAGATGTTATGACTCATCTTGCGGTGATGATCGATATAACCGGCCATCAAGGAAAAAGCCTGGTCCAGACGACCAGTATTTTCTCCTACCTGGATCATGCTGACATAAAGATTGGAAAAAACCCGTGGATGCCGGGCGAAAGCAATCGCCAATCCGCGCCCTGATTCCAGCTGCTCATTGACATCTTTCAACGCCCTGATCATCAATGGGTTTTCTATCGACTCCAGAATGCCGGAGATAGCTTTGGTGATAGGTAATCCCGCCTTGGTCAGTGCGCTCATCTGACGAGTGAACATCAACAATTCCTCGATGCTCACCTTGTAGATATCGAGCTTGTCCTTGAGCTCGGCAATAATATCAACCTTGGGTTTAATCTCGTTGATCGATAACGGGGTGATGCCCTTCTCCATCAACTGGCTGGCCAGAGAGCTGCTGTTAGCCGACTCCATTTCGCCCTCGGTCAACTCACCATGAGCATTGCGTCCGGTAAAACTGAACAGCGGCATTAGCCTTCAACCTCCAGTTCCAGCTCCAAGGTTTCTTCCTGGTAGAAATCATCGCGCGGTTCACCGGCCAGTTTCAATACCTCGTCGATACTGGTCAGACCCTGGCGGGCATAATCGTGAGCCACATTGATCAGGGGCTGATAGCCCGGTGTTCTGCCGGCGGCTTCGATGAATTCCTGGGTATCGTCGCGACGCAGTGCCTCAGCCAGCTCCGCATTCATCTCGAGTAATTCATACACACCCATCCGCCCGTGGTAACCGGTAAAACCACAATGTACACAGCCCTTACCGATCTTGTATTGATAGTGCTCGGTATCGACAAAGAGCTTTTCCCGCAGCCAGGCTTTCTCAAACGCATCGGGTTTATGTTCGTGGGCACAATGCACACAGATTTTACGCACCAGTCTTTGCGCAATAATCGAGCGCAGGGTGGTGGCCAGCAGGTATCCTTCCACGCCCATGTCCAGCAACCGGGTGGCGGTGGAAACCGTATCATTGGTATGCAGGGTGGATAACACCAGGTGCCCGGTCATCGCCGCACTGACCCCTATTTCCACGGTTTCGGCATCACGCATCTCACCGACCATGATGATGTCCGGATCCTGGCGTAATGCGGAACGCAAAACATGGGCAAAATTCAAGCCGATCTGGGGATTGACCTGGACCTGGTTGATCCGGCTCAGGCGATATTCTACCGGGTCTTCAACCGTAATGATTTTAGCTTCTGCCTGGTTCAGCTCCTGTAACGCGGCATACAGTGAGGTGGTCTTACCGCTACCGGTAGGGCCGGTCACCAGGATCATGCCATGCGGCAGATGAAAATTCTTGCGGAAGCGTTTGAGCAGTTCGGGCGGCATCCCGAGATGCTCGATATCCAGCGCGCCTCGACTTTGGTCGAGCAAACGCATGACCACCGATTCGCCGTGTTGCACCGGCATCGTCGATAAACGCACATCGATCTCGCGACCATTCACCGTCATGTTGAAACGCCCATCCTGCGGCATTCTTTTTTCCGAGATGTTGAGCCCGGCCATTAACTTCAGACGCACAACTACCGCAGGTGCGATCTGGATCTCTTTCATGACCTGTTCCTGCAGCACACCGTCAACCCGCTGGCGCACGCGAATCTCGTTCTTATCCGGCTCGATATGGATGTCGGAAGCCCCAACTTGGACCGCATCTTCAAAAATAGACTGCAATAATTTGGCGACCGGCGCATCGGTCATCTGCTCTGCCTGCAGCAGGCTGCTGAGGTCTTCACTGCCGGTGGATAATTCCTGCCCCAGTTCCTCCGCCAGTGCACTGATTTCTTCAGTACGCCGATAAACCCGGTCAAAGGTCACCAGCAGCGTGCTCTCACGAACGATGGCCTGGCTCACCGGCTTGGACAGTTTTTCCTGAATCTCATCGAGCGCATATAAATCGGTTGGGTCCGCCATGCCGACCAGGAAGTCATTAGCACGATCCTCGAGTACGATCGCGCGGTAACGCCGGGCCATACTCTCTGACAGGTTGCGAATGACCTCTTCATTGAAGTTGAAATTATTCAAATCGATCAACGGGATGCCCAGCTGACTGGACAAGAGTCTGAGCATACTCTCTTCGTCGATCATGCCCAGTTCGATCAGGGTATTTCCCAGTTTGCGGCCGAGTTTTTTCTGCTCCTGCAAAGCCAGCTGCAACTGTTCGTCGGTGATCAGACCCTTTTCTACCAACAGGTCGCCGAGACGGATTTTCTTTCTGAATTCCATTGCTGCCTCTCTGCCCTATACCAAACCCGGCATCATTGCGCCCTGTTATTCAACTGCTGGATTCGCTGTTGCACAAAACCAGTCAAGCGGTCATTGAGCGGTCCACTGCGCATGGCCATCTGGTAGGACTGTAAGGCCTGACCATAGGCTGCTTCCTGTTCCTGCGAGATGGCGAGACTAATCCAGTTTTTCGGTTGACGTGGATCGAGTTCCAATGCCTGGATATAGAAATCAATCGCCAAATCATGCTGTTGCAAGCGTTGATAACTGGCAGCCAGCAGGCTCATCAACTGGTTATTACCGGTTGTGCTCTGATAACGTTGCACCAGGGTTGAATATTGTTTTGCATTAATCAACTGGTTGGCATCGATCAGGATGAAATCGATATCCTGCGGATACTGCGCCAGGCTCTCGGTCAATAATTGCTGGAACGGTTGTGGTTTCTGCCGGTACTGATACAGGCTCAGCAGATTGATCCGCGCTTCCCGGTCGAGCTCACTATCGAGCAATGATTTGAGACCGATTTCGGCAACCGCCCAATCGCCGGCCTCGAATTGTGCAATCGCTCGCTTCAGTCTCTCGCTGTCAGACACCTGGAGTTTTGCCGGTTTAATATCTAGCTTGACCCTGTTGGCATCCTGTTTGACGGGACTCGGTTTGGCCATGGCCGCTGGCGTAACTGCCGGGGTTGCTGAAGCACTGACGGTGACTGGCTTGTTGGATGGTTCGGCAGCAGCCGGGGCCGCTGCAATCACCGGCGAAGGCTCGGCCAAGATCGATTTTTTCAGGCGGATTTTCCAGTAGTGATCCTGCTGTTGTTGTTGGTGCAATGTTTCCACCAGTACGCCTTCCGCGGTATCGAATTGAATTTCAACATGCTGTTGATTCTGCTGCAGCTGAATGTCTTTCAGCCAGAGGTTTTCTATTACGGGCGCGCTGATCTGGCTGTTACTGTTCCTGATTAGAAACACATAACGATCTTGGGTGCGCTGCTTGAGATAACTCTGGGCGGATTGGGTTAATTGAAAAGATAATTCTACAAATGCCGGGGTTTCGTTGATATGCAGACCAACCAATTGATTGACTGGGATTACCGGGGCTGATGCCTCTGCCGCTGAAACTGGAGCTGGCGGTACCTGCGGGGACGACGGCTCGAGTTCAGCCCTGACAACGCTGCCGGTTGTCGGCTGGTCTATTTCTGCAGTTGCTAGGATCGACGCTTCGACCGTGCTGGATTGCTGGTACCAATAGGCTGATGCCACCGCCAAGATCAGCAGCGGTGCGAATACCCAGAGTACCCACATTGAGAATTTTTGCTTTTGTTCGTCATTAACCGCCTGCAAGTCCAGCGGCTTGAATGCCGAGGGCTTGTTTTCCAGGTCTTTGAGGACATTGTTGATCACGCTCATGATGAGTACCGATATCTACTCAAACATTAGACCGGACAGCAGCAGCAACGCACTCATGCTGGCGAATTGGGCCTTGCCGGATATGCGCGCGAACTGCTGGGTATCTTTACTGGCCAGCAGGATATGTTTTTCCGAAATATAAAAATCTCCCGCGGCAAACGATAGCATCATCGCTTTATTGCATAACAGGTTGATTAGCCTGGGTACGCCCCTGGTCTTTTTATAGATGCGTCGAATAGCTGCTTCGTTGAACAACACCGGACCATCGTAACCCGCGGAATGCAGGCGATGTTGAATATATTGTGCCAGCGCATCTGCTGCCAGATTTTTTAATTCACAGGCATGCGCAATCCGTTGTTGCAGCTGGCGAATGCTGTGATCGTTTAACTTTGCATCAAGCTCCGGCTGACCAAACAACACGATTTGAACCAGTTTTTGCTTTTCGGTCTCCAGGTTGCTCAATAAGCGGATCGCCTCCAGGCTCTCTACCGGCAGGGATTGTGCCTCATCCAGCAATATGATGGTTTGACGATTGTTGCGCGCATTATCGATCAGCTTGCGGTTTATACAATCCAGGTAGTTATCATCTTTCAGTTCAGCGCCCAGACCCATCTCGATCGCCACTGCTTTGAGTAGCGCATTGCAACTCATGTAAGGATTTGGGATATATACCGTCTGGTATTGATCATCCAGCAGTTCCAACAACTTACGGCACAACAAGGTTTTACCGGTACCCACCTCTCCGGTCAGCTTGATGAAACCTTCACCACTCTGGATTGCCACCAGCAGCACATTCAATGATTCCTGGTGAGTCTGGCTCTGATAGAAAAAGTCAGTATCCGGGGTCAGGTTGAATGGCTTTTCCGACAGCCTGTAATAGGGCTCGTACATGACTACTGCGCCTCAGGCCTGGGTTGCTGTAATTGATCGATACGTTGCTGGCTTTGCTTGATGTAATTCGACCAGGTTTTTGCACTATTGACCACGATTGGCTTTAACAGGATAACCAGTTCGCTGCGTCTATTCTGTGCTCTCTTTTGACCGAACAGATTACCCAGGAAGGGTACGTCTCCGAGACCCGGTACATTGGCATCATCATTGGCAGATTGGTTCTGCATCAATCCACCGATTACCACGACCTGGCCGCTGAGCGCCCTCACCACCGAATCCGATTCACGCACGGTACTCAGCGCCAATGGTAGTTGCTGACTCTGGCCAGCGATGGTTATATTTTTAGTCTGGTCATTGACCTCGCTGACACTCGGGTGGATGTGCAGGATGACTTCATTATCCTGGCTGATTTGCGGGGTCACATCCAAAGCAATCCCGGAGAAAAAAGGTGTCAGAGTAACTGATGGCGTAGTCAGGGTGGTAGTGGCACCAGATGTCGTGGTCGAAGAAACATCGGTGACAAAGAATTCATCAGAGCCAACCTTTATTACTGCTTTCTGGTTGTTGACCGTCGAAACTCTTGGACTTGACAATACCTGCACATCACCCTGGGTATCCAGCAAACGCAACAGGAAACCGAAATCATCAGTAGCCCCGCCAATCGCGAACAGGTTGGCAAAATCCCGGTCTGCAAGATTGGTTAAAGCAGCGCCGTCACTGAACTCACCCTGGGCGTTATATAAGGCTGCATTACCATTTAGGACACTGGCCTGACCCAGCAACAAGCGATCGGTGCCGGTTTCAGACAACGCCGCCCAGTCGATTCCCGACTGATGGCTGTCATCCAGCCTTACTTCGATTATCTTCGCCTCGAGGATAACCTGGCGCTGCAGGTTACCCTGGGCACTGTCCAGGTAAGCCTCGACATCACGTAATTCACCCGGCATCGCTCGCACGATAACCAGGCCGGCATGCGGGTCGACCACGACCGAACGCCCTTGCGATTCGCCGACGATCGATACGATAGTTGCTTGCAGGTTGGACCAGAAATCAGCCTTGCTGGTAGTCTTGATACTGCTCGATTCGACCGCCGTAGCGCTGGATGAGCTGTCATTATCGTCTGATGAATCATCGTCGTTATTGTTATCCACCGATGCCAACTGCCCCGAACTTACCGTCATACTGGAACGACCATCGCGGCTGATATTCAGGTAATTTACATGGTAGATACGTGACTGGATACGCGCCGGCAACACAATATAGCCATTGTCGGTTTTCTTGTATTCGTAACCATAAACCTCACGCGCCAATTGCATGACGTCTTCGACCGTGACCTTTTTCAAATCCAGGCTGACATCTCCCGACACGCTGGGATGAACCACCATGTTGACATCGGTGTCGGCAACCAGGCTCATGAAAAACACATCTGCCGGCGCATTGGCTACCGAAATATCGAACCGCGGCTCACTCGGAATCGTATCCAGCAGACCGGGTATCGCCGAACCGGTTGCAGGCACCAGTTGATCCATAATTTCGTCCGGGGCCGTCACCGGCTGTTGCATAGGTTCCGCTTCACTGGCCTGTAACATTTCCTGGCGAATGGAATCTCGGGTTTGCTGACTGCTATCCTGTGCGATCTGCTTGGCACAGCCCGTGGTAATCAGCAAAAGAATACAGGTCAGTAAGTTCAGTTTTTTCATGATTTATTCTTACCTACCGACTTCTTTATCGATTTATAGCGGGTTTTCAGGCTCAGGTCGATAATCTTCCCCTTGGCAATCAATCGCACCCTTTGTGGTTCTACGCGAATCAATTTGGCCCCGGCGATAGTATCACCTTTTTTTACCAGCTTATTGTTGATGATCGCATGCTGCCGCTGGCTGGAATACAGGATCGAGTTCAGGACCCAGTCTTGTTTCTTGGTCGGTTTGACCGCAGCGGATTTATGGCTTGGTTGACTTTTTACCTTCTCCAAGCGAAGTTTTTCCCTGGCAAAAGCCGGCGGGCGCATTGGGTCATAGAATGCAGATGCCCACAAAGTGTTAGCGAGCAGACAACCACAAATTAACATGGCTACTTTCATTTACAACCCCACCCAGTTTTGATTATCACTCAACGTTGAAATTTCGATATCGACATCAATCATCGGGTATTCGGCGGTTTTCAACGTGATCCTGTCCCACAAAAGTTTCCATTCGAGGTTTTCCATACTGGCAACGTAATTCAGCACATCCCGATATCTACCGCGTAAACTCATTTGCATGCTATGCCGGTAGATTTTTGGCTGCCCTTCATCGCTTTCCTCAGTCTCGAACAGCGGCTTGACCTCTTTACGCTTCAACTCAGTCAATTTTAGTTTAGATTCAGCGAATATCAGTTCCTGCATCAGCTCGAACATTTCATCCGGATCAATCAGGGCCAGGGTCTTTTGCTCGAGTACTTCATTGATCTGGTCAAGCTCGGCCTGCAATAGCGCGAGTTTTTCCTCCTCGCTCTTGTGCACCCCTTGCTGGATCCGTTCTTGAATCGCTTGCATGGCCACTTGCAAGGATTCAATTTCACCCGTCAGCAACCGATTGCCCTGCTCGATGGAATCCATTTTCTGTTGCACCGGCTGCAGGTAGAAATTCCACCACAAGAAAACCATCGCAATGATCACGCTGAGCGTAATGATGCCGCGTTCACGTAACGACAGCGCATTGATCTTATCGGCATATTGTTTTAATTGTTGAGTCATCAGTAGTTGGCCCTGCTCGCGATCAGAAAGTCCACTTTCCAATTCTGTTGCTGATCGCGGTTAACCTCAAATACCTCGAACGTACGCCCGGAGAAAAGATCGCGTTGCTGAAATTCGTTAAAGTATTCGGGGATGCTTTCTGCCTTCAACGCGCTACCGGATAATCTTAAATCGCTCTCGCTCAGGGATATTTCATTCAACCAAACATTATTGACCCTGAACCTGGACAGCTCACTGAGCTGTTCAGAGAAACCCATGCCGGATCCGAATTGCTTGCTGACCACCATGTCGATCAAACGCTTGCGCAGGGTAATTTCGCGCGACACCTTTTTAACCTGGATTTCAATCCTGTTGTCAGAGAGCCGGGTCTCCAGCGCCTTGCGTAACTCCTGCAGAGTAACGGTCAACTGCTCCTTCTGCGAGGTTAGTCTCAGCTGTTCCTGCTCAGCATGGGTTACCAATAAGTGGTACCAGTAACTCGTGGTAAGCAATAATCCGACCGCAATGACTGTCACCAACAACATATCCACCGCTGACAGGATAATCCGCTTTTCCCGGAAGCGATCGTCATACAGATTGATTCGCTGTTCGATCATGCGAAGGCACCTCGCAATGCCGCACAGTAAGCCGCGAAACAATGCGTATCCATGGCTTCTAGCGAACTCTGCTGCTGAAACAGGTCGGGTTCGATAAAATCCAGGTCATAGGCGACATAGTTGTGCAGGTATTTCAGCATCCGCTCGGTGGCCGGCAGTTGCGGATAGACCAGTAATTTCTGTATGTTGCCGAGACCGTAACTACTTTCGTAATAATCCATCGAGCGTTGAATTTCGAGCAAGATGGAGTCATAAAGACTTTCATCAGCCGAGTCCTGATTATCGATATTGAGCAGGCCGATTTTGAAGTCCCTCGATACATACAGGTCCTGATCACGATAAATACTGACCAGGCTCTCATGATCGGAGATTTGCAGCAGGGCGGTCGCCTGCTCGGATAGCTGATGGGCATTGAGCAGGTTTCTTGCTGCCAGCTCGTGAATATCGATAACCTGAAGATCCATGCCCGACTGCTTGATGCTGTCGACATAACCGGCAACGGTATTTTCATTGGCAACAACCGCATTGATCGTATTCGCCGGATTTTTAGGTGAAGGGGGTAACTGGTAAGTATCGACCACGGCTGACTCGACGTCGTAGCTGATCAGGTCTTTGATCTTCCAACTGACCGCCTGGATCAGCTCTTCTTCAGACACCTCGGGTTTCTCCATCTGCAGCAACTGCACGTCGTGCTTGGCAATCAGGCTGTAACAGGGTGCGTTTTTCAAGCCATGCTGCTTGACCCAAT
>JASJBV010000075.1 GCA_030066335.1 Gammaproteobacteria bacterium
GGATACCGATCGCATTTCTCGGGGTATGGCATTCATTGCAATGGCCGAGGGTGTCGATCAGATAGGCGCCGCGACGGTTGCTGCTGGCAACGGCTGGTTGCTCCTGTTGCGCCAGCAGCTTCCAGATCGCCAGCGCCGGGCGCATCAGGTACCAGTCGAGTTGATGCGCCTGGTTTGCTTGTTGCACCGGTTCGCGGCTAAAGATGTAGGCTTTTATTGCCAGAACATCCTCGTCGGTGATATTGCGATAGGCGATATACGGGAATGATGGATAATAATGACTGCCATCCGGGGCAACGCCTTCACGCACTGCACGGACAAAATCCTCGTCGCTCCAGTTACCGATGCCGGTTTCCTTGTCCGGGGTGATATTCGGCGAATAAAAGCTGCCAAACTCGGTTTCCAGCACCCGGCCACCGGCCAGGGCTGGGCCATCATTCTCGGTATCGGTATGGCAGCTGTAGCAGTTGGCCAGGTGGTACAGGTATCTACCTTTCTCCAGCAACTCATCTGCCAGCGCCAGGGCTGGACCAGTTAAGGCGATCATCCCGGCGAGGACAAGCAATGCGCGCATCAACTGTTCGATCAGTCCTTTTCCTTGAACGATTTATGGCAGCTGCCACAGCTGGAACGTCCGAAGTTTTTGAACGCCGAGCGGGCTTTATTCATGTCACCTGAGTCCACGACCTGCTTGAACTCGGTCAGGGCCTGTTGTGATTTCTGCACCGTCTCGCTGAATTTCTGCGGGTTGTCCCACACCGCGGGCTTGGCCTTGGTTTCACCGAAATCACTGCCTTCGGGAAACAGGCTGTTGACTTCACCGAATAATTTTTCCAGCGAAGCCAGGTGCATATCCAGGTGATTGTTAAAGGGTACCGCGCCATTGACGATGGCCTTGATGCTGTTGTTGTGATTCTTCACTGCCTGCATGAAATCCTGGCGGTACTTGATGATCTTTTCCGGGTCAGAGTCATCGGCGATTGCGGGCGATGCGAGAAAGGGTGCGATAACGACGGCGACGATTAGGGGTAGCAGGGTTTTCATGGTTGCCTCTCCATAGGTGGATGGTTTTTAGTTGAAACGGGATAAACCCGGGTTGAAGATATTCTGTGGATCGAATGATTGCTTGATGTTCTGGTGCATCTGTTTTTGCAACGGGCTCATCAGGCTGGCCGGATCGGTGGCGGTGGCATTGCGATGACCTTCGATATAGCCGCCGACATTGCTGATGTGGATGAAATCGCTCTGGCTGATTTCATCCGCGTAAATCCAGCGCAAGCCGCCGCACCAGTCGATCATGCTATGGTGCTTGTGTTCCAGTTCCAGCTCGCTGGTGGTAGAGGGTACGATAACCCGCCACAGCGGATGCTCGGCCTGGAAGAACTCATGGGTCTGCTGCTGGATGCTGGCCCAGAAACCGACACTGTCATCCAGAGACTCACCACCGAGTTTAGTGACCGCCTGCCTGACATCGGCTTCACTGCCCTCGACCCGCACATATAGCTTGCCATCGACATGGACACAGGCATTGATCGGCAGCGACAAGCCGGCCATTTTATTCATCGATTCTATCGCCTCGTTTTCGGCCATGCTGAATACCTGGGTATGCTGCAGTTGCGCCTGCGGTAACACCTTGAGGGTAAGATCGAGGATCGGGCCCAGGGTGCCGCGGCTGCCATTGAGCAGGCGCGAGATGTCATAACCGGCGACATTCTTCATGACCTGGCCGCCGCAGTGAAGCTCGTGGCCCAGACCATTGATCAGGGTGGCGCCGAGCACGTGATCGCGGATGCCTCCGAGAAAAGGACGACCCGAGCCGCTGTGACCGATTGCGATGGTTCCGCCCAGCGTGGTCTCGGCAGCATACAGCGGAAAGTCGGTGGCCAGTCGTTGCTGTTGTTGCGCCAGGGTCTGTTGGATATCGCTGAGCCGGGTACCGGCGCGCGCCTTCAGCGTCAGTTCGGTGGGCTGGTAATCGATGATGCCGTGGTGAGAGGTCATATCCAGGCTATTACCTTCGCTGTAATCCGCCAGCATGAAAGCATGGCTGCCGGAACCGTTGATGCATATCGCCTGTTGGTCGGCGACCGCCTGTTCGACCTGTTGCAGTATCTGTTGCTTGTTATCGCTGGACATGACTAGAAACGTGGGATATCTGGATGCGGCAATTTGCCCGCATGCACGTGCATGGCGCCGAGTTCGGCACAGCGATGCAGGCTGGGCACGGCCTTGCCGGGATTGAGGATGCCCTGGTGGTCCAGCACCGACTTGATCCGATGGAATTGCAGCAGTTCCGGTGAGTCGAACTGATGACACATCAGGTCGATTTTTTCCACCCCGACCCCGTGCTCGCCGGTAATGGTGCCACCCTTGTCGATACTCAGCTTGCAGATATCGGCGCCGAATTGCTCCGCTTTTTCCAGGTCGCCCGGTTTGTTGGCATCGTACAGGATCAGCGGGTGCAGGTTACCGTCACCGGCATGAAACACGTTGGCGCAGCGCAGCCCATAGTGTTTTGACAATTCGGTAATCCGGGTCAATACCTCGGGCAACTCCTTGCGTGGAATGGTGCCATCCATGCAGTAGTAATCCGGTGAAATGCGTCCCACCGCGGGGAATGCGGCCTTGCGCCCGGCCCAGAACAAGGCACGCTGGGCGTCATCCTGGGACAGGCTGATGTCGTGTGCCTGGCAGTTCTTGACGATGGATTCGACCTGCGCCATCTGTTGCTCGATCGCGCTGTGGGTGCCGTCCAGTTCGCATAACAGCAGTGCCTCGGCCAGCGGATAGTCGGCATGCACGAAGTCCTCAGCCGCCTCGATCGCCAGGCGGTCCATCATCTCCATCCCCGCCGGGATGATGCCGGCGCTGATGATATCCCTGACCGCGTTGCCGGCATCGGTAACCGAATCGAACGCGGCCAATAACACCTGCGCCGCCTCCGGTTTCGGTACCAGGCGCACGGTGATCTCGATAATGACCCCGAGCAGACCCTCGGAGCCATGCATCAGGGCCAGCAGGTCGTAACCGGGGCTATCCATACATTCGCCGCCGCCGATTTCGATGATTTCGCCATCGGCATTGATGATCTTGAGCCCCATCACGTTGTTGACGGTCAGGCCATACTTGAGACTATGCACCCCGCCGGAATTCTCCGCGACATTGCCGCCGATCGAACAGGCGATCTGGGAAGAAGGGTCGGGGGCAAAATACAGGCCATACTGGCTGGCAGCCTCGGTGATCGCCAGGTTACGAACCCCGGGCTCGACCACCGCCAGGCGCTGCAGCGGATCGATTTTCCTGATCCGGTTGAACTTGGTCAGGCTGAGGACGATCGCCTGTTCCACCGGCAGCACCCCACCGGACAGGCCGGTGCCGGCCCCGCGCGCAATCAACGGGATCGCCCGCTCCTTGCAGTAACGCATGATCTGCTGGCATTGCTCGATGGTCTCGGGCAATACCACCATCTTCGGAACCTTGCGATAGGCCGACAGTCCGTCGCATTCATAGGGTGCCAGTTGTGCAGGCTGGTCGAGCAGGTTTTGCCGCGGGATCGTGCGCTGCAGATCGCTGACGGCCTGACTGATATTCCAGTCGTTGAATTCAAACTGACCGGTTTGTGGATCGAATGCCATGCTAATGCCAATGTGATCGTGGAGAGGTGATTGTATGGCAAGGCGAATAATTATTAAATCTATGGTTTTATAGGGTTATTTGGTTGCCTCCAGATCCTCCGCTAGAACCACTGCTTTTCCTGACTCCTTGGCCTGATAACTGGCTTTGTCGGCCTGGTTGATAACCTGTTGTGCTGTGGTTCCCGATTTGGCAGTAGCTACCCCGATGCTGAAGCTCAGTTGGAACACATGATCGCCATGCACGAAAGGATTCTCCTCCAGGTTACGGTTGATATCGCTGGCGATCTGTTGTGCGGTTGGCAGCGGGCAATCGGGTAACAGGATGACGAATTCATCTCCACCCCAGCGCGCAACCGTATCCGACATTCGTGCCGAATGCCTGAGCAGATTGGCGATATGGGCGAGACAGTTGTCACCGACGATATGACCTACCTTATCGTTGACCCGCTTGAACTTGTCCAGATCGAGAAACAGCAAGCTGAAACGATTATCCTGCTGGCGTAATCCCTGGCATAAATTGATCAGCCGGTTCTCGACAAAGTGCCGGTTTTTCAGACTGGTCAGGCCGTCGTGATTGGCCAGCCAGCTGTGACGCATATGGCGCACGCCCTCGCGCTGGGCGACGCTAACCACGAGCCCGGTCAGGGTGATCACCCACAACACAACGATATCGAGATACAGAAAGCCCAAAGGATCCTGGTTCAACGCTTCCACCGGATAATTCACCGATTGAATCATCATTATCAGGGTAGCAATCAAGACCGGAACGATGGTGCCGAGAAAGTTGAGAAAGACCGAAGACAGGATCACCAGTGGAATCAACAGGGTCAGCAGCAATGGCGATTGAATCGAAGTGACATCTTGAAATGCGCCGAGACTGATCAAAACACTGGCCAATCCGATACTGATCAACCAGGGATTTTTCAGGTTTTCCCAACTGTCATATCTGACAAAATCATTCAGCAATAACAGGGTGGAAGCGAACAGTAAAATCCCGAAACTATTTCCCAGCCACCAGACCAGGAACAGGTTGAGTGGAGCGGCTGGCAGATCACCTACGAACAGGTAGAAAGAACTGATGCCGATACCAGCGCTTAATAACGGTCCGGTCCAGGAAATACCGATAAACATCAGCAATTGATGCAGTGAGCGTAATGAACCGTTAAAACCGAAACGCTGGGCGATCAGCAAAGGAATCAGTGCTTCTAGGACACTGCCTGCTGCTGCCAACATCGCCGTCGGTAACGGGATACCCATGGTTAGTGCGATACCTCCCATAGCAAGAAATATCGCCGGCCACAGGTGTTTGCTGTAGAGAATGAATACCGCGAGGGCGATGCCGGATGCCGGCCAGAAAGGGGTGATCCCGGTTTGCGCGGATTGCAGTTGCAGACCAAGCAGGCCGGCCAGGAAATACAGGATGGTCAAAGCAAGCAGGGACAGCAGGGCGTCGATTGACAAGAAAGATCTCAAGCTCTTTGGATGAATCTCCATATCACTCCATTAGGTGTTGTAATGGCTCATCCATGAGGCTGTCGCACTGGAACTTCGCCGGCGGTGTTATAGTTATCCCCTTTACTATAGTTGAATTTGCTTGGTGTTGGAAAACTGAAGATTGGTTAAACCCCTGCTTTTCTCGGTTTACAGCGTTCAACTATTCAGCCAAACTCTCGCAAACTTTATAACCAAACCTTCAGGAATTCATCATGGCAGTTTCATTCAATCCACCGGTGCGTACGTTAATGGGTCCGGGTCCTTCAGACGTTCATCCACGTATTCTCGAGGCGCTCTCGCGTCCGACCATAGGTCATCTCGATCCAGAATTCGTGGCGATGATGGATGAAGTGAAGAAGCTGTTGCAATACGCCTACCAGACCGATAATGAATTGACCATTCCGGTGTCGGCACCGGGTTCGGCTGGCATGGAGACCTGTTTTGTCAACCTAGTGGAACCTGGGGACAAGGTCATCGTGTGCCAGAACGGGGTATTCGGCGGGCGCCAGAAAGAGAACGTCGAACGCGCCGGCGGCAGCGCGGTGATGGTCATGGATGACTGGGGTGAAGCGGTGGACCTGGCCAAGCTGGAGCAGGCGCTGGAGCAGAATCCGGATGCCAAGATCGTGTCCTTCGTGCATGCCGAAACCTCGACCGGTGCCCAGTCCGATGCCAACGGCATCTGGGAACTGGCGCATAAGCATGATTGCCTGGTGATTGCAGATTGCGTGACCTCGCTGGCCGGTACCCCGGTCAAGGTCGATGAATGGGGGCTGGATGCGGTCTATTCCGGCACCCAGAAATGCCTGTCCTGCGTACCGGGCCTGTCCCCGGTAACCTTCAGTGAACGCGCGGTGGAGAAAATCAAGAACCGGCAAAGCAAGGTGCAGAGCTGGTTTCTCGACCTCAACCTGGTGATGGGGTACTGGGGCGAGGGAGCCAAGCGATCATATCACCATACCGCGCCGGTCAATGCGCTGTATGCATTACATGAATCACTGGTGATGCTGCGCGACGAAGGCCTGGAAAATGCGTGGAATCGTCATGCGCAAAACCATCAGGCCCTGAAGGCAGGTCTCGAGGCGATGGGGATCAGTTTCCTGGTCGAGAAATCCGCACGCTTACCCCAACTCAACTCGGTCATGATCCCGCAGGGTGTCGATGATGCCAGCGTACGCGGTCGCCTGTTGAATGAATTCAACCTGGAAATCGGTGCCGGTCTCGGTGACCTTGCCGGCAAGGTCTGGCGGATCGGTTTAATGGGCCATAGTTCCCGGCCCGAGAACGTGATCTTCTGTCTGTCAGCCCTGGAGGCGGTGATGGGTGAAATGAATGCACCGATTAACAAGGGCGTGGCTTTGACCGCGGCGCAGGCGGTCTACAGCGCCTGATCGCCAGTCGCTGCAGGCCGGCAATCCGTGGACGGATTGAAACATCGCAGGCTGTGGTTTGCGCTGGGCTATGCGATGCTGGCGCTGGTGGCCTTTTATTCCCTGATACCGATCAGCGCTGAATTACCCGGCACTGACAAGACCCTGCACTTCATCACCTATTTCCTGTTATCGGCGTTTTTCACCACCCTGGTCCAATTACCCCGTTCGCTATGGCTGGTGGCTGCCGGCCTGGTGTTGTTTGGGGTGTTAATGGAAATTCTGCAGGGTCTGACCGGTTATCGATACCTGGAGATAATGGACATGCTGGCCAACGGCCTGGGGGTGTTAGTGGGATTGACGATCAGGCTCACGCCGTTGCCGATCTGGTTTCGTCGGATCGAGGCGAAACTGTTATAGGGTTAACAGGCCCTGGGCCCTGGGCCCTAGGCCCTAGGGTGTCACGTATTGATAACCCTGCTGCTCCAGCTCGACGATACGGCTGAATAGATTTTCCACCAGCTGCGGGGGATGGTCCCGGGCTACCCGGTTGCGATTGTCAGCATAATTGCTGCGGCTGACCTCTATCCGGACCCCGCTTTGACGTAGCTCATGCAGGCGTTGCCTGAAGCTGTCATCAATCCAGGGATCGAGGAGCAGGATGCTGTCGCCCTGCAGCAACAGGCGGATATCCAGTTGTCGATCCGGCATCCCTTTCTGCAGGTTTTCCAGGTTGGATAAGACCCGTGGGATACCGTCCAGTTGCAGGTGATGCACGTGGTAGAGGATTTTATCGCTCGCAGCATGGGCGGAGGCGAATGCAGTGCAAAGCAGGATCAGGAGGAATCCTCTAGCCACGGATGTAGGTCCAGCCCTGTTGCTGGCGTTTGATCACGTTGACAATGCCGGAATCGATCAGTTTGACCTGGGGGATTAGTTGGATATCCCGCCCATTGGTGATTTTTATCTGGTCGATAGTGTTTTTGCAGGCGGCGAAGCTGACGTTATCATGCCATTCGGTCAGGGCGGCGATACGCCTGGCAATATCCCGGTTGCTGTTGCTGAGTAATTTTATCCCGTTACCGTTGGCAACCACTTCTATCACCACCGACTGCTGATTCGCGGCATACTCCTGCAGCATCTGCTGGATATTGTCCAGTGTGTTGAGTCCGGCATCGACATCTGCGCTGGTCAGGTGCACCAGTACCTTGGTCTGGGCGTGTGCGGCGCTCAGCGAGGGTAACAGGTCAACCCTGGTATTGATTTGCATCATGCCCAATCCAAGTAACAGGCCGAGGCTGAAGATCGCGATACTGGCGGCCATAGGAAACTGGCGCTTACGCGCAATGTCCGGTTGTTCGTTGCCGGCCGGGGCGGGTATGTCGTCATACGCCAGTTGGGTCAATTGCTTAATCCGTTGCAGTTCACACACACGATTGGCCAGCGTTTCGTCGCGGTTTAGCAAGGCCAGAAGTTCCTGCCGTTCCTCGTTGGTGATTTGATGATCGATGAACGAATTGAGTAACTCATCGGAGACATGAGATTTTTTGTCTGTTGAGTCCGTCATTATTTAACTCTCCGTAATTGAGTAGGTGACGCCGTGCTGGATTGTTCGACATGGACTTTCAGCCGGTCGCGCAGCTGGGCACGCGCCCGGCACAGCCGGCTCATGACCGTACCGATCGGGATATCCAGTGCCGTCGATACCTCCTGGTAGGAAAATTCCATCAGGTCGACCAGGGTGATGACGTCACGATGTTTCTGCGGCAAGCGGGCGATCGCGTCTCTGACCAGGCGGCTGGTATCCTGCTGCAGGTAGTCCTGTTCGGGGTCAACGCTGCCGGCGATCTCAAAATCCTCGATATCGCCATGCTCCCGGTGCCGGCGCAGCCAATCGTGGTGACAGTTGCGCAGGATGCGGCAGGCCCAGGGCATCAGCTTGGCATGTTCGCGCAGATTGCCCAGCGATTGCATCGCTTTTTGCAAGGTTTCCTGCACCAGGTCATCGGCCAGCATCGCGTCATTGGTCCAGGCAAAGGCAAGCTTGTATAACCGATCACGGTTTTCGCTTAATTCGAGCCTGAGCTTTTTGTGTTGGATACTTTTGCTGAACACGGGTTGACGTCTACGTTTGCTTATAGGGTTAAGATTCGGCTAGCGGGTATTTTATTCCATACAGCATAGAACTCTTTGATAATCGGTGCATCTTATAATTTTTAGCTGGAAATCCACGATGCCTGCCATTTTCTTACTGACCCCACTGCTGTTACTGCTGAGCACGGCAAATGCCGGGCAACGTATCGATGTGGGTAAGTTCTCCCAGGGTGATGTCAGCGGCTGGGAGCAGGAATCCTTCGTCGGCGAAACCCGCTATGAATTGACCGAGCTTGAAGGTAACACCTCACTGCAGGCGACCAGTGACAGCAGCGCATCCGCCTACTATTACCGGATCAAGATCGACCTGACGGAGACCCCGATCCTGAACTGGTCATGGCAGAAGCTGCAAACCCTGGATCCCGGTGATGAGAAGGCAAAATCCGGTGATGATTTTGTCGCCAGGGTATACGTGATCAAGGATGGTGGATTACTCTTCTGGAACACCCGCGCGATCAATTACGTCTGGAGTCATCAGCATGCCAGGGACGAGGTCTGGGATAACCCGTTTGCCGGCGCCAATGCCAAGATGCTGGCGCAACGAGACCGCAACGATGCCGAACAGACTTGGTATCGCGAACGCCGCAACGTGGTGGAGGATTTCGCCCAGCTGCATGGCAAGGACATCGATCATATCGATGGCATCGCGATCATGACCGACAGCGACAACAGCGGGCTGGATGCAGGAGCGCTTTACGGAGATATCTATTTCACCGCCGACTAGCGACGGCTAATCGATGTAGCGCAGGGAAAAATCGATGGCCTGGATATGCTTGGTCAGGGCCCCGATCGAGATATAGTCGACCCCGGTCTGCGCAACCTGCCTGATCGTCTGCTCGGTAATATTGCCGGAAGCCTCCAGTTCAACCTGCCCCTGGTTGATCCTCACTGCCTGCTCCAGTTGCTCCAGGCTGAAGTTGTCCAGCAACACCCGGTCGACCTTTGCGTCGATGGCCTGGCGTAATTGATCCAGGGTCTCCACCTCTACTTCCAACAATGCATCCGGTTTGATATGGCGGGCCTGGTTCACCGCGGAGGCCATGTCACCGGCCGCCGCCAGGTGGTTCTCCTTGAGCAGAAAAGCGTCGAACAGGCCGATGCGATGATTATGGCCGCCACCACAGCGAACCGCGTACTTCTGTGCCAGGCGCAAATTGGGGATGGTCTTGCGCGTATCGAGAATCCGACAAGCGGTATGGTTGATCAGGGACTGGTAATAATGGGTTACGCTGGCGGTGGCCGACAGGGTCTGCAGGAAATTCAACGCGGTGCGCTCGGCACTGAGCATGGCCCGGGCGTTGCCGGCGAGTTTGCACAACACCTGGTCGGGGCCAACCGCGTCACCATCGTTGACCTGCCAGTCGATATTGGCCCCGGGATCGAGTTGCAGAAAGGCCTCGTCAAACCATTGTTGGCCGCACAGTATCGCGTGTTGGCGGCTGATCAGTTGCAGCTCCAGTTGCTGCTCGGGCGGAATCAATAAAACCGTGATATCTCCATCCCCGAGGTCCTCCTGCAGGGCGTTATTTACATGATTCGTGATAAATTGGAGCAGATCGGTCATAAGTTTTTTTTAATATAGTGATGTTTATTTATTTGATTTGTGTACGGTTTTTGCGATTGACAATGAGATAAAAAGGGGTATTGTTGCGTCCAATAAAAAAATTATATGTTCAAAACTAAAAGCACTAACACTTCATAATTAGTGAGGAGAGTATTACCTTGTTTACGCAACATTCCCTGATTTCCGGTCGGTTGACCCTGTTGGCCGCCCTGACCCTCGCAAGCTCGATCGCCACCGCCGCGGTGACCCGTGACCTGGCTCTTCCCACTGGCACCCCCAGCGCCGATGAGATTATCGACCAGGTCTATTATGTCAATCATTTTTATTCATTCGATAACTATGGTATCGGTAAGGAAGGCAAGAAAATCACCGTGCTGGTCAATAAGACCGCGGGTAAAAAACCCACCACGATTACCGTCGAACGTTATCTGAATAACCAGTACCTGGATGACGATGTGGTCAAGGCACGTGACCTGGCGATCTTCCGCTCCGGTAAGCTGCGCGGCACCGGCATGCTGATCACCGAGTATGATGATGTGGCCAAAGCATCTTCTTACGCGATCTGGATTCCGGCATTGCGTAAGATTCGTCGCTTTGCCGAACCGGCGCAGGACGATGCCTGGGGTGGCACCGATTTCACCTTCGGTGATGTTTCGCTGCGCAAGCCTACCGATGAGACCCATGAATATATGGGAACCGAGACCTTCAGTGGTTGCCTGGGTACCGTTACCCTGGCGGATAACGAAAGAAACCGCTATACCAAGGAGCTCCCCGAGGCTTCCTGTGTCGCCGATGGCAAACAGGTTTACAAGGTTAAAAGCACCACCAAGTTCGAAAACTGGTGGTATGACTATCGCATCAGTTATGTCGATACCGAATCTTTTGCCGATTACCGTACCGAGTTTTTCAAGGATGGCGAGCAGATCAAGGTAATCGACCGTGATTGGAAACCGGTGGCTGGCGCTAGTGACCCGCGCCAGGTGGTCTGGGGTTACTGGTACGGCAAAACCTTTGCCACCGGTCATGAAACCTGGGCAATAATTCCACCGGAAGTAGTCGAATTTAACAACAGCGATAGAAAAGCCAGCCTGTGGTCAGAAAAAACCCTGCGTAAGATCCGTCGCTAGCAGTTCTAAATGATGCTGGGCCTGGCAACAGGCCCGGCATCAAAATAACTATTACACAAAATAATTAGTCAATTTTGAGGATGATTTCCATGATAAGACCTAAGTTAATCGTACAGGCTGTGGCTTTAGCCCTGATGTTGCCTGGCGCTGCCCTCGCTGAATTTGAAATCAGCGGTGAGGCTAAAATCGAATACAGCGTTTATACCAGTGATGGCACCGTGACCGGCGCGGATGAAGAACATGAAGCCGGTGATGCGTTGAAAACCGAGCCCAGTCTCAAGTTATTCATCAATTCGGATGTCGGCGAGGAATCATCATTCCATGCCGAATTATTGATTGCCGACGATGGCGA
>JASJBV010000076.1 GCA_030066335.1 Gammaproteobacteria bacterium
CAGTTACGACGGGGCCAACTGGCAGCTGGTTTCCAGTTCCGGTTCTGCATCGACCGCCGCGAATGTTACGCCGGATGTGCCAAATATCGGTGATACCACGCTGACCTTTGAAGGCCTGACCGTGGTTATCGATGCCGCCAGCCTGCCGGTCAATGGCGATACTTTTACCATCAGGCCGACCGAGCAGGGCGCCGGTAGTATCAACCTCGCTGTCTCTGACCCCAATAAAATTGCCGCGGCGTCTTTAATTCGCAGCGATACGCCGCTGACCAACCTCGGCGACGTGGAAATTTCGCCGGGCATTATCAACGATGGCTATGCCTTCGCCAACGCGTTGCCGACCGCAGGAGATCTGAGCAGCTATGTGCCGGTGACGATGAATTTCATCTCGGCGAGCCAGTTTACCGCCACTGAAACCGTCACCATCGATGGCGGTGCCAGTTTCATTGCCGCGGGTACGCCGATCAATTACGTCAATGGCATGACCATCGAGGTGGTCGACGCCAGTAATACCAGTATGTACCAGTTCTCCCTGACCGGAACCAACCCGCAGCTGAACGATACTTTCACGGTTGAGGCCAATACCGGCGGGGTGGGCGATAACCGCAATGCGCTGGGACTGGCGAACCTGCAGACCACCAATCTGTTCGACAATAGCTCGAATACCTACCAGGAAGCCTACGGCATCATGGTCGGTCGGGTTGGCACGCTGACCCAGGCCGCCGAGTTGGATCGCGATGTGCAGGGCGCGCTGTTAGCCCAGGCCGAGGATCGCCAGCTGCAGGTTTCCGGGGTCAACCTGGACGAGGAAGCTGCCGACATGATCAAGTATCAGCAGGCTTACGAGGCAGCAGCCCGGGTCATCACCACGGTCCAGGTATTATTTGACACCCTGATCAATTCCACGAGGTAGATTATGAGAGTTGCCACTACCCAGGTTTACCGGCAAAGCCTTGATGCATTTGCCACCCAGCAGGCCAAGTTGAACAAACTGCAGGAACAGATATCCACCGGCGTCAAGATTAACAAGCCATCGGATGATCCGGCCGCGTCCACGCGGATCCTGGAACTGGAGCAGACGGTTGAACTGTACAGCCAGTACCAGACCAATATCGACCTGGCCGAGTCGCGGCTGGCGTCGCAGGAATCGGCAATCGCGAGCATGGAAAATATCCTGCTGCGGGTCAGAGAGCTCGCCCTGCAGGCGAATAATGCGACCCAGGACGAGGCATCCAGAAGAGCGATTACGTTTGAAATAGAAGAGCGCGCACAGGCCCTGTTGGCGCTGGCCAATACGGTCGATCAGAACGGTGACTATCTGTTTGCCGGGTTTCAAAATCAAAGCGAACCCTTTACCGAGAATACCCTCGGCGATGTCGATTATGTCCAGTTCAACGGTGATGGTGGATCACGCAACACCCAGATCAGTCAAAGCCGGCAAATCAATGTCGATACCCAGGGGCGTGACCTGCTGATGGCGATCCCGAGCCTGGTTGGATTGAATGAATTCAGCACAGCAACCAATGCCGGCAACGCGGTCATCGCACCGGCCTCGGTGGTGGATAATGTCAATTACATCGCGGATACCTATACGATTAGTTTCGATACGGTGTCTGCGCTGCCGGATACGGTGTATAACGTCGTCAATGCGGCAGGTACCACGGTAGCCAGTGGTACCTATGTCGAGGGCGAGGCGATCGAGTTCATGGGCATCCGAACTTCGGTGGTTGGTGTTCCCGCCAACAATGACAGTTTTACCGTCAGTCCAGGCCAGTACCAGGATATCTTTTCCATCGTTAACAACCTGATTGATTCGATCCAGTCCGCTTCTACTGCTACCGCCACCGGTTCATATACCTTTGGTTCCGCGGTCACCGTATTTGATTATTCGGTAGAAACTGCAAGCTTCGAAGTGGATGGTAACCTGATTTCACTGAACGCCAATTATGGCGGACTCGATGGTTTGACTACCGAGATCCAGAATCAACTGGATCTGGCGGTTGGCACCGGCATCTACCAGGCCAGCCATGATGGCGTCACCGTTAGCATTTCCCAGACTACCACAGGTCCAGCCAGCGCCGCACCGGTGGTAAATAATTTCAATGGCGATGTCGACGGCAATGGCACCCCGGCAACGTCCGGCTCAGCGACCTCGCTCGCGGTCTCGGTGTTAGACTACAGTGGCGCCAACGATATCAGTTTCGATGTCGACGGATTCCAGGTAATACTGGATGTGAATTATGCTACGGTGGCCGGAGTCAGCGCGGAGATCCAGGCGGACCTTGATGCCACGGCCGGACCCGGTGTTTATAATGTTACCGACAATGGCATCAATATCACCATAGCCAGGGTGGCGACGGGTGCGGCCAGCACCGCACCAGTGATCAATAATCCCGGTGGTACAGGGACCAACCAGGCTGAATTCACCGGTGCCGCAACGACGAATGGTGTCGATGCGATCAATACCGTTGCCGACTTTACGGCTAATGGGGTCAGTGTCAATGGTCAGCTGGATAGTAGTGTACTGAATGCCAATATTGCCCAGGCGCTGGATGACCTGGATAGCGGTTTTACCAAGTTGATCGAGGCCCGGACCAGTATCGGTGGGCGTTTGAATGCGCTGGAAAACCAGTATGAGGATAATGATGCCTACATCTTATCCACCCAGAAGATCCTGTCGCTGATTCGTGATACGGACCTGGCCGAAGCCATCAGCAGGCTGACCCTGGAACAAACCACGCTGGAAGCAGCACAGGCGGTATTCACCCGAATCACCGGTTCCTCGCTGTTCTCCTACCTGCGTTAAATCTCCTTCCCGCCGCTACCCGCGAGTGAATTATTTACCGCGGGTTTAGCGGCGTTAACCCTCTACCCAGATTAAAGATTTTCCCGCTGCGGCCGATAACTATCTGCAAGCGGGACGGATCAGAACTCTGACGATTTCCATAATTTCTCTAAAGTTTTTGCATTCGCTGCCGTTAACAATCCTGAGTGGGGACACCTGTGTAAGCAGGTAACCTGGATATTTTTTTAAATTTAGCGCTTTTGAAAGCGAAATTTAGGAGATAACAATGCCACAATTTATCAATACTAACGTAGCTTCGCTTAATTCACAGCGAGCTTTAAACTCTTCCCAGAGTTCGTTGCAGACGTCTTTGCAGCGTTTATCTTCTGGCTTGCGCATTAACAGCGCTAAAGATGATGCGGCCGGTCTGGCTATTTCCAGCCGTATGACTTCCCAGATCAACGGTCTGACCCAGGCCATGCGTAATGCCAACGACGGTATTTCACTGGCCCAGGTCGCTGAAGGTGCTCTGCAGGAATCTGGAAACATTCTGCAGCGTATGCGCGAACTGGCTATCCAGTCTGCGAATGCGACCAACTCTTCAACCGATCGTAAAGCCCTGCAGTCTGAAGTTAACCAGCTGATGCAGGAAATGAATCGTATCGCTTCCGATACTACTTATAACGGTCAGAAATTGCTGGATGGCACTTTTGCTTCCCAGTTGTTCCAGGTCGGTTCCGAGGCTAACCAGGTTATCCAGGTTAATGTCCAGGGCGCAGATTCTGAAACTCTGGGTACCAATAGCCTGTCAGTCAACAATACCGCCGGTGTTAACGCTGCGACTACTGTCGGTGCGACCACTACCGATGGCACCGATATGGATGTAGCGCTGGTTGGTGCAACCTCAGCCGCGGTTCAAACCGCGATTGACACTGCACTGCAGAATACCATCACTATCACTGCACCGGATGCAACCACTACTTCGGTTGATCTGAGTGCCGCGACCAATATCTCGGCAGCTTCGATTGCAACTGCGGTAAACGCTGAATTTACCGATAGCGAGGTCGTCGCTTCTGGTCAGAACGCGGTCAATATCGACATTTCCAACCTGACTACCGGTTCAGATGCCACTGTTGGTGACGTGATCCAGCTGGACGTGCAGGTCGATAACACCACCTATAACCTGGAATTCTTCGGTGGCGCCAACGCGGCAGCAACCCAGGCTAATTTCCTTAACGAATTCCAGGCCGAGGTGGGTGATTCTGATATCACGATCAGCCAGGACACTGCCAATGGCAACCTGTTCTCGATTTCCAGTGCGACCGGTAAGAATATCGGTATCGACAACCTGGATATCCACAATGCGGCTCAGTTGTCACTGGATTTCAGTGGTGGTCTTACCGTTGCGGCGAATGACAATGTTGTCATCGATCTGGGTAACGGTGCCAACATAACCCTGACCGACAATGCGGGTGCTGCTGTAAGTTATACCGGAACTGAGATCTGGAATGCGATCAGTAACGCTGTGCTTGGTACCTCACTGACCGAGAAAGCAACGGGTTCAGTATCCGTCGGTGGTGTTGGTAACCTGAATACAGTTAGTAATGCTGGTGGTGTGATCACCTTCACTGGTGCACAAACCGCAGGAGCTACTGTTGAATTTGACCTGGATGCCGCTACTGGCAGTACTATCACTACAACTACCTTCAGTTTAGCGGTGGGTGATGTCGGTCAGTCAACCGTTGCCCTGGCCAACTTACAGGAGACCACAGCTTCTGGTGGTACCACCGTATCGGTGACTGCAGACAACGATGATGCGACCATTGCTTTCGATGATGGAGCGCAGACCGTATCTGATGAAAACGCGGGTGGTAACAACGCCGCGACTAAGGTCGGCTTCGTTTCCTTCACCCTGGAATCTGGTTACAACATCCAGTCCGATGACGCAGGTATCTTTTCTGCTGGTGCTAATAATGACCAGACCCTGTCAACCGGCGGTGGTAGTACTTCTATCGTCAATGGTAACAATGTCGGTACCCAGGTTCTGACCATCGCGGGTGTTTCCAACCAGACTATCAATGTCTCGGAAAACGCCAGCGCCAAGGATATTGCTGACCTGGTCAACAATTCCGCTGGTAGCACCGGCGTTGAAGCATCAGCGATAACCACGGCTACCCTGTCCAGTCTTTCTGCTGCAGGTAAGGTAACCCTGGATCTGACCGGTAAAAACTCTGAAGCGGTAACGGTAGCGGCTACTGTGACCAGTACGGATATGACTGCCCTGGCCCAGGCCATCAACAATGTCTCTGGTGCCACCGGTATTACTGCAGAGATCACTAACTCAGGTGCATCGCTGACCCTGACCCAGTTGGACGGTTATGATATCGGCATCGCCAACTTCAGCCACTCCGCTTCCGTGACTGATACTACCGATGTTAACGACGTCACTCAAAGCGTCCTGGTCACCGGTTCTACCGGTACTGCGACCACCCTGAGAGACGGTGGTATCCTGCAGGAGTCTGGCCAACGTGACTCTACCGTGGTCGGTGGTGAGTTGAAGTTCAGCTCTGCCGAGGCAGCCTTCTCCGTATCGTCGAATGCTGCGGCCAATCGCGGTAGCCTGCTGGCCGGTAGTGCCAACAGCAGCTATGCCAGTGACCTGCAGAAGGTATCTTCGGTCAGTGTCGCCACTGCTGATGGAGCCCAGGCAGCGATCGATATCCTGGATGGAGCCATCCAGCAGATCAACTCTATCCGGGCTGATCTGGGTGCGGTACAGAATCGTTTCGAGTCTACTATCTCCAATATCGAGATCTCGGTTGAGAACTTCTCAGCTGCCCGAAGCAGAATCATGGATGCCGACTTCGCTGCTGAAACAGCGGAATTGAGTCGGACCCAGATCCTGCAGCAGGCCGGCCTGGCGATGTTGTCTCAGGCGAACGCTCAGCCGCAGAACGTCCTGGCTCTCCTTCAGTAATCAACGGAATAGGGGGTAACCCAAGGGTTACCCCCGACTAACCGGAGAATTAAATATGGCTAACAATATTTCAAGTACGGTAAGGGGCATGCTCCCCAACCCGACTGGTAATACAGGCCATTACGTAGAGCAAAAGGCTGCTGCACAACCTGAAAAGACCAAGACCTTGCCGCAAAGCGGCGGGGTTTTGCCGCAACAGGCGACCCAGCAACCGGCAGCTAACGAAGGAGTTGAGTTGGAAGAAGCGGTAAATCGTATCAACGATTACGTGCAAAGCGTTCAGCGTGACTTATCCTTCAGCATGGATGATGCGACCGGCAGGACCGTAATCAAGGTCATGGACCGGTCCTCGGGCGAGGTGATCAGGCAAATACCCTCGGATGAGGTACTTGCCCTGGCAACCTACCTGGGTGACCAGGCTGCAGCAACATCAAAAAATGGAGAAGCTCTGCAAGGCTTGTTGTTTTCACAAACAACATGATACTGGCCTGATATTTGCTGTGAGTTAAGTAGTATGGACCCACGGGGGGAGTTCTGCTCCCCCTTTGTTTTTTTGGGAGGTCAAGATTGGTTGGTTTCGACTGACCGGATTATGCCCTCCAGGAGCCATAACTAACGGTAAAGAGTGAAATAGTTTGCCGCTAATCGGCATTGGTCAGATTCAAGAAACAAACTAATTTGCCGTTAACAGTTATAGTGGTACTCGGTTTGGCAACCGTGGTGATGCAACTCCCCGATCGATTCGGGTAGATAAGCGGAATTAGTATTATGTCAACAATCAGTTCATTGGGAATAGGCTCGGGTCTGGACCTGGCCGGGATCGTCGAGGGCCTGGTCGAGGCGGAACGAGCGCCCACCGAAGCCCGACTCAGCGTCAAGCAGGAAACGATTACCACCGAGCTTTCCGCGTTTGGTGCCCTGCGCAGTTCCTTGTCTTTGTTCCAGAGCAGCCTGAGCAGTCTTAAATTCACCACCAGTTTTTCCCAGATGAGCGCCAAGCTATCCGATAACTCGGTGTTCAGCGTGGACGTCGCCGAGGGTGCACCGACCGGCAGTTTTAATGTTGAAGTCAATAGCCTGGCGACTAAACATTCGCTCGCCACCAATGCCTCGACTGCATTCAACGATGTCACCGAAACCATCGGTACCGGTACCCTGACCATCCGCTTCGGCAGCACCGCAACCGATCCTTATTCATTTACCCCGGACCCAACCAAGACCACGCAAACCATCGAGATCAGCGAGGCCAATGACAACACAACAGTCGAAGGCTTTCGAAACTATATCAATACCAATGATTTCGGGGTCGAGGCATCGATCATCAACGATGGTAACGGTTATCGCCTGGTGATGACCTCCAAGGACACCGGCGCCAGCAATAGCATGGAGATTACCGTCACCAATGATGGCGATGCCGATAACGAGGATAACGCCGGATTGTCACAATTGGCTTTCAATGCAGCAGCCCAGAGCAGCGCCACCCAGACCGTTGCCGCCCAGGATGCCAATCTTTTGATTAACGGTCTGAGCATCAGCCGTGAGACCAATACCGTGACCGGTGCCATCGATGGCATCACCCTGAACCTGTTAAAAGCCGATCAAGACAACCTGATTTCGGTTGAAATCAGCGAGAGTTTTGCCGGCGCCCAGTCCTCGGTGCAGGAATTTGTCTCTGGTTATAATTCGCTGGTCGGTAATATTCAGACCCTGACCAGTTATAACGCGGTGGATGAATCTGCCGGTATCCTGCTCGGCGACTTCACCGTACGTAACATGAGTAACCAGTTGCGCTCGGTCATCAATAACATGATCAATTCGTCCGCATCCAATATCCGCACCCTGGCCGATATGGGGATAACCACCGAATCTGATGGCCGCCTGAGTATCGATAGTGATCAGTTCGAAGCGGCCTTCAGCGAATATCCCGAAGAGGTAGAGGCCTTGTTTATCAACCAGGGCAATGTGACCGATTCGAATATCGAATATGTTGGCGCCAGCACCTCGATAACGGCGGGTGAGTACTCGATCTTTGTCGATGCCCTGGCCACCCGCGGGGTTTATACCGGCGATGTCATCAACTCGTTGACGATCGATGCCGACAATGATGAATTCACCATCAGTGTTGATGGTGTCGAGTCGAATACGATTATTCTGACCCAGGGTTTGTATGCCGATGGCGACGCCCTGGCGCAGCATATCCAGGCCCAGATCAACGGGGATGTCAAGCTCAAGGACAAGCAGGTGGGGGTACTGGTCGCCTACGACAGTGCCAGTAACCGATTCGACATCACTTCGCAATCCTATGGCTCCGACTCATTGATATCTCTGACCAGCATCGACACGGATATGGAAAATGATCTGGGTCTGTCCATAGCCACCGGCTCCAGCGGCAGTGATGTAACTGGCACCATTAACGGGTTACCGGCCAGCGGTAATGGCCAGATCCTGACCAGCGAGACCAGTCTTGGTATATCGCTCAAGATCGACGGCGGCGCCACGGGTTCGCGTGGAGCGGTTTCGATCACCAACGGCATTATCGGCAAGATCGATGAGTTGCTGGATGGTTTCCTCGATAATTCGGGTGCATTGAAATCCCGCGAGGACGGCTTGAGTGATGAATTGGAAGAGATCCAACTGGAAAGAGAGGAACTCGAAGATCGCATCAGCAAACTGGAAGATCGTTTCGTTCGCCAGTTCAGTGCGTTGGATAGTCTGCTGGCTCAATTCAATGCGACCAGTTCTTTTCTGGAGCAACAGCTGCAGAGTTTGCCGGAACCCAATTCAGTGAATAGAAACTAAAAAAGTTAAGCTAAGTATTTAAGATTTGCTTTCAACCGTCGATAAACTATATAAGCTCTGATGATCAGAGCAGGAAGTTGATCTCATCAAACAGGAGAGTAAAAAAATGAATAGTTATGCTCTGGGTGCACTAGAGGAGTATAAAAGTGCCAGTAACAGCTCTATCGCTTATTCTGACCCGCATACGTTAATTCTGCGCTTGATGGATGGTGCACTGGAAAGAATTGCCCAGGCCAAATGTGCGATTCAGCAAAAGGATGTCAAGAACAAGGGCGAGTTGATCAGCAAAGCGATCTCGATTGTCGGTGGCCTTAATGCGGCCCTGGACCACGAGCAGAAAACTGAAATCTCGGCCAACCTGGCGGCACTCTATGACTACATGGGCATGCGTCTGGCCGAGGCCAATGTGCATGAAGATATCAGTAAACTGGATGAAGTATCCAAGCTGATGGCTGAGATCAGGTCGGCGTGGAAACAGATTCCCGAACTGACCCAGAGTAAATAGGATTTCCCATGGGCCAGGCGAATCAACTTCAACAGGCGCTGGATCTGACCAAGCAGATACTGCGCGCGATTGAAGAGGTGGACCTGGACACCGTGGCTGAACTCGATCGTCAACGCCAAATGCTGATCGAGGAGTACTACCAGCAAGATAAGCAGATCGATGCCGGGCTTACCCGGCAACTGAAGCAATCGAATGATGAGGTAGTGACCCAACTGCATTCCCTGCAAAAAAATACCAGGACGCGTCAATTACAGCTCAGGCAATCCACCCACGCGAGCAATGCCTATCGGGCGAATGCTCCGAAAAAAGTCTCATCCGCAGGGACATTCTAATTTAATTTCAAAGACTTATTGCAACTTCCTCAAAAAACTAGAATAATTCTGTCGAATTTCCGTCAACATCAACTAAACTAGTCTGGCATAACCTGGCAACAGGCCGCGGCTAACTGGTTTTTGCAGACAATAAATAAAGGGAAAACATGACAGAAACTAAGGGCAGTAGCATCGTCCATGACATTTTGATTATCGATTCAGATTCCATTCGTGCATTAGCCTTCCAGAAATTTCTGACTTTTCTCAAATATCAGTCGCAAGTTATCACCCCCGAGCAATTACCAGAGCTGGAATCAACCAGCCTTGAGCAATTCACTGTCATTTTCAGCGTCGACGACGCCGGGGTTAAACAATACCTGCTGGACAAAGACAAGGAAAATCGCTGTCAGTACCCGGTGGTGCTGCTCGCCGACAAGCAGGAACTGGATGAGCAGAAAGTCGTTGCCCACATGCCCTATATCACCGCGCTGGATTTCAGCCCTGATTACTATTCCCTGAGCCAGGTCCTCGACCTGATGAAGAATCACAATCGCCGCGAGCGACGCCTGACCAGCCGCGCCTGCCAGCCCTTTATCGGCCGCAGCCCGGCGGTGACCTATATCAATCACATGATCACCCAGGTCGCCGATACCACCGCCTCGGTGCTGATTCTCGGTGAGTCGGGTACCGGCAAGGAAGTCATTGCGCGCAATATACACGCCCAATCCAATCGTCGTGATAAACCCTTCATCCCGATCAACTGTGGCGCGATTCCCGCTGACCTGCTCGAAAGCGAGCTGTTCGGACATGAAAAGGGTGCCTTTACCGGTGCCATCAGCAGCCGCCAGGGTCGCTTCGAAATGGCCGAGGGTGGGGTCATATTCCTCGATGAGATCGGGGACATGCCGTTGCCGATGCAGGTCAAGCTGTTACGTGTGCTGCAGGAGCGTAACTATGAACGCGTGGGTAGCAACCAGACGATCAAGACCGATGTCCGGGTCATTGCCGCCACCCATCGTCGCCTGGAAGAGCATATCGACGAGGGTAAGTTCCGTGAAGACCTCTATTACCGGCTGAATGTTTTCCCGATCGAGGTGCCGCCGCTGCGCGAGCGGCGCGAGGATATACCGCTGCTGATCGGCGAGCTGATCGAGCGGATCGAAAAAGAAAAACGCGGTTCGGTCAGACTGACCCAGGAAGCGACCGAAATCCTGTCGCACTATGAATGGCCGGGTAATGTGCGCGAACTTGCCAACCTGATCGAACGCCTGGCGATCTTGCATCCGCATGATGTGGTCAATGCCCGGGACCTGCCGAAAAAATACGTCACCGAGGATTTCGATATCCCGGAACAAACCGCGCCGATTGCCGACAAGTTTAACCTGACCCCGGCCGCCGGCGGCTTCACCTACCTGCCGGAAGGCGGTATCGATATGAAGAAATACCTGGCCGATATCGAGATCTCCCTGATCGAGCAGGCCTTGAACGAAAGCAATAACGTGGTGGCGCGGGCCGCCAACTTGTTACAGATGCGCCGTACCACCCTGGTCGAGAAAATGCGCAAATACCAGATCGTTCGCTAGCGTCATTTTAGCGTCCCCGAGATCGTCAAAAAGCTGTCAACCGATCTTTCGGCTTTTTTCTAAGCCATTGAATTTCAATATAAAAATCATTATGGATTGAATCCTGCAGTTTCACTCTGGTGTTTAATCAGAACCTAGCCAATGAGTCAGCAGCAATCGGCAGAGCTATTACAGGCCTTCAATCAATTCAACCAGGTTTCCGATGCGCTCGATAAAAGTTTTGAGTTATTAAATGAAACCGTCAGCAACTTTCAGCAGGATATCCATGCCAGCCAGGATCCGCAGGATTCCCCGGCGATGAGCCAGCATCTGCGGGAACTGGTGGATGCCATTCCGGGTGCGGTTATCGTGCTCAATGCCAATGGCCAGGTAGTGGATTTCAATATCGCCGCACGCGAGCTGCTGGGCGATTTGCAGGCCGAGGCCTACTGGCGTGATATCGTCGGCCGTAGCTTCCTGCCCGAACTGGACCAGGGTGAACTGCGCACCCCGGATGGCCGGCAATTCAGTATTTCCACCCGGCCGCTGGGTTACCAGCCCGGACAGATCCTACTGCTCAGCGATGTCACCCAGACCCGCCAGCTACAACGCGCGGCGCAACAGAACCTGCACCTGATGACGATGGGCAAGATGATGGCGAGCCTGGCCCACCAGATCCGGACCCCGCTGTCATCGACGATGCTGTACC
>JASJBV010000077.1 GCA_030066335.1 Gammaproteobacteria bacterium
GGAATCCCGGTAGCCTCGATGCGCAGACGGCGGACATCCTCTGCCCGCAGGCCACCATATTTGAGGATGGCCTCAAATTCATTATCAGAAGTATCGTCCTCGGGACGTAACTGTAGAATCAGAACGGGTTTTGCCAGTTTCATCATTGCCGTTTGCAGCTTGGTTTACCAGGTCGCCTTTTGGCGGCCGCACATACTAGGGCCTGTTAACACGAATTGCAAATACACGCTCAGGATCGAGCTGATGGCTATTGACGAAAACTGGCGAGGCGCGGATTGTTGGCGGTCTGGATCAGCTGTTGACGATCACGCTGATTAGCCAGTTCCCGTTGCTTGGCCTGCAGGTAATCGGTCTTGCTCACTTCATGCAATTGTCGATGGTACTTCTCGGTGGCATCAAACCAACGGCTGAACTGCTGGTGCATCGAATGGGCATGCTTGACCCCGTCCAGCCGGGTATGGATAGCCAGGTAGTAACGCATCGTATTGCGTTCGATGATGCCCTGCAATCCGCCGATGTAGACCGGCGGCTGCTGATGTTGGTCGACGATGGTGAAGCCTACCTTGTCGCGGGCCATTTGACTCAGATAGAGATTCATCATTTGCCGCGCCAGCCAGGTGGTTCGATAGGAAAAGCGTAAACGCAACAGGCTGCGCTGCTGGTCGGCTGTGCCTGCCTTGGTCGATGGCAAGGCCATCGCCGATAACTCGATGGCATAATCGGAGGTGCCCAGCGGGCCTTTGGCGCCATGCAATTGCACCCGGACAAAATCATCACGGTTATCAATGATGGCGAAATCGAGAGAGATAGGTTTGGCCTTTTTTATTGGCTGGTAAAACTTGCGCCCGGAAAATAAATCGATCCTGGTTGCACTCGCGTTCTGATAGGTACAGGCCTTGGTATTCAGATGCAGCAACAGGGTATCGCACCAGTGATCGGGCCGGGTGAAAATGGCGCGGGCAGTTGCATAGTCATGTTCGATAATGCCCAGCACCTGACCCTGTAACAGATCATCCTGTTCCACCGAGGCCAGGCTGAGTGGCAGGCCAAACGCATTGTGAGTGATATCGTCCCGCGCATGCTTGAATTGCGTGATCAATTCTGCCTTGGCATCGGTTGACGGACCGGCAGCTGCGAGCTGTGAAGGCAGCAAGGTCATCAGGCATACCAATAAGATAGAAAAACGTGCCATGGTCATTTTAGCTCAGTCATGTGGCCGGGTTTTTTCGATAACGAAATCAGCCCGTGAACGTAATTTGTCACGACGGCGAATTTCCGCAAAAGGATCTGCCGACTGGGCTGGTTGTCCGGATGACTGGTTGGAGCTGTCAGCTTGTACCGGGTCCTTGCTGGAACCGACCCGCAGGGAGAAGCGCGCGTTATACAGCAGGTAGCCAACCACGGCCAGGATGTAAAGCGACCACTTGATAAAAAACGACAGGGCCAGGAAGCGTTTGTCATCGTTCAATTCGCTATAACGAATATAGTCATCGTGCAATTGGCCGAGCAGCCAGAAGCCCAGGAACAGCAGCAAGGTCGATATAATCACCGTGCGATAGCGTTTCCAGACCACCGTCAACACGGTCAATTGCAGCAGATTCTTCAGCATCAGCCAAACCAGCTCAGGCCGAGCAGTGCCAGTACCGCGAGCAGTCCCTTTTCGCGGATCTCGCTGCGTAATTTTTCTTCCTCCTCCTGCACGACAATTTCCAGGTCCTCGGCGTTCAGGTCGGCGGGTCGTCGACCGGCGATAATAATACGGGTTTCCGCGCGTTTGATGGCCTTTTCACGTAAGGCTGATTTGTAGCGGCGGGGGAGATATCTAACTGGATTCATCGAATTGTAGCGGGTAGGTAAAACCCAAAATTATATGGGATTGGCGGTCATCGCGAACAAAAAATGGAATAGCAGGATTATAGTCAATTAAGCACTGGTCCATGTGACTGAATATATGCCGGCTCAAGGCATGGATTGATCCGTGGATTTTGCTGCGGTCCCTGGATCAGGTATTGGTTCCGGCATCGCTGTCTGCTCGCGGCCGAATTGGCGACGGTATTGTTCCATGGTGGTGCCCAGGTGCTTCTTGAACAGGCGCCGAAAACTACTCTCGTCCCGGTAACCGATCGCATACACAATCTTGCTCGATGGCAGCCGGCTTGCTTCCAGCAGGTTACAGGCGTGCTGGATGCGCACCTTTTGCAGGTACTGCAGCGGCGAACATTGCAGGGCGCGGTTGAAGCGCCGGTTAAGTTGACGCTCACTGATGTGTAATTGGCTGGCCAATTGGCTAAACCCCATATCATCACCGCTATGCTGTTCGATCAGGCGCTGTGCCTGCAGCACCAGCTTGTCAGGATGTGAGCGATTGTCCAGGGCCTCGCGAAATGGACTGGGTGAAGGCGGATTCAGATTGATCATCAACAGCTTGGCGGTGTTCACCGCAGCCTGGTGACCCGCGTAGCGTTCCACCAGGTGTAATACCAGGTATTCATAAGCCATACCGCCACCGATCGTGCAGACGATATTGCCATAGTCGGCAACGGTTTTTTCGGTATCGATATTCAGGCGCGGGTACATGCGCCGGAACAGGGGTTCGCTTTTCCAGTGCATCAAGGCCGGCCGGTTATCCAGCAGACCGGCCTCGGCCAACAGGAACGAACCGCTGCAGATGCTCACCAGTAAACCATCTTGCTGATAGTGTTGTTGAATGACCGGAACTATCGGTTGCATTGATTGGATGGCCTTTTGCGCCCTGGCGAGGTCGGAAAAGGAGTGGAATACGGCAGGGAAAATCCATACATCCGCCTGGCCTGGTAACTGCTGGTATTGGGCCAGGCTATAGTCGGGCTTGATCTGCAGCCCATTGGTCGGCGTCACCGCGGCCTCGGTCAATGCCACGGTGTCCCACTCGAACAGCGGGCTCAGGCCTGACTTGACCATCGAGTAATTGGCCGCGATCAGGGCGTCGATGATGCTGTGGATACCGGAACCAAAACAGCGTTCCATCAGGAATATCGCAACACGCATGGATATGTCCAAAATGACCATTAATATGTCGATTATGACACTGGTGGTCACAGCATACAACCACCATAATCAAGCTGTAACCTAACCGGATCGATGACATGACCTCCATAGCTTCCGCCATTCGGCAATCCTGCAATCAACTGCGCGGCAGAACCAGCAGCAGCAACAAAACCCGGCCGAACAGGCGCGTGGTACCGCCGCTGGTGCGTTTGACCGGCCTGGCTTTCAACCTGCTGTCGCGGATTCATCTGCAGGCGGCAGCCGGCAAGCTGAGTGAATTCTGGTTCACCGTGTTTCAAGCAAGGCCGCGACCCTGGGTGCATAGATTCTGGAAACAGGCCGATCGCAGTTTTGAGCTGCATCTGGCGGATAAATGGATACCGGTCCATTTGTGGGGTGAGGGTCCGCTGGTGGTCTGTATGCACGGCTGGAGTGGTTCCGGCACCCAGTTCCGTCATTTCATCCCGGCCTTGCAACAGGCAGGTTACCAGGTGGCGCTGTTCGATGCGCCCGCGCATGGCATCAACCCGGGGCGGCAAACCCATCTGCTGGATTTCTCCGACTGCCTGCAGGCCATCGAGCAACAGATTGCACCGATCCATACCGTGATCGCCCATTCCTTCGGCGCGATGGCGACATTGATGGCCGGTCGCCAGGGGCTGCAGGCCAAGCAAATGGTATTGCTCGCGCCCGGGCTGGATGTGCAGGATATCTTTGCCAGCTACTGTGACAGTTTGAAGCTGCAACCCGATCTGGTCGCCGCGTTCCGCAACAGGGTAGGGCAGAAGATGGCGGAGATTGTGCAGATCGATGATCCCTGGGCATTTTTTCATCCACGCCAATCGCTGCAGTATGCCAGCGAACGGGGGTTGCTGCTTTACGATACGGATGACGAGGAGCTGTCGCAATCCCAGTTCGAGCAAATCGGACAACAGTGGGCACAGTGCGATGTCGTCACGACCCGCGACCTCGGCCATATTCGGATCCTCAAGGATGCACAGGTCGTCAAGGCCACGGTGGACTGGATTGACCAGGCTTAGCTCATCACGTCACACAGGCTGGCATTGGTGATTTGTTGCAGCTGAGCAAAACTCAACGCTACCCCGGATGCATCGTTACCCGCTGCCGGGTAGATGATGGCGAAGCGTTGCAGGCTGATATCGATCAGGGTATCGATGTGGTCCAGGCCGAAAGGGCAGACGCCGCCGGGTTTGAAACCGGTGACCTGTTCGGTTTCCACGCTGTTGGCGAAGCGGGCCTTCACGCCTAACGCCTGCTTCAGTTTGCGATTGTCGACACGACGGTCACCGGCACAGACAATCAGGCGAAACGCACCATCTTTGCCCTTGAACAACATGGATTTGGCGATCTGGCCAACTTCACAGCCAATGCGTTGCGCGGCCATCTCTGAGGTAGGCGTGCTGCCGACCTCGAATTCGAGAGCCTGCAGGCCATGCGCGTCAAGAACCTTTCTTACTTGTGCCGGGATCATCACTGAAGGCCAACACCTGCCCCTGGATCTTTTCACCGAATTGTTGCTGCTCGGGCGTTAGCAAGGAGTTGACCGGATCGTTACACAGGTTCTGCAGCCCTGAATTCAATTCGTCGAACTTGTCCCACATCATTTGTGAGATGCGCATGCAATGCTGGATCGGATTGCGGGAACGGCGTTTTTCCATGTTGATTTGAAACAGGATGCCGGAGAGGCGGCGTTGGTAGGATTTGGGGGCGTCCTCGATAACCTTGCGACTCCACTGCAGCCGCCGTTGTTCGAACTGCTGGGGGGACTTGCGATACAGCTCCACCCATTCATCGAAATCGAAATTCAACTCGGCATCGTTGACCGCATAGTCTGACCTGTTTTTTTTCATAACGCACAACCCGAAGAAAACAGCCTGGACTCATTAAACCACAGGAGCGTCCGCAAGTGTTAACTTGATGCCATTTTTGCAACAGAGTCGACGGTTTTACCCGATTTATGCACCATTTGAGTTCGTAACAGACTGATTTTTAAGGGTTATCAAGTCTGCGGGCGCAGAATCAGCCTACATGGATATGCACACCGGTCAATTTCAACGCGGTTAAAACCGGTTTGACCTGGCGCTTGCTGAGCTTGATCGAGGAGGCCGCTTTTAACACCTTGTGCTCATCCATGTACAACTGGTCGATGACAGCGGTTTGCCCCAGGCCGCGCAAAACCCGCTGGATGATCTCGGACAGCATGAACGTCGGCGAGTCCACGAAATACAGCCGATGCCGGTGCTGGCTGAAGTATACCCGGCCCTCGCACAGGCTACAGAAGATCTCCAGTTCATTGGCGGGTGCCGCGAATGAAGAAGACCGATAGCCGGCACGTTTCAACAGGTCTTGCCGGTTACTGTTTATCTTGACCAGTCCACTCATCGTTCTGTCGTTGTCCGTTTACAAGTCGATTGCCAGCATAATCTATCGTCCTCCATTGTGATAGCGATTAGCGGAATTCTGGCGGGGTATTTTTTACCTTTTTAACCCCTGATTGCCACAGCAAAATCAATGCTGTCTGCTACACTCAAATCGGAAGGCTTAATGGCCAGCAGATGACCATTCTTTTTCTCAAACACACGATTATTTCAGATTTACCCTAGGGCATTATGGCGAAAAAACGCTTCTGGCAATCCAGTTGGTTTCCCGGATTGCTGATCAGTTTACTGTTTCTCTCATTGGGCTGGAGCGGGATGATGACATCCCTGGAATGGCAGGCCTATGCGCTCGGTTCCAGGCTGTCGCCGGCACCGGAGGCCAAACAGAACCTGGAAATCATTACCATCGATGAAGCCTCGCTGGAGGAACTGGGGAAATGGCCCTGGCCGCGCAGTTTACTCGGAGTCATGGTCAAGAAACTCGATGGCGTGGGGGCCAGAACCGTCGGTATCGCCCTGCCGCTGCATACCGCGCAAAGCGAGTTTGGTGTCAACCGCCTCGACAGCATGCGCGACCAGTACGACGGCAAGTACGAGAAGACCGTCAAGGATATGCTGTTCCGTGCTCGCCAGCGCCTGGATACCGATGGCGCCCTGGCGGCCAACCTGAAGCGGGCGGACAACACGGTGCTCGCGATCAGTTATGGTCTGAACAACGAGCGCCGCAAGGGAGCCACTTCCGAGAGTCGCCTGCTGGCGCTTAAATCCTATGTGCTGGAGAACTACGATCGGCCGCAGACCGGCTGGTTGGATTATTTTCCCAGCGTGTTGAGCAAAGGATTGCCCAGTGTGACCCAGCCGCTGGCACCGATCCCAATGCTGGCCAAGCATAGCGATGCGGGCATGCTCGACGAGTCGGAAAATGGCAGCGGTCGCCTGGTCAGCCCGATGGTGTTCAAGTATGCCGACCAGTATTACCCCGCCTTCAGCCTGGTGTTTGCGGCCAAGAGCCTGCAGGTCAAAACCGATGATATCCGCATCGACTCTAGACAGAATATCCAGCTCGGCAAGGTCACCCTGGAAACGGACCCGGGTTACCGGGTTTATCCACGCCTGTATGAATCCTCCGAGGATGAGCCGGCGTTCAAGGTCCGCAGTTTTCTCGATGTCTATTACAACCGGATCAAAACCGAGATCTTCAAGGGCAAGGATGTGCTGATCGGCATTACCGCCCCGTCCCTGGTCGATCCGGTGACTATCCCCGGTGGCGACAGCATGATGCCGCTGCTGATCAATGCCCACCTGATCAACAACCTGGTCCATGGTGACATGCTGCAGGTGCCCGCTTATGCGATGTCGGCGCAGCTGATCGCCCTGGCCCTGGTGGCATTGTTTCTGATGCTGGTGCTGCCGCGCATGGGCCTGGTGATGGGGCTGGTCAGCAGCCTGCTGCTGTTGTTTATCATGCTCAATGTCCATTTCGGCATGATGGTGGTCGCCCAGTTATGGCTGCCACTGGCACTGCCAACCCTGGCCCTGGTATGCGGGGTTATCGCGCTGGCGCTGCGCAGTAAAATAGAGGAGGCGCAACTGCGCACCCAGGCCCACCTGTTTGAATCCAACCTGACCCTGGGCCAGCATCTGCAGGCGCAGGGCCAACTTGACCAGGCGTTCGCCAAGTACCGTGAATGCCCGATTGACGAAGCCATGCAGGAGCGCCTCTACAGCCTGGGCCTGGATTATGAACGGCGGCGCCAGTTCAACAAGGCGATCATGGTGTTCGAACATATCGGCCAGAGCAGTAAGGGTTTCCGCGATATCAAGAAACGCATCAAGAAGAACCGCCAGTTACAGGACATGGTGGTGCTCAAGAATGGCGGGGCCACCATGCATGGTGCGTTGATCCTGACCGACGACGGGGTGCAGAAACCGATGTTGGGGCGCTACGAAATCGAGAAGGAAATCGGCCGCGGCGCCATGGGCATGGTCTACCTCGGGCGCGACCCCAAGATCGGCCGGACCGTGGCGATCAAGACCATGGCCTTGTCCGAGGAGTTCGAGGCGGATGAACTCGAGCACGTCAAATCTCGCTTCATGCGGGAAGCGGAAACCGCCGGACGTCTCAACCATCAGAATATCGTCACCATCTACGATGTCGGCGAGGAGCAGGAACTGAACTATATCGCGATGGATTATCTGAAAGGTCAGGATCTATCGAACTTCCGCAAAAAGGATAAATTGCTGCCACTCAATGTAGTGGTGGAGATCGGGATCCAGGTCGCAGATGCGCTGGATTTCGCGCACAAGAACGATGTCGTGCATCGCGATATCAAGCCGGCCAATATCATTTACGATGAGGCAGAGGGCAGCATCAAGGTCACCGATTTCGGGGTTGCCTTTCTGACCAATTCCAGCAAGACCAAGACCGGCACCATGCTGGGTACCCCCTATTACATGTCGCCGGAGCAGGCCAGCGGAGACCGGGTCGACGGTCGCGCCGATATTTTCTCGCTGGGGATTACCCTGTATGAACTCAGTACCGGCAGACTGCCGTTCATGTCCGAGAGTCTATCGGGCCAGGTGTTCAAGATCTGTAACGAGAAACAGATCGATGCCAACAAGGTGCGGCCGCAGGTACCTGCCTGTCTGAGCCGGGTCATCAACAAGGCACTGAACAAGAAACTGGATGACCGCTATGTCAGCGGTGCGCAGATGGCCAAGTCCCTGCGCCAGTGCCTCAAGTCAATGTAACTGGATTGATCGTTGATCTGCCACGGCCGTGGCTAATCACAGCGGTGGTCGCCCGAGTTATCCAGGCTTAATTAATGCTTTAGCCAGCTGGCTGGGATGAGGCCGGGTAAGCCCGGGACAACGAGGTATAGATATCATCCCGGAAGTTGTCACTGTCGATGTCCAGCTCACCCAGGATATCCTCCAGGTACTCGTTATCCTCGCGCCCATTCCAGACCTTGATATAACTGCCCTGCTTGTAGCCATGGTCCTGGCGGAAGATGTTGAGCACGTTCTTGCCCACGTATTTCTTGTATAACTCATCGAAATCCATCTGCAGGTGATGCATCAGGCCGGCGATGATGGAAAAATGAGCTTGCTGATCTTTCAGGGTCTCGACCGCCAGCAATTCGATGGTGGTTCGGATGTCATCGGTCTGGCGCGGGGCGTTGAACTCGTTGCCGATAGCCGTGGCAATTTCGCTCAGTGATTTGCCGGTTTCAAGTTGCATACTCAGGCAGAAATGGACGATATCGATGACCTCCAGCTTGACCTGGGCGAGGTCGGGTTGCTGATGTTTCCACCATTTCCAGCCGTAATGCTCGAGCATCTCCGATGCTTCCACCCACACCGCGCGGTACCACTCGAATCCCTGGCTATTCCAGTCCTCGTGCACCCAGCGGTTCATCTCGTTCTGCAGGGTCAACATGGTTTCCAGCTTGGTTTGGATATTTGTCATGGTGTGGTCGCGGTTGATCGAAAAAAGCGGATGATAACGCGATCAGAAGTGATAAGACAGTTTGATCAGAAGCGAACTGGTGGTAAGTTATCGAAAAACCCTGATGAATTTAAGGGAAGGGGGAGCGGTAGATGATGACACAGACCCACGAAAACGGGTTGCGCCGGACCATCGATGGCGTGGATAGGGTATTTTACGATGGCTACTGGATCAAGTTTTACCAGTCGCCGGAAGACAACCTGGCGGATAAGAAACGGCTGATCCAGTCACTGACTCGACGCCTGTTCAACCACATGGAGCATGGCATCAATATTCCCGGGCGCATGGTCGACGATATCCGTGCCGCCTACGAGGCCGAGCAGGACCCGGCTAAGAAACGGGTCAAGGGAGCGATGCTGGCCGGCGCCTTGTTCAACCGGGCAGCCGATATCTTCAACCAGCTGGTGGAAATGGAAGCCAGCGGGATCAAGATCGAATCCGGCAATGAATTGCGCCGGATCTGTGGTGAATGCCTGCAGGAGGCGCTGGAATACGGCAAGATGGTCAAACACCGCAATGGTGATGAAGGTATCGATGAGCTATGGGGTGAGCCCTTCAAGGCATTCATCATGCCGATTAAGGACTTCTACGACAGCCGATACATCAAGATCGCGCTGACCATGCGTAATATCGATCAAGTCGCGGGGTATATGGCCGACTGTCTGGCCCAGGAAGATGAATTCAAGTCGATGCAACCCCTGATCCTGGATTACGCGGCCAAGGCCCGGCGTAAATGCGAGACCCTGCGTACCGATGATGATTTGTTCGAGGTCTGGTCGGATTTTGTCGTTGCCGGCGAGGCCATCCTGCAATGTGCTCCGGCGCAACAGGCCAAAAAACATATCAACCTGAAAGCCATGATGCGCTGCCAGTTGCTAGAGAAAGGGGTCAGACTGATCAGCAATATCACCCGCGCCCGCACCGCGATGCCCAAAAGCAGCGAGAGTTATCGCATGGCCTGTGAACTGCTCAAGACCAGTATGGAAGACTAGGAGGGCTGGGACTGGTTCAGTGGTAAGCCTGTTTTCTGCCATTGTTTGATCCCGCCCTTGACCACATAAACCAGGGTAAAACCTTTCCTGGTCAATAGATGAGAGGCTTGCTTGGAGCGGCCGACCTTGCTGCAGATGATGGCGATGGGTTTGTCCAGGTGCGAGTCGATATCACTCAATCGCTGGGCTAATTGTTCCAGCGGAATATTGATCGAGCCATCGATATGTCCCAATTCACCCTGGTAATCATCGACGCTGCGTACATCCAGTAACATCAGGTTTGCGTTGTTTTTCAGTTCCTGCTCCAGGGCATCGATGCTAAGAGTCCGCCCCTTGCCGAAACGGGCCAGCATGATCGGTATTAATAGTGCCAGAGTAAATGCAGTGATAGCAATCAGGCTCAGCGCAGGCAGTTGATCACGGTTATAGAACGCCAGTCCGACCATGATTACCAGGATCATCAAAATGCTGATTTGCACGCCTTTATTGTTCATTCGGTTCATTCCAGTTACGACGATTAATGGTATAGCTGCTGATCCTGCCTTTGAACGGCAGCAGCAACATCCCGGGCAAACGGTCGACCTGTTTCGGATCGCGATAGTTATGGATGCCTATAACCATGTCAACATGTCCAGCCCGGGGTTGGTCCCGATAGGTGCCAAGCAAACGGTCCCACCACGGCAGGTTGAAGCCGAAGTTGCTATTGGCCTCGTCATCCTCGACCGAGTGGTGGACCCGATGCATATCCGGGGTGACCACGAACCAGCGCAGGACGCGGTCGATACCCGGCGGGAGACGAACATTAGCATGGTTGAACATCGCTGTCGCGCTGAGTAATACCTCGAAGATAACCACCGCCAGGGCCGGTGCTCCCAGCAGGACGATGCTGGCGAATTTGATCAGCATCGACAGGATGATTTCCAGTGGATGAAAACGCGTACCGGTGGTCACATCGTAGTCCAGGTCTGCATGGTGGACCCGGTGCAGTCGCCACAGCACGGGTATCGAGTGGACCATGACATGTTGCAGATAGATAACGAAATCCATCAGGATCACGCTGAGGATCACCGCTGGCAGTAACGGTACCTGGTAATAGTGCATCAATCCCCAGCCCTGTTGTGCGCCGAGCAGTGCAACGCCGACCGCGGCGGCAGGTAATAACAGCCGTACCAGCAGGGTGTTCAATAACACGATGCCGAGGTTATTGGCCCAGCGCGAGGCCTTGGCGACAGTGAGAGTGCGGCGAGGCGCCAAAATTTCCCACAGAGCCATAAGCGCAAAAACTGCCACGAAAAAGAACAAGCGTACAATCTCTTCGTTTTCAACTGCCCAATCAAACGTATCCATCTCGGCCCGGTATCCGGTAAAGTCTGGTTTGTGATAATATGAACGATTATCTTATATTCAATAGATCCCTTGAATAATTGAATGATAGCAGGGAAAAGATGTCAACCGGTAATTTCAAGCACGACATATTCAACCAGTTTGCCCGAGTAGCCAAGGCCATGAGCAATGGCTACCGGCTGGAAATACTGGAATTCCTGGCTCAGGGTGAGCGCAGCGTGGACGCCCTGGCCCAGGTTGCGGGTCTCAGCGTGGCCAATACCTCGCAGCACCTGCAGCAACTGCGGCAGGCCGGCCTGGTTATCAACCGCAAGC
>JASJBV010000021.1 GCA_030066335.1 Gammaproteobacteria bacterium
CAATGCTGCGCTGGTTGAGGAACTCAACCTGCTGCTCAAATTCCCCGATTCCTCGATGGAAGGCCTGAAAATCCATCACAGTGCCGAGGTCTCCGTAATCGAAGCCGCGCAACGACTGCACGACAAGGGTTTAACCAGCCACAGCGATGGCGGCTACCTGACCGATCTGGGTCGCGAGGCGGCTCAAAACGCCAGCCTGTTGATCAGCCTGTTGACCCCACGCTAAGTCGAATACCCCTACCACTTCTACCCAACGAGTGCTTGCTGCAGCTTGTTGTTCGTTCACTTTCTGCTATATCAGGTAGAGTTTTCACCTTTTTTATGCGCAAGCGGTGGCTGCTTAAACGCGGTTGCTACAGGGAGTTTTAATCGTTATTCGTCATGTCGCCTAAAGCAGATACCCGACCCATCAAAATAATTCCGGTTTTCACCTCTGGCGCCCTGTTGATCCTGGCCGCGATCACCGTGTTGTGGATCGTCACCACCCAGGAGGTGAATCGCCAGTCCAGCTCGATCGAATCATCCACCCTGACCGCGAACAAGATAGATCTCGCCAGCCAGCTGCTGGAGGTTGCCGGATCGCGTGGCGAGTTGATCCTGCAATTGATTTACGCCGAAGATTACAACCAACGCAGTCGCTTTAGCCAGTTACTGGAAGATAAAGCGGAACAATTCAATCAACTGAAACTGCGGCTGCTGGATTTGGGATTGAGTGCTGAACTCCAGGCCCTGGTATTCAGACAGCAGCAGTTGGTCGATACAACCCTGGATATTCAGCGCCGGGTTCTGCAGCAGGCACTGACGCTGAGCGCGTTAGAACGCCTGGCAACCGCCGAGACGCTAATCGGAGAGGTTTTACCCGAGCAGGCGGTGATCGATGATAACTTCAGGTCCCTGCTGGCCGGGCAAAAAACCGAGCTGGATAGCGCGATTAATAAATCGCGGGTTGACCTTGAACAGTATCGCCAATTCAACCTGTCCGTCTTTCTCCTGATTCTGCTCACGGCAGCAGGCATATTCCTCCACATCCTGATCAATTTACGCCGCATTGAAAACAAGGTCATGCTGGAAAAAGAGCGGGCCCAGGTCACCCTGCGCAGTATCGGTGATGGGGTGATTGCGCTGAATAACAAGGGTGAAATCGACTATATCAACGAGGTGGCGTTGAATTACCTGGATACATCCGAGAGTCGTCTGGTCGGACGCCGGGTGGAGAGTATCGTCAGCCAGCAGCGCGGTATCGAAGACCAGGATATCTGTGCCAGCATCCATCGCATGCTGCAGGGAAATTCCGCGGTCAAGGCAATCAGCGACATCCAGTTCGGCCTGAAGAACAAAGCTAGTCTTATTCTCAACGCAAATATTTCACCGATTGTCGATATCCATCACCGGATCTCCGGTGTCGTTATTAGTTTCAGTGATATCACCAAGTCGCAGGAATTGTTGCGCAAGATTCAGCATCAGGCGGCGCACGACAGCCTGACCGGGCTGTACAACCGGCGTGCGTTTGAAGACAAGGTCAAGCAGATGCTTGAGTTGTATGAAAGTGACGTCAACCACGCATTTTGTATTATCGATCTCGATCAGTTCAAGATCGTCAATGATTCCGCCGGCCACAGTGCCGGGGATGAGTTGTTGAAACAACTGGCGGCGGTGATGAAACCGCTGGTGCGCAAGACCGACTTGCTGGCGCGCCTGGGCGGGGATGAATTCGGTGCCTTCCTCGCCAACGTGACCCCAACCCAGGCGATCATGATCGCGGAAAAACTATTGGATGCGGTGCAGGCATTCAGCTTCCAGTGGGAGGATAATATCTACCGGGTGGGCGCGAGTATCGGCATGGTCAGCGTACCGGCCGAAGTGGTCGATTATCAATACCTGTTTCATGCGGCCGATCAGGCCTGCTACGTGGCGAAAAATGAAGGGCGTAACCGGATCCACCTGATGCCGTTGAATGCCGAGCTGTTGTTCAAGAAGGTCGAGGAATCCGAACGCCTGCAGGACCTGACCCAGGCCCTGGAAAACGGTCAATTCTACCTGTATGGGCAGGCGATTGAGCCGCTGAGCTCGCGGGTGGAAGGACGCAAGCATATCGAGATATTGCTGCGGATGAAGGATAAGGAGGGCCACATCATCGCCCCCATGGCCTTTATCCCGATCGCCGAGCGTTACGGCCTGATGGCGGATATCGATAGCTGGGTGCTGAATCGGGTCTGCCGACAGATCCTCGAAACACCCGAAGACGATGCGGTTTATGCGGTCAATCTGTCAGGCCAGACCCTGAGTTCGCGTGATCGTATGAACGATATGCTGAAGATAATCACCGAACAGCAAATCCCGGCGGGACGACTCTGTCTCGAGATCACCGAGACCGTGGCCATCGCCAACCTGGATATCGCCAGCAAATATATGTCAGCCCTGCGTGAGCATGGTTGCTATGTCGCCCTCGACGATTTCGGCAGTGGCCTCAGTTCGTTTTCCTATCTCAGTAACCTGCCGCTGGATTACATCAAGATCGACGGCGTGTTCGTCAAATCGATGTTGCAGGATGAGGCATCCACGGTCATGGTCGAGGCGATCCATAAAATCGCCGACAAGATGGGTCTGTTAACCATTGCTGAATTTGTCGAGGACCAGGCTGCGGTGGACCAGTTGAAGGAAATCGGCATCGATATGGCCCAGGGTTTCTTCTTTGATAAACCGAAGGAAATCATCTCCCCCTGATCGATCCAATCGATGGCAGGCAGGGTAAGCGGCCTGGTTTGATTGATCTGGATCAGCTATTAGCTTTTTTATCGCTCCGGGTTATTGCATGCATTAGAAAAGTTAAATATATTAATGAGAATTGTTCTCATTTATGTAATGTGATGCCGCAAACCATTCCTCTCAATGACTCGCCCAACGGCTTCATCGGCCTGATAGCGCATATCGAAGGCGATGTGGCTTTTAAAAAAAAGTTGATGAGCCTCGGCATCCGTAAGGATCAGCAAATCACGGTGTTACATCAACGTCAGGGTGGCGTCGTGGTTCTCAGTAAAGGCAGCCGGGTCGCGCTGGACGCCAATATTGCCGCTAAAATCCTGTTACTGCCGCTGCCCCAATCAACTGCACAGACTGAGCTGCAACTTGTTCGAACATGACCACTATTGCCATCGCAGGGAATCCCAATTGCGGAAAATCCGCACTGTTTAATACCCTGACCGGTATCCGCCAGACCACGGGCAACTGGCCGGGCGTCACCGTGGAACGTAAACAAGGTAGCTTTAACCTCGGTCAACAGCGGGTGGAGATCATTGATTTACCCGGCATCTATTCCCTCGACGCACTGTCACTGGATGAACAGGTCACCCGTCAATATTTGTTAAGCCGTGAAGCGGATGTGGTCATCAATGTGGTGGATGCGGCCAATCTCGAACGCAATCTGTACCTGACGGTGCAATTGCTGGAAATGGGCGTGCCGCTGGTGCTTGCGGTAAACATGATGGACGTGGCGGAAAAACGCGGGATATCGATAGATATCGAACTGTTATCCGCCAAGCTGGGGTGTCCGGTCGTCAGCATTGTGGCTGTATCTGGACGCGGTATCTCAAGCCTGGAGCAGGCTTTGCTAGAGGTCATCGATCAGCAGGTTTCAGCGGGTTTTATCCTGACCATGGACAGTGAAATTGAAGCCGCGATTGCCGAGCTCAGGCAGCACCTGAATGACGAGCAGTATGCTTATAACAGTTACTGGCTGGCCTTGAAGTTACTGGAAGGGGATCAGTCTGTCTGTGAGGATCAGTGCGCCCCGGAATTGCAGGCTGAGATCGACAAATGGCGTCAACATATCCAGCAAATCTATGCCGAGAGTGCGGATGTGGTGATTGCGGATTCGCGTTACGGTCATGCCCATACGATTACCCAGATGGTGGTCAGGATGCGCGGAAAAGTTGAGCGTTATCTTTCCGACCGGATCGATCAACTGGTGTTACATCGGTTCTGGGGCGTACCGCTATTCCTGTTCGTGATGTACCTGATGTTCATGTTCACGATTAATTTTGGCGGCGCGTTCATAGATTTCTTTGACGGCGTGGCCGGCGCCTTGTTCGTCGATGGTTTGTCTGAACTGCTGGCTGGTCTGGGCTTGCCGGATTGGCTGCGTTTGATCCTGGCCCAGGGCCTGGGTGGTGGGTTACAGGTGGTGGCCACATTCATTCCGATTATCACCTGCCTGTACCTGTTTCTGTCCTTTCTCGAGGATTCCGGTTACATGGCCAGGGCTGCCTTCGTCATGGATCGATTCATGCGTTCGATCGGTTTACCCGGGAAGGCATTTGTGCCGATGATCGTCGGTTTTGGCTGTAATGTACCGGCGGTCATGGCCACCCGTACCCTGGAAAACCAGCGGGAACGCAAACTGACCATCCTGATGAATCCATTCATGTCCTGCGGTGCACGCCTGCCGGTGTATGTGTTATTTGCCGCGGCATTCTTCCCGAGCAATGGCCAGAACCTGGTGTTTGCCCTGTACCTGATCGGCATCGCGATGGCGATAGTAACCGGACTGGTGATGAAACATTCCCTGTTGTCGGGAGAGAGCAGCGGTTTCCTGATGGAAATGCCTACCTACCATGTACCCACGCTGAAAGGGATAGCGTTGCGCACCTGGGACCGGGTCAAGTTGTTTATCCGTGACGCGGGCAAAGTGATAATCATCATGGTGCTGGCGTTGAATGTATTGAATTCGATCGGCACCGATGGTTCGATTGGTAATGAAAACAGTGAAAATTCCGTCCTGAGTGTCGTCGGCAAAACCCTGACCCCGCTATTCCATCCGCTGGGGCTGGCGGAGGAGAACTGGCCGGCCACGGTCGGTATCTTCAGCGGGGTATTGGCCAAGGAGGTGGTGGTCGGCACCCTGGACTCCATCTACAGTCAGTTGTCCCGCCAGAATATGCCAGTCGCCGAGGCAGAGGAATATGACCTGTGGCGGTCAATAGCTGCGGCGGCAGCGACCGTCCCGCAAAATCTAGCGGGATTGAGCGAGTTATTATTTGATCCGCTTGCGATCGATGTAGGTGAAACCTCTGATAGCGCAGCGATAGCTTCTGATCTCGAACTCAACACCAGCGTGTTCGGGGTAATGGCCAATCGCTTTGATGGCCAGGCGGGTGCCTTTGCCTACCTGTTGTTCATCCTGCTCTACTTTCCCTGTGTGGCGACGATTGGGGCTATCGTCAGAGAGGCCGGATTGGCCTGGGCCAGTTTCGTCGCATTCTGGACTACCTCCATCGCTTATGTATCCGCCACCCTGTTCTATCAACTTGCCCGTATCGGAGATCAAACCCTGCAAAGTTCAATTACCATCAGCCTGGTTTTGTTGTATGCGGTTTTACTGTTTTATGGCCTGCGCAGCTATGCCAATCGACGCCAATCGATTAAGGTGCAGCCGGTATGATTCTGACCGAAATCAAGCGCTATGTTCAAAACCGCAAGCAGGTCAGTGTGCAGGATGTGGCCAGGCACTTTGATATGGAGGCGGATGCAGCCAGGGGTATGCTCGGCTTCTGGGTCAACAAAGGTAAACTGAAAAAATCCGTGCTGGCATCCACCTGTGCCAATCAATGTGCCTGTGATATCCAGGAGCAGACTGAAATCTATGAATGGAATGCGGAATTTAACGGAATCTCGATAGAACCCCGTTAATCTACCCCTGCTTTCATTTTACATTCCCTTCTTATATGCTTGCGATGCGGAAAGATCGACAGCAGTCTCTACTATAATAGGATTTACCCAGCGAGCATCAGCCGGAACTACCCCGGCGGTTTAACCCAATGAACACAGAACAGCGTTTTGATCGCGCGCCAGACATCGAAATTACCAGCCTATCCAGCAACAAGAATGCCCGGGTGATCATGGTTAACAATGGTCAGAATGGTGAGGGCAAATCCTCGCTGACGATCAACCTCGCGGTGGAATTAGCGCATCTGAATCAACAGGTCTGTGTGCTGGATGCCGATACCAATCCGGAAAGTACCAATCTCTACACCAGCCTGACCCCGCTTTATACCTTGCATGATGTACTCGGTGGCAACAAGTTGCTGGAGCATGTCATGTTCAACGGACCAGCCGGTATCTCGATTATCCCGGCAGCCTCAGCGGTGGTGGAAGGGGTTGATGATGATCCGGCGCAACAACAGAGCATGATCGATATCATCCAGCGCCTGGAGTCCGGTTTCGACTATGTTCTGATCGACACCGGCAGTGAAATCAATGAATCGGTATTGAGTTTTATTGAAACGGTACCGGAAACCGTAATCACGATCACCACTGAACCGAGCTCGGTAAAAGACGCTTTTGTCCTGTTGCAGGCTCTGGCAAGGCGGGGATTCGATCGGCCGCTGCGCCTGGTGGTCAAGCGCGTGAAAAACCCGGGCGTAGCCGAATTTACCATGCACCTGTTTGCCAATATGGTTAAGCTATATCTGGGTCTCGATATATCTTCTTCTAACTATATCGTGGAAGATCAAAATTTATCCGGTTCCAATTCACTACTTCTGCCCTATGTGCTGTTATACCCGGATACCCCAACAACCCGCTGCATCCGTAATTTCGCTCGTGATCTGATTGAGGCCAAGCACTACTTGCCACAAAAGCTATCGAACCGACTGGGACAGGATATGGCATCCAACCCGGAGCCTGCGGTAAACACCGAAACTGAACCGGACCAGAACCTGGTGGTGGAGACCATCGAAGAGCAGCGGTTAACTAAGCCATGGGTAACCAGCAACGATCTGGCAGCCATAGCCGAGGTAACGCAAATTCAGCAGCAGGATACTGGCGCCGAGATCCAGCTTGATGACACATCGATGGATCAGCCGGTTGATGATGACCACTCTGTCCCTGTTTCTGAGCCAGAGCAAATGCTGGAGCCGGATGCTGACTCCCAGCAACAGCCATTTTCACCAGCAGACTCCGCAACCACCGATAGGGTTGACTATCTGACCGCGATCCATTTTGCCAGTCAGCTCAGCCAACCTCAGCTGGATAAATAACCAGCAACAATCCGGGACCAGGCTATCACTTGACGATTGGTCATGGGTTAATGGTCACCTCGTGCAACAAGCCGGCGCTGTCGGCCTCGTCAAAACCAAGCTGCTGCAGACACTGTTCGATTGAGCGTGCCTGGATCTGCGCATAAAATTCAAATTCACTGATGACCGGACAACCAAGCGCCTGTTCGAAGGCTGCTTGATTGGGTGATCTAGTGACCTGCTGGCTGGGCTGTTCTTGCAGATTGGAATGGAATATGCCGGCAGCACTGACCGGTAAAAAATCTTCATAGGTAATGGGTAGCAGGTGAACATGGCCGTTATCGAGAAGCCAGTTCCAGTCCGCGGTCAAGGGCACCGCAGTGTCAGTTGCAGCCCGGTAGCGGAAATAGCCAAGTTGTTGTTGCCATATCTGCTGCAGGTCATCCGGGAATTGGGCAAAAGCCTTATCCAGTTGCCGGTAATAAGTATCGACATCGGCAACGGGGTCGACAACCTCTTGTCTGACCTGTTGCAGTAACTGATCATACAAGTCCCGGCCTTTTGGGGTCAGAGCCATACCGCGTTGCTCTATTTCGCCAAAACGGGCGGTATGAGAGCCAGCCTGCTGCTTGCCGTCGGTATCGAAGAACAGAATGTCCTCATCTAGGGCCTTGAAACTGGTCTGGCGCAACAGGATCGGATGCTTGCGCCGCGGCGGTCCCTCGATAATCGCCTTGGGGTTCATTTCCATTGCCTGCATCTGCAGTTGGGCCCGATCGATATTCAGCGTACGCGGTGTCAGGTGATTGATATGCGGTCCACGAAAGCAGACGATGTCGGCGATCAGGCGATGACTGTGCAGAAAGCGCTGGTATTGGCTGCGGTCTACCCGGGCCTGCTGGTGCCAGCGGAAGGTCTCCAGTGCCTCCTGCACAAAGTCCCCGGCCTGTTGTTGGGTCAATCCCTGTTGTTGTTCAAATTGCTCGATCAGGCGGATGACGCCATCGGTGAAGATACTGCGCGATGCCAGCAGTTGCTGCGCCTGCGCATGTAAATCCTGGTCCTTGATCAGGTCCAGGCGCAACAGGGAGGTGAAGATACGAAATGGATTGGCGTTTAGTTCATCCAGTTGCAACGGGCGGAACGCGGTGGAATGGACCGGGATGCCGCCTTCACTGAGGTCATAATAGGCGACCGGGTACATGCCCATGACCGCGAACAAACGGCGTAGGGTAGCAAGTTCGCTGGCGCTACCGACCCGGATTGCGCCGTGACGCTCATCACTGAGGCGTTGCAGGTTATCGCTGGCGTCCAGCGCCTGCTGTAATTCCGGATCCTGCGCCAATTCCTGCTGATTGATCTGCTGTACCAGTTGCAACAACTGACCATATTGCGGAACCTCGTGGCGATACATATCGGACATCGCACGGGCAAACGCGGCACGAATCCGACTGCTGGGGACAAAGCTGGTGGCAGTCATCAGCGAATCACAAAAAACAGGACCATACTGAGCACCGTGGTCAACAGGATATTGCGGGTCGTTATTGCCAGGATCGCGGCAAAGATGGCAGCCACGAAATAGGGGTTATCCAGAGTGACCGCGAGCTGTCCATCACGATGGAACACGATCGGAGCCCAGATCGCGGTCAACACTGCCGGACTGGTGTAATGCAGGAAATGCAGCACCCGGGGTCCCAGGCGAATCGGCAATCTCGGTTCCAGGAACAGGTAACGGCTGATGAAAACCACCAGCGCCATCAACAGCAAGGTCAGCCAGATCATAATGGCTCCTTGCGTACCAGCGCTATCAGATAGCCGAAGCTCATTGCGATCAGGCTGGAAATAATGATCCCACCCTCGATCCCGATCAGGCTGAACCAGACCGATAACACCAGCGCGATGATAACCGTTAGCAGGACCGATAGTTTCTTGATCGTCGGCAACACTATCGCGATAAAGGTAGCGGCGACGGCAAAGTCGAGTCCATATTGGTCCAGGTTAGGCACGTTCTGCCCGAGCAGGATGCCGGTTAACGAGGCCAGTTGCCAGATCAGGTAAAAACTGAAACCGGCACCAAAGGCATACCAAAAATTGAATTCACTGCGGGTCTGGTGCGAGCACACCGCGAACAGTTCATCGGTCAACAGAAAGCCGAGGATCAGGCGCCGATGTAACGGCATATGCGAGATCCTTGTCCGCATCGTCGCACTGTACAACAGGTGGCGTGAGGTCAGGAACAGGGTGGTCAACAGCAGCGTCGACAGACCGGCGCCCAGTTTAATCAGGCCCATCCCGACCAGTTGCACCGAACCAGCGAAGACGATCGCCGAAACCGCCTGTGCCTGTAGATTGAATAGTCCGGCTTCGACCGCCAGCGAGCCGGCCAGAATCCCCCAGGGTACCACCGCAATGCTCAACGGCAGGATGATGACCGCGCCCTGCAACATCAGGTTGACGCGCGAAGAGGAGGCTTTAATGGGATGATGTTGTGACGACAAAAACGCTCACCTGGCAGCAATGCTATCAGCTATTGTGATCTCATTGCCGGCGGGTTTTCAAATAATTTTAAGGTGTAAGAATAGATAGCTCCCGGGGACAGTACCCCGGGAATTCGCTGCCGATTAAAGGTCCTTGGCCAGACTGAAGGCACCGCGAATCTGTCCCAGGGTATAACCCCGGGCCTTGTCATCGGGATATTTATCCTTTAGTGCGGCCTCGGTATCCGGGGCGATAGTAGCGGCATGACAGGTCAGGCAAACCGGCTCCACACCCTGGGCCTTCATGAAGCGGAACTTGCCGTCGACGACCTCGGCATAAGCCATTTTTTCCGCCGATTCACCCTTGGCCTGGCGTTGATCGAACTGCTGCAGTACCTTTTGCTCCCAGCTATCTGGAATCGCGCTGCTGCTGTTGCGTGGCTTCAGACTCACCCGCTTAACATACCAGCCAGTGTCGCTGCGCAGCTTTTGCGCAATCTCCGGTGCCGTCTCCGAGCACACGCTTACCGCATGGGCAGGGCCACCGGTCTTGATCGCTTTTTTCAGCGCCGGTTTCAGGGTGCCGCCGAATTTCTTGACGATGCTGACCGCTTCCTGTTTCAGTTTGGCCTTGTCGACCTCGGCTGCGGCTGATGGCTGGATCGTTGCCAGGCTCATGATCAACACCAGAGGAATAAGTTTCGGGTTCATGCTAGTCTCCATTACATAAGTTGATTTTATAGTGATGATAGTGGCGTTCGATTCTATCGATTAATCCCCGGTATGTCATCGTCATCAATTGTCCGTTTATCGTCTTAATCCGGATCGGTCGTAATCCAGCGAAAAATAACCAATGAGTCAATCGATCCTCGTCCTGCTAACCGGTTTCTCGGTATCGATCTCACTGATTCTGGCGATCGGTGCCCAGAATGCCTTCGTCTTGCGCCAGGGCCTCAAGGGCCAGTATGTGTTTAGCGTGACCATGATCTGCGCGCTGTCGGATGCCTTGTTGATTGCGCTGGGTGTGTTCGGATTCCACTGGCTGTTGGAGCTGTTGCCCGGACTGGATGACATTGCCCGCTACGGGGGTGCGGCTTTCCTGCTGGTATATGGCGCGATGAGTTTTTATTCGGCCTGGCACCAGAGCCATGGCCTGAATCCGGCGCATATGCAGCAGCAACCTTCCTACCGCGATACGATCATACTCTGTCTCGGCTTTACCTGGCTGAATCCGCATGTTTACCTGGATACCCTGGTCTTGATCGGCTCGGTTTCCAGCCAGTTTCCACAACATCTGTTGGCGTTTGCCAGCGGTGCGATATCGGCTTCCCTGGTCTTCTTCCTCAGCCTTGGTTACGGGGCCAGCCTGCTGCGTCCCTTATTCGCGCTGCCGCTGGCATGGAAAATCCTCGAGTTTGTGATCGGTATCGTGATGTGGCTGATCGCTTTTCAGTTGTTATTCAACCACTGACGAAACATCTCCGGCAGTTGGTTCAGGCTGCTGAAAAAAATGGAATAGATCGGGGCGCGGCTACATCTCATTTAGACAAAGCAATAACAACACGTCTGCAATCCAACCAGAAACGACCCAGAGGAGATAAAGATTATGATAATTCACCGTTCGAAGTTTTTATATACGTTACTAATCACGCTGCCCTTGCTGGTCTCCGGTGCGGCATCGGCTGAACGCTACAGCAAGCAAAAAGTGGTTTACCACATCAATTATGACAATCCAAAGCAGCAGGCTGGTGCGCTGCGCAATATTCAGAACCATATCAATGCCGTGGGTGCGGAGAATATGGATATCAAGGTAGTGTTACACGGGAACGGCCTGGCACTGCTGCTCAATCCGGAATCGCTGCCAAGATTGAACAAGTTCAAGCATGCCAATGCCGACGATAACATGGCTGCCAGAATCGATGGCCTGAAAAACCAGGGTGTAGCGTTTAATGTTTGCGCCAATACCGTCAAGGGACGTGGCGTCAACATGGAGGACGATCTGTACGATGTCGAGCAGGCGGACATCGTGCCCAGCGGGGTGGCTGAACTGACCCATCTGCAGGCCCAGGGTTACACCTACATCAAGCCCTAAGTTTCATATAACCATGGTAAGGTCTTGGGAGGGGTAGCCCTCCCTTTTTTTTGCTATAACATCTGAATATGCGGCCGGAATTTGACCACAAACCACTGGCAGCGTAAATTTGGCCACCAACTTACAGATAGGGGAAATCACATGTCCAAGCTACTGTCCTCCTACCGGCAGCACCTGCTATCGCTGCTATGCCTGCTGTTTTTTCCGGTTTTTTCAGTAGTCGCGGCGCCACCAGAAACCTATAAGTTTCTATCCCTGACCGAGGCCATGCAGCAGGCCTCGGCCCAGAACAAACCTATGTTTCTGTATTTCGGCCGCTATGGTTGTAGCACCTGTCGCAAGATGCACAAGGAAGTCTTTACCAATGACGAGATGCAGGAAAAATATAATCGGGATTTTGTACTGGCCTACGTGGATACCGAGAGCGGCAAGCGGATCAAGCTGCCGAGTGGTGAGCGTATGACGGAAATGCAGTTTGCCTCACGTAACCGCATCCTGGGAACGCCGACCTTTATCTATTTCTCCAAGGAACAAAAACCCCTGTTCAAGAAAGCCGGTTTCCAGAGCATCGAGCAGATGAATGCCTACGGCGACTTCATCAGAGGCGGCCATTACCAGACCAAGACCCTCAAACAGTATCTGGCGGCTAAATGAGATCGGGATTTTGGGCCATCTGCCTGGCCCTGATGACAGCCTCCGTATTTGCTGCGGATCGCTGGCAGTTTAGCTCCAGGACAGCGATTAGCGCGCAACCTAGTAGCGGCTTATTCCATCAGCTCGGCGGCGCCGGGCGTAAACATATTGCAATAGCCGGGCAATCGGTGGCGGTGGTGTGGGAAGATAACCGCAATGGTGATCCCCAGGTGTATGCCGCGGTCAAACAAACCACGGATCAGGCGTTTTCCCCATCCATCCAGGTCAGCGCTGGCAGCGAGTCCTATGAACCGACCATCGCATCAGTGGCCGATGGCGTATTTGCGATCAGTTGGGAGCAGGATGCCGAGATTCACGTTCGCCTGTTGCTTGGTTCCGGTCTGAGCGATGCTGTCAGGCTGTCCACAGGCACGGCTGCACAGGCAACCATTGCAGCCGCGCAAGCTAAGGTGTATGTCGCCTGGCCCGAGCAATCCGCGCGCCAGTGGACGCTCAAGGTTGCCCGCCTGGGGGTCAGCGAGTCCCGCCAATTGACGCTGGAATCCACGGTGGCAGTCGAGGCGCAAGCCCTGGCAACCCCGCTGTTGTTTCCAACCCTGGCGGCCAAAGCAGAGGCACTGTGCGTGGCCTGGGAAGACCGCCGGGCGGGGCATACCCGGATCCTTTCCAGTTTTTCCGGCGACCAGGGGCTCAGTTTCAGCCCCCCGCAAAATCTTAATGAGTTCTACTCCAACCGGAATGCCTATGATATGGGTAATGGCGTAACCCGTGTCGCGCTGGCCGCTTTTGGCGAAGATGAGGTCGTGGCGACCTGGATGGATAAGCGTCGCGGCGGCGCCGGTTACGGTATTTTTGCCTCACTCGGTGCCGATGGCGGCGAATTTTTCGGGCCGAATGAAAAGGTGCATGGTGAACAGGGAGACCGCCAGCCCCATTACAATCCGGCGGCTGCCGGTAATATGGCCGGGGAATTCGTCGTTGCCTGGGATGATTTTCGGCGCGGCGATTCTGATATCTGGCTCAGTAGCTACAATGACGATATGGAATGGTCGGAGGACTTTGCGCCGCCCGTGGCCGCGGGGCAGGGCGAGCAATCCCACCCGTCGATCGCCCTCGACGAGCAGGGTAATCTGCATCTGGTATGGATCGAACGCGCCGATTTAGCGGCGCCGACCCGGCTTTGGTACAGTTTCGGTCAGCGCGTCCCGGATTGAAACGCCGGGCTCTCAGCATGCGTGGCAGGTCGGCTGCCCCGGTCCCTCTCAGCCTTGTTATTATACTACTGTTTTCTCTGCTGACTGGCTGCTCCAGCACCCGGGGACCGGCGCTGGGCGATGCCGTAACCCTGCAACCCGGCTGGGCGCGGGTGCAACATGCCATGGCAGAGGCGATACGCGACCCGAACGTCTGGGTACCGTTAGCAGCTGGCGCCCTGCTGCAGATCGATGATCGGGATGCAAAGATTTCGGATAAGCTGCGCGAGGATACCCCGCTGTTCGGTTCCACCGAGGAGGCGCGACAAGGCAGTGATGATTTCCGTGACTATACCGCGCTGGCCTACCTCGGCAGTGGCTTGCTGGCACCTGCCTCGGAACAGGAAAGCTGGCTGATCACTAAGGCCAGGTTGCTGGGCAGCCAGCGCCTGGCGGTTGAAGCGACCAGTATCGTGACCAATCAACTGAAGGATGTCAGTCAGCGTGAGCGGCCGAATGGCAAAAGTGACCGCAGCTTCCCGTCCGGGCACACCAGTACCGCGGCGCTGCAGGCGCAGATGGCGATATTGAACATCCGGCATCTGCCCATCGAGCCGGGTTACCAGCAGGCGTTGGGCTGGGGCGTGCAGGGCATGGCCGCGGTGACCGGCTGGGCCAGGGTTGAGGCGGGCGCGCATTATCCGGCCGATGTGTTGGCAGGCTGGGCACTCGGCCATTTCATGGCCCACCTGACCCAGGCCTTCATCCTGCCGGACGGGATGACCCTGCGGGCCGGAACGCTGCCGACTGAGCGGGGTTACCGGGTGGAGCTGGGAATCAGATTTTAACGCCCGCGCAGCTGAGGGCTGATCGGCGCATCAATTGGTTTGCCCGGTGGTGGCGAGATAGCTGTCGATACAATAACGGTCGAGACCGCTGTTTTGATTGAAGGACTGTTCAGCCCCGGCCATGCATTCCTGCATAATGGCATACGCCGCGTCATCATTGAGCTCGTTGGCGCCGGCGCTGGCACTGATCATCAGGATTGCCAGACTTGCAGTTACGAATTTGTTCATAGCGATTACCTCTTTTGTACCAAGTCTAACACCAGATACCGGCACTTGCAGGGAATACCGCTATACGGTCAGTTGGCGAGACCGAGCCCAAGTCAGTCGACCATTCGATGCCAGATTTTATTGATGACGGTGGTGATCTCATCCTCATCATCAATCAGCTCATGCTGTTTCTTATCGGCGAGCATCCGTTGGTATTTTTCACGCTGTGCATCGGTTTGAAAAATCAGCCGATCCTCGTCTAAGCCGCTGTCCTGATTCAATTTTTCAATGTCCTTGTCGCGCATGTCATTACTGTGTGTATTGATCATCATAACTACATTCTAACGGCGCCGATTGGCACATTAATGTGGATGAGCGCACACTTTTTTGAGTTTTTGCGTGAATTATTTTGAGTTTTGCGGTTTCTGCGGGTTTTCTTCCTATTCAATCCGTTGTTCGCTCCCTCCTGGAAATGCATAAAGATATTTTTTACCAGGGGATTGTTGGCGTTATTTCTGTTTCGGCGGCTTGCCGTAAAGGATGCGTAACTCCTGTTTGGCCTGTTCCAGGATCTGCAATCGTTGTGGTTGCAGGTTTTTGCCGGCCCGGTTGATGTAGAACACCAGCATTGACATCGCCGAGCGAAACGGCTCGGCCTTGCGCTGATCACTGTTGTCGGCCGATTGTTTCAGTGATTGGGCAATGCGCTTGGGATCATCCCAGGTGAATACGCCCGCTTCCAGCTCCAGGGCATGGCTGTGTCGGGTTACCCCGGCGGACCATTGCCGGGTTGTGTCTGTGGTTTTGTCATTGGATGCCATCAAAAGCTGATCCAGTTCGCCAGGAATACAATGGAAATATAACGCAGGGCCTTGCCGGTGCCCACCAGCAGCAGAAACAGCCACAGCCTGACCTTCATGATGCCGGCGATCAGGGTCAGGGCATCACCGCCTACCGGCAGCCAGGCCAGCAGCAGGGACCAGAAACCATAGCGCTGGTACCAGTTCTGCGCCTTGCTGATCTGTTGCTTGCTGAAATAAAACCATCTTCGATCCTGGAAATGCAACAGATACAGTCCCAGGTACCAGTTGACCACCGCGCCCAGGGTATTACCGAGCGTCGCCGTGATTACCAGCGAAATCGGTTCACCGCCCTCGTTGAGCAGGGCAAACAGGATGACCTCGGAATAGAACGGCAGGATGGTCGCGGCCAGGAACGCCGAGCCGAACAACAACAGGTAAGCGCTGATCATTCGATGCTGTCCAGCAGCCAGCGAAACAGCGCAAACTGTGACGGCAGGTAAAACAGGTACTCCGGATGCCATTGCACGCCGATGATGCGGTGACCGGCAGCGAATTCGACCGCCTGGGTAATGTTGTCGCGGTCGCGGCCCACCACCAGCAAGCCGGCCCCGGTGTGCCTGATCGCCTGGTAATGCAGGCTGTTGACGCGCAAGCGGGTGCTGTTGCAGATGCTGGCCAGTTCGGAGTGGGCGACCAGGTCCACCTGTTTGGTCGGCAGCAGTCCGGGACGGTTATGGGTCAGGTTGCGCATGCTGCGGATGTCCTGGTGCAGGTTGCCCCCCAACACCACGTTGAGTAACTGGGCGCCGCGGCAGATGCCGAGCACCGGCAGCCGGTGCTTGAGCGCGATATGGATCCACTCGATTTCCAGGTGATCGCGCGCTGGATCGGCCTTGACCGGTTGGCGTAAATCGCCGTTATAGTGTTCCGGGTGAATGTCGTCACCGCCGCCGATGACCAGTGCATCCAGTTTGCCGGCCGTGAACGGATGCCGCAGACTGATGCGCACGGCTTTGGCGCCGGCCAGCCACAGGGCCAGGCGCGTGCACCACCAGCTCGGCGACCAGCGCCGGGCATTGCCGGTTACCCCCACTGTTGGTCGGTTAGCCATGTATCGATAAACTCCACCCAGGTTTTGCGACTGATGCCGATGATAGGACGAAAAGCCAGTAAATATTCACGAATTAATTGGTCCAACAGGGCCGGTCTCGATGCCAGCTGCTCCACCAGCCACCAGCTGTTCCAGGCACTGGCCAACGACCAGTCTTTCCGGTCTATCTGGCTATTGGGCAGGCGATAATGAAAAGCCGGTCTGGATTTGATCTTGCTCTCGCTGATCCGTGCCAACACCCGTTCCCGGTCGATATGTACCAGCATGGGCAGCATGTCCAGGGCCCGGTTACGGCTGGGATTATGCTCAACATAATCATCAATGATCTGATCGATAGTAACCCGGTCATAATCAAGCAGCAGCTTGACATAGTCTGCGGGATAGGGATCGACGAAAGGACTGATCTTGCGCGATAAATCGACCCGCAAGGTTTCCATCAGCCACCACTGCAGCAGGGCAAAAGCCTGCAGGTAGCGCAGCAGGGTACCGGCCTGCAGGTTGGGAGGCTCAACATTGATATGCACGCCGAAGGCGGCGATGGGTGAGTCCGAGGTGCCCAATGCGCCGGCTTTGCGTAATGCTTTTACTACCGGTTGTAATTGCGCAATATCATGGATCGGCAGGGGCGGACACACCAGTTCCAACGGAATCAACTGACTGCTGTATACCGCCTGACCCAACAGGTCGATCCAGTCGCCGTCATTCTCCTGTTCCTGGCCCTTGCGTTTGAGGAATTCCCAGTCAAGTTCAAGCACGAAGGTGCCGCTGTCGAGCTTTAGCTTTTGCTCAAAGTGAGAGACTATCTGCAACTCTCCATCCATTACCGAGCGCAATGCCGACATGGCCTGGTCCAACGAGATACCGGTAAATTCCAGTTCGAATCCGACCCGCCTGGGTTCCCCATTATCCTTGGCGGGAAGCAGGGGCATGTTGAATGGCTGTTTTGACATTGAGGATTTGCAGCAACCGATGAATAGGTTGGGTTTTTTAGCTGGTCAATCTGGTTTTAGTCTGCCAAGCCCGAATTATCAGGCCACGACGTGTATATGCTTAAAATATTACCCTTTTTGCCGCGGTCGGTGCCACCATCGGATGCCTTTTACATTTCCAGGTACAACGCAACAATGATGTGACCAGTTTGATACTGACGGGAGGAAGGCCTCTGCAACCGGGTAAATGGAGTGGCGGGTTTAAGGATTAGGTTCCAGTCGGGGACTGCGCGAGGCAGCAGCTATTCGTCGTTATCCTTATCCCGGGTGTCCCTGCGGTCACGCAGGTTTTTGCGTCGATCCGGATTCATTCGGCGTGATGGACCACTGTAGTTTGGATCCTGGAACTTACGGCGTTCTCCAACAAATCGGCGGCAGCCGACCAGGCCACGATGATCAACCTCGGTGATATCCTCTTCGAATTCGAAGTCGGTGGTATCGATATCGATTTGGGTCTCATCGATTTCGTTATCATCAAAATTGTTATCGGAATCCTTATTCATGTCGTGTAAAACCCTAAATGACTTATCGCCTATCTCGGTCACCAAATTGCCTGTTGGCGGGGATTTTTTTCATTATCGAGATTTATCCACTGATTTTAGCTAAAAAAAACCAGCTTGCGGCACATTTTTATTCGCCTGAATAGTGCCATTAACCAGGCTTTTTTTGCTTTTTGCTCTGACCAGGTGTCATCCGGGGCGGTCAAATGGTCCAATCCCGGTTCTTTTGACCAGGGTCATAGCATCCCGGGGCCATTTGATAAATATTGATAATGAAACAAAGAGGACAGATAGATGCAAATACCATTACAAATTACCTTTCGTGATATGGAACCCTCAGAAGCAGTGACTGCCAACATCGAGGAAAAAGCCCGCAAGATTGAGCATTTCGCGGAGAACATCACCAGTTGCCGGGTCACCGTCGAGGCCCCGCATAAGCATCATCACAAGGGTCGTTTGTTTGCGATCAAGGTAGATATCACCTTGCCTGGTGAAGAGATCGTGGTGACCCGAAGCCCCGATCAGGATCATGCCCATGAAGATGTCTACGTGGCGATCCGCGATGCGTTCAACGCGGCACGACGCCAACTCGAGGAGTACGTGCGCAGGCGCCGGGGCAAGGTCAAACATCATGAGTCGGCCAGGGGTTGAGCCGCTGATTGTCTGGATCGGGTAAACCTGGAGCGAGGAGGGCGCAATGTCTGCGGGTGAATACTGTAACCGTGAGGTGGTCGTGGTGGCACGCGATGAGTCGGTGCGTACCGCCATCGGCCTGATGCGCGATCATCATGTCGGTTCGCTGGTGGTCACCGAGCAACAGGGTGAAACCGTCAAGCCGGTGGGTATCCTGACCGACCGCGACATCGTCATGGAGATCCTGGCCCAGGATGTTGCGGTGGACACGGTCGATGTCGGCGATATCATGAGTGACCAGTTGGTCAAGGTCAGTGCCGAAACCAGGCTGGTGGATGCGGTGAGCCTGATGAAACAAAAAGGGGTTCGCCGGCTGCCGGTGGTCGACGCGGATGGCGGCCTGGTCGGTATCCTCACCGTCGATGACATCATTGACTTACTGTCTGAACAGATCAGCAACCTGGTCGGCCTGATCAACAACGAGCAGCGCCAGGAACGCGCGACGCGTTGACCTCTATGCTAGCTGGCCTTGGCCCCGATCACCGCGAGAAAGGCATCGGATAGTTCACCACGCCCCACCTTGTCGATGATTTGCTGGGAGATTTCGACAATCTCGGCAAACGGCCCGGTCAGCATCACCATACCCAGTTGCAGGTTGACGCGCAGGTCGGCGATCGGGTTCAGCGCATTCGGGTGTTCGGGCGGCAGAAAGATCATCTGGATCTCACCCAGGCCGGCGGGCATTTTTTCACAGCCACCACCAGGCGCTACATATTCGAATAATTCCTCTGCATGGCGCAGGGTCACGCTGTCTTCCTTGAAGCTCTGGCCGCCCTTGGTGACGGTAAATTCAACGGTGATCGGCATCATGATGATATCCCCGGCTGCTTAGGATGATGCTATACAGTCTATTGCGGTTGCCTGCTGCCGGCTATGCGCTGGGTCAATTACTCTCGCTGTGGGCGAAAACGGGTTGTTGCTGACCGGCGTAGCGGTTGACAAAGCGCTGCAGAATTTCCTGCGCATAGGGGGTGTCTTTCTCGCTGATGGCATCGATCAGGTTTTGCGCCTCATGCGGTTTGAAATAGCCGTGGTGTTTGTAAGCATGAATACGCAGGGTGAAACCCTCGATATCACCCTCGGGATGAAACTGGGTCGCGTAAACATTCTGGCCGACGCGGAACATCTGTACCGGGCAGGCGGTTCCGGTCATCAACAGGGTCGCGCCGGCCGGTGTCTCATCACAGGCCTCCTTGTGCCCGAGCAATACCGAGATTTGCTCCGGAAAGCCCACTAGCAGAGGGTCTTGTTTGCCGGCCTCGGTCAGGTGCAGGCTGACACAACTGACAGCCTCTCCATATAGGCTGGAGATATTGGTACCCAGGTAGGAACCGAGCAGGCCATTGCCGGAACAGGCACCGAGAAAAGGAAAATCACGCTTGACGATTTGATCGAACAGCCGGTTGAAATCCTGCTCGATTTTGCACTGGATGGATGACTTGTCGGCTTGCGGGGTGCTGATATCAAACGGGCTGCCGCCGACGATAACGGCACTATAGTCGTCCAGTTCCAGGTCATCCGGAATCCCGGTA
>JASJBV010000078.1 GCA_030066335.1 Gammaproteobacteria bacterium
CATCGGTGGGATTGCGCGCTAACTGCTGATAACTCTCCACCAGGTAATCGATTTCATCATCGGACAGGGCCAGCCCCAGTTCACTGTTGGCGGTGACCAGTTCTGCCTTGCCGCCCTGCAGGATATCCACCGTGGTTAAAGGTTGCGGGTTGTGATGTTCAAACAGGGCCGCACAGTTATCCAGTGATGAAAAAACCTGTTCCACCATCTTGTCATGCAGGCTCGCCTCGATCGCGGACAAATCCAGGTCCTCGGATGACGCAGAAAACTCAAGCTGGTATTCGATGCCGCGTTCGATCCGAATGACCTTATCCAGGCCGCAGATGTGCGCGATATCGGTGGCCTTGCTCGACCACGGGGAGATCGTACCCACGCGCGGGAAGACATATAAACTTGGACCATCAACCTCGACCTCCCGCATTTGTGGACCGTATTCCAGCAGGTTGTTGAGCACTGACCTTTCCTCATCACTCAGCTCAGCGCTGGTTTTGATCAAGTGGATGTAGTGACTGGATATCTTGCGCACTCCGTATGCCTTGACGGAGGCCATAAGCTTCTGAATCCTGAATTCTGATAATGCAGGACTGCCTTTGATATTGATCATGCGATTAGGGCGATTATTGTTGGTTAACCGGGGCGATTTTAAGCTGCGCATAATAACGGAAATATCCCATCACCACCATCACCGTTCAGGAACTAATTGATCGCTAATTCCTCTAAAATTTATGACATTAGGCGATTCTATAGCTAATCGTTTATACTAGGATCTCTTCGGGGACGACCTGGCTTCGACGTCGGTTGCGAAACCTGAGGTGCATGTCGAGCATGTAGCTGAACTCGTTAATCTCGCTGCAAATGTATAGTTGCCAACGACGACAACTACGCAATCGCCGCTTAATAACCGGTAGGTTGCCGTCAGACTGGAGCCGTGTCCATGCGTCCAGATCCTGGCGTCGCTTTCATGGAATCGTGATGGATGCTCGTTCGGGGCTGAAGCACTAAACAAGTACCGAAATCGCTGTCTGTCTTCCCTGTCCGGCGGGTAGCAGCCAGTTAAACTGAATGTCGGAATAAACATGTAGAGCCGATGGCAGAGGACTGGCGGACGGGGGTTCGATTCCCCCCGTCTCCACCAATATAAAGCCTTAACTTTCAACTAGTTAAGGCTTTTTTATTGGCTGTTATACGGTGCTAACCCGGATTGAACTTAATCGATATTACTTCCTGCAGTATCGACGAAAACTTACGGTTGTTACCTCATTAATCGTTCGCCATCCCACGGCGGTGGAAAAGCAGTCAACCAGATAATAATAAAATATAGATGCATTAACATTTTATTATATGCTTATCATGCTTTTTACAATAGAATGTTCACAACTATGCGTGCCAGAAATTCTGTTGGAGAAACAACGGTTGAATAAGCTTGGTTCCCGGCTTTTCATTCATTTAGCCTATGGAGATTTCATGCGCTCATTATGATCGCAGCGCGATGACTTTATCTCGATTAAACATATGAACAATCTGCTTGTCTCAATCTTGCCCTTTATCCGCTGGTTCCCACTGACCAAAGAGAAAATTCGCTCTGATCTCGTCGCCGGTATCACCGTGGCATTAATCCTGGTACCACAAAGCATGGCCTATGCCCAATTGGCCGGCTTGCCGGTTGTCTACGGTTTATATGCGTCATTTATCCCGGTCATTATCGCTTCTCTGTGGGGATCGTCCAGCCAGTTACATACCGGCCCGGTGGCGATGCTGTCGTTAATGTCTGCGGCCGCGCTGATTCCATTCGCCACCCCCGGTAGTGCCACCTTTATTGAATTATCCATCATGCTCGCATTGATGGTCGGTGTGCTCAGGCTGGTGCTGGGCGTGTTCCGCCTGGGTGCGATTGTCAATTTGCTGTCAAGCCCGGTGATTGTTGGCTTCACCAATGCTGCCGCGTTAATCATTGGCCTGTCCCAGCTGAGCAAGATTATTGGTGTGCCATTCCCGCGGACCGATTCCTATCTGGCTGATTTATGGCGTGTTATCACCCAGATACCGGATATGCATGTGTTGACCCTGGCGTTTGCCATCAGCGCCTGGCTAATCATCGCCGGGTTACGACGTATTAAGCCGAACTGGCCGGGCATTTTAATTGTGGTGATGTTGACAACCTTAATCAGTAGCCTGGTCGGCTATGAAGAAAAAATCTCGGTTGTACCCAGTCAATTTCATGACCAGGAAACCGCCGCATTACTGGATACTTATGCCACCACCCAATCGAAAATTGGGCAACTGATTACCGAGATCGCCGAATTACGCCGTGAATCCAAGCAATTAAAGCAAGCGGGTGAAATCAAAGAATCTTACGACCTGATGGCAGATGCATCGGTGTTAGACCATCAGCTCTCGCGTTTGAAGGCTGAGAATACCCGCCGCATCATCGATATTCACCGTATCGGCTTTAAAATGGCACAGGACCCGGCCGGCCAAATGGTCATGGTGAGCGGTAACCAGGTACCCGCAGGATTTACCCTGGATGATGAAATCTGGCGTTTCAGACAGGCTGCAGATGGCGAAATCATTCTATCTGCCGGTGGTGATGTGGTAGGTGTTGTACCCGAGGGTCTTCCCAGCTTTAGCGTCCCCCATGTTGATTTGACCTTGTTGCTGGCGTTATTGCCAGCCGCCCTGGTCATGGCCCTGATCGGCTTTATGGAAGCCACATCCATCTCGAAGGCAATAGCCAGTTCTACCGGCGAGCGCGTGGACGCAAGCAAAGAGTTGATTGGTCAGGGTCTGGCGAATATAGGCGGAAGTTTTTTTGGTTCCTTTACTGTCAGCGGGTCATTCTCACGCTCAGCGGTGGCGGCTCGTTCCGGGGCCAAAACCGGTGTCTTTGCGATCATATCCGCGGCCACCGTCGTGATCGTTCTGTTGTTTTTTACCTCCTACCTTTATCACTTACCCCAGGCCGTGCTCGCGGTGATTGTGATGATGGCGGTTTTCGGCCTGATTCGGATAAAACCATTAACCCAGGCCTGGAAGGTTGATCGTGTTGGCGCCGTGATCGGTATCATTACTTTCTTCGCCACCCTGATCATGGCACCGTCTATTGCCAATGGCATCTTACTCGGTGTCGTATTGACGGTAGTCCACTTCCTGATCAAAACCATGCAACCACGCGCCGATATTGTTAGCCGTAAACCCGATGGAACCCTGGGTGGTATCAAAGCTCATAAACTCGAACCGATCAGCGACAAGTTCGTGCCGGTTCGATTTGATGGGCCCTTGACCTTTACCAATGTGGCCTATTTCGAGGATATCATTCTCGAAGCTCAGCGGGAGTTCCCGGAGGCGAAAGTCATCTTAATCATCGGCAGCAGCATCAATGAAATCGATGCTTCAGGCGAGGAAAAAGTCCGTGAACTGAACAAGCGCCTGGACCAGCTCGGGGTCAAACTGATGTTCAGCGGGCTCAAGTTCCAGGTCATCAAACTGTTTATCCGCAGCAACCTGGTCGAAGAACTGGGTCGCGACCGCTTCTACACCAGCAAGGAAACCGCGTTAAAGGCATTGACCGAAGAATTTCATCCGGATGCTGACCCGGCGCTTAAATTATACGCAGCCAAAGCCTAAAACGGTGTTAACTGTAGCGCCCGGATTCTGCTAGAATAGCGCCGCCTTTGACATAACGGCTACTCGGAGTGTAGCTCAGCCTGGTAGAGCACTGCCTTCGGGAGGCAGGGGCCGGAGGTTCGAATCCTCTCACTCCGACCAATCCATCATCTCTCTACAGCCGTTGATCGTGAACTGAAACAGCCCTGATAATCCTGAGGTTGGCTCTAAGCTGGCTGCCTCGAGCGACAGGAACTCATATGACAGGTCGCGTTTTTGTCTGTGCTCGAGACCGAGCCAGTCATCAGCAAATGGGGCCAAAGCTCTTTGATCCGATCATGGCACACTTCTGTATTAGTTAAATATATTATTCCGTCTCACAGGCCGCAGAATGCAAGCATTTAAATCAATAATCCGGGCTTACTGGCAACTAGGTTGGTTAAGAATCTCGCTGATCACCAGCATGGTTTTTGGCCTGATCCTGTTGTTGATGCCCCTGTTGCTGCAATGGAGTCTTGGCCAGTTGTTGAAGGACCGGGGCGCCAGCGAAGTGGCCATGGAGAACGTCGATTTTAATCCCTTTGCCGGCACCCTGCTGCTGGAACAGTTGCAAATAAGTGGTGCCGACGGACCACCCGCCTCGATTGAAGCCCTGGCACTGGATATGGATATGCTCGATCTGTTCAGCGGTCGCCTGGTGTTGGATAAAATTATCCTCAGTGGTGTCACGGCCGTGGTAACCCGAGATGCAGAGGATCAAATCGATATCAATGGCATTCCGCTATATCCAGCGCCAACCAGTGAGCCAGCCCAAGCTACTGAGGAGACAACGGGTCCAATAGCCTTCGGCGTCAATCGATTACAGTTCGAAAAGCTGCAATTTTCCTATCAAGAACCCGAGTTTGCCCAACAGGCAAATATCCACTCACTACAGCTGCAGAACCTGCAATCCTGGAACCCGGCACAGCCAGCACTCGTGGCTGTCGAGATGACCCTGAACCAGGCACCACTGGCTCTAACCAGCGAAATGACGCTATTTGCCGAGGCACCGCGAATTAGCGGTCAATTGAGCTTAAAGGCATTGAGCTTTGCGCCTTATGCCAAGTTTTATCAGGCTTATCTCGATGGATTACAGGGTGAGATCAATCTGGACACACAGTTCGATATTACCATCGGTAATGGCATTGCAGCCGATATCGAGCACAATATCAGCATCAAGCATCTACAAGTTGATTATCAACACATCACCCATCAAACCCAGAGCCTGGATTGGCAGGGCCGTGGCCGTTACTCCGCCGATGGTAAGATCGATGTGCGCGGCAATCTGGAAATTCACGACAGCATCGCCCTCGATCGCAAGCTGGATTATCAACTCTACGCGGTCGAGCGATTAGCGGTAACCGATTTCAACCAGGATCAACAACAGTCCAGCTTTGACCAACTCGCTATCGATCAACTAAGTATGATCAGGCAAAGCGAGGACAAAACATTTGTCGAGATCAAACAACTTGAACTGGACGAGCTTAGCTACTCAATCGACACCGCATCCCTGCACTTACAACGCATCGACATCAAGCGGCCGAGTGTCGCGCTCACTATCGATAAGCAGAAAAGATTAGCCCAGCTTGAGCCGCTGTTATCGACCCTGAACGGGTTAACAGCGATTTCAGAAAAACCGGATGCAGCGGCGGTCGAGGAACCATCGGCAACAGCAAACCAACCTGTTTCGATAGTTATCAGTGAATTAAACCTGGTCGAACCCGGAAGCCTGGCTATAACCGACAACAGCGTAACTCCCAGCTATCAATCTCGCATCGATTTAGCCAGGATTGAGCTGACGAATATTTCGTCCGCTGAGCGGGCGCAGTTTTCCCTCGCCTTTAACCAGGGCGAATACACCCGCTTGACTATCGACGGCGAGGGATTGTTGCTTGAGCCAAGCCAAGACCTTGCCCTGACCGCAGAAATCACTCAACTGGACCTGCCACCAGTGACTGCTTATACCAGTCACAGCATGGGTTATGGGATGAAAAGTGGGACCATAGATTCCAGGATCGACTTCAAAATCAACCAGCGCGAGATCGATTCACAAATCGATTTAACCATCGATTCGATCGAGGTGATCGAAACGGAAAAGGCTACCGCTGAAGAGATTACCAGCGCTGCCGGAATGTCGATTGACCTGGCCCTCTCCACCCTTAAGGACAAGAATAATGTCATCGAACTGAGACTGCCGATCAAGGGCAATATCGATGAGCCTGATTTCGATTTGAGCCACATTCTGCGCAAGGCCACGGGCAAAGCCATGCAATCCGCATCCCTGGCCTACCTGAAACACACTCTGCAACCCTTCGGTTCGCTGGTTACCCTGTTCAAGCTGGCCAAGGCAGCGGCCGATCAAATCGCTTTACCGCCGGTAACCTTCGCCGCCAACAGCACAGAGCTGCAGGCGCAACAGCAAGAGCTTCTGGATAAAGTGGTCAACCTGTTGCAGGAGCGTCCTGGTCTGAAAATAAAAGCCTGTGCTGTCAGCGCACTGGAAGACCAGCAAGCCATCAAAGCCATGCTGCTCGAGCAACAACAGGAAGCGTTGAAACAACAAGGTAAGGAAGCGGGAGATATCCAGCTTGACGAAACCCGGATTCAGACGCAGATGCGGGAACTGGCCAACGCCCGCTCCGCAGGCGTCAAAGCCTATATTCTGCAACAGGGTCAGCTGGAGCCGGGCCGCGTTTTGAATTGCCTGAGTGCTACCGATACCGAGGGTGATGCAAGCCCATCGGTACAGTTGCTGATCTGACCGCTAGCAGCCTCGCTAATGAGGAGGAGATATAGCCCCAATCCACTGGGTGCTTTGCTCGCAGGAGAGGCCCAATATGACCTCGTCAATTTCGGAAATCTTGCTGGTTTCGATACTGACACCCGGATAGGTATCCACCTCGACAAATTCGCTGGATAGAATTTCATCAGGGATATGGGAGACCAGAATGTTGCGAACCTCTGCGGTTTCGGGTTCCAGCACGAAGCGGCTGGTGGTATGGGAGAAGCCGTTGCGACTGTCGAAAATCGAAAACACGATCCGCGATACCGGTTCGACATCTCCGGAACGGGCATAGACATCTTCTTTCTGGATGTACTGCGCCTCGCTGATCCACATACACAATGACATTTCGGAGATGGAGAAACCATACTTATGCGTCATCATGTAACGCCATAGATTGAACACTTCGTACTCTATGAAACGCACCGTTGCCACATTGTCCTGATTGAGCAATACGCAACGAATCAACTTTTGTGAATGTTTGGCCTTGTCACTGATCATCGTAATTCCCTTCCTTGATTAATAAAGCTCATAATTGCATCCATGTAACTATCTTAAACGACCTCGGATATAGTTCATGTGAATCCCCTCACAGTCTAAAATATCCACAAATCATCGGGGTTTGGCTATTGCCGGTTGTTATCTTGATATCCAGTCCTTACTCGAAAAGCGCAGATCATCACGCTTTATCTGCAATAGCACAATGTACTATATATAGCATAAAATCAATAAGTTAAAGAAATTTTTTAAGCCTGAATCTGGCTTTTACCTGAAAATGAGGGTGAATCCGGGCCGTCGTCAATCAAGCTCCCGACATTGCCATGGCATCGGGGTTTATGCTGAATTTATTGGTTTATCGGTGGTATGAATCGTTCATGGGCCAGATCAGGCTCATGACAATGCTGCAATATCTCGCTACGTGCTTGATCGCGTAAACCCACTGCAGCCTCGAAATCATCGCCATCAGCCGTGATAACCCGACCAATGTGCAGATTAATTTCGCCTCGATGAGGAAACCATTGACCACTCCTCAAGATAGAACGGGTACCGCGGATGGTTACCGTTTGTATCGGCATGGATGCACGTGCCGCAACGACAAAAGCCCCCATGTGAAATCCCAGCAAACCAGGCATTCGACTGAAGGTACCCTCCGGAAAGCTGACGATACGTTGTCCCTTGGCGGCAGCCTGTAAGATGCCGGTGGTGTCTTCAATCCCGCCACTGGTATCCCAACGGCGGACGAACAACGTGCCGATGCGTTTTAAAAACAGGCCGGCAACCCATTGCTGTTTTAGTTCATGTTTGGCCACGAAGCTCAGCTGGCCGGGAATGGCCGCCGTTAACACCAGCCCATCCAGATAACTGGCATGATTGACCACCAGCATGACCTGTTCGATTGCCAGCGAGTCGGCGTTTTCAACGCTGAGTTTATGCCCAGCCAGTTTGAGAAACAGCCGCGCGGCCCTGTGGTTCAGGGCCTGGCGCAGACTGCGCCGGGGCAATAACATGGCGGTAATCCAGGTTGGCACCGCCAACAACAGTAACAGTGACCACCAGTAACCCGCGTACAGATAAGCGCCCAGCTTTCTGCTCGCCCGCAGCAAATGTTGTCTGCTGCCGATCAAACCCAGTCGAGTCAGTTGCCACCAAAGCGACCTGCCCTTTTCGCCGATTTCACCGGATTCGTATATCGCGCGCGCGGATGAACGCCGTATCTTGCCGCTAGATGTTTTGGGCACGCTGCGTGGTGGGGCCAGCAGGATATCATCCGGTGGCATTTCCAAAAGGGCTGAAGATTCATGCATGATGCGCTGACGTAAGTCGGTCAATTGCTGGTCATCGGTCAGGCGCGTTTCCGCCATCACGATCAAACGTTCACTGCCGCTGCGTTGATCCGTGCTGGGGAATACCGCAACACAGCCCTTGCGCACACCGTCGATATTACCGATCAATTCTTCCAGTTCATGCGGATAGATGTTGCGCCCGGCACGGATGATGATGTCCTTGATGCGGCCGGTGATGAAAATCTCACCAGCGACGATATAGGCCAGATCGCCACTGTCCAGCCAATCACCGTTGCGCAGTTCACGGGTCTTCTGCTGATTTCTGAAATATCCCGCGGTTGCCGATGGCCCCTTGAATGCCAGCCTGCCCTGTTGCCGATCGGGCAATTCGCGACCACTGTCATCGAGGATCTTAACCTCATGCCCCGGCAGTGGCTGGCCACAGGCGACAAATTCCAGCCGATGCGGATGCGACTCATCGACCGGCAGCGCGCGACCATGTTGCGCCAACTGATCACGATCGATATGGTCGACGATCGGGGTCCGCTCGGCCGGTGGAAACGCCAGGCCAACCGAATTCTCTGCCAATCCATAGACCGGGATCAGGGCGGTTTCGGCCAGGCCGAAAGCCTGGAACCTGTGACTGAAGCGACTAATGGTGTTGGGGCTAACCGGCTCAGCCCCGTTCAACATCAACCGCAGGCTACTCAGGTCCAGACCCTGGATATCCTCATCACGTATATTCTTCAGGCAGAGTTCATAGGCAAAGTTAGGGGCCGCGGTCAGGGTCGCGCGAAAGTGATGAATCGCCCACAACCAGCGCGAGGGATCAGCGAGAAAAGTCAGCGGCGACATGATCAGCACCGGCACCGCGAAATACATCGAGCCAAACCAGGCACCAATCAGCCCCATGTCGTGATACAGCGGTAACCAGCTGACGAATACATCGTTGGAAGTGACGCGCAACATTTTCCCCATCGCACGGATATTGGCCAGCAGGTTGGCATGAGTTAGTACCACGCCCTTGGGATCACCGGTACTGCCCGAGGTGTACTGGATCAATGCCGGGTCCTCGGCATTCAGTTGCAGAGGGTTGATAGTCAGGTTTTGTTGACTGAGTCCGGCCACCGTCTGCACCTGGCGCAGGTGTTTGCTCAGACCGTATAACAAGGTGCCTACCTGGCGTAATTCGGCCACCGTAATCAGAATTTTGGCCTGGGCATTATTCAGGATTCCGGCCTGGCGGCGGAGATGTTCCTCCACCTGGGAGCGACGCAGAGGTGGATATATCGGTACGGCCACGCCACCGGCATAGATCACGCCGAGAAAGGCCTTAAAGAAATCCGCCTCGGTCGGCAGCATGATTGCGATCCGCTGCCCCGGGCTCAGCCCGGCCTGCAACAGGCCTGCGGCGACCTTGCAGGCAGCTTCATGCAGTTGGCGGTAACTCATGCAATCGGCAGCGTCAAAAGATTGCCACAGGCACAGATGCTTACGCTCACCGTGCATCTCGACATGGGCTTGCATGACTTCACTGAGGGTATTGGCATGGGCCGGCAGTTCGCTGTCATCAATCTGCTCGACCTCTATCGCGAGTTGCTGCAGGTTGTCGATTTTTTCGTGCGTCGCAGCCAGCAGCGCCTGCAACAGATCGCCGGGTGTCTCTGCCTCGGCGATCAGGGCTTCCGGCAGATGCACCTTGAATGCCTTGTCTACCCTGAGCAGCAATTCCGCCCGGCCGAGACTGTCGAAACTCAAATCCCGATCCAGGTGGCTGTCGAGACGGACCATGACCGAGTCTTGTAAATGCGGATGTAACTCGATTACCAGTTCACGCACCAGCATCAGCAGTTGCTGGGCTTTCTGTTCATGGAGTTGATTAAGCTGTGGATCGGTCATGCCAGGCTGCCGGCTTGTAGTCCCGCTTGCAGCGGATGGTTGATTCCCGCGGGCAGACCAGGGTCAATCGGCGCCATTGCCAGCACATGCTGGTGAATGGACAAGGCCGGATCCGGGAATGATGGCTTCGTGATCATCGATATAGGCAGAGCTGCTCCCGCTCAGTCTATCATCAACACCCGGCGAGAAGATAGCCAACCGCGGCTATTTACGATACCGGCAATCTCAATTATGCATGCGATCGAGTAAATCCGACCAGCGCGCCAGTCGATTTTCCCGACCTTTCTTGCCCTGCCCCCTTTCCCGCGCCAGCCACAATCCGTCGCCATTGAAACTGTAGATCGGGCGCAGATCCTCTCTCTGCGAAGCGGGCTTGATCTTGCCGATCAAGTTGTCCAGCACCAACGGTACCTCGCCCGCCTTGTCGGTGTAGGTCAGAACCATATGCGCCTGGTTTAACTCTTTGGCCTTGACGTAGGTAATGCGCAGCTTGTTCTCGTCAACGCCCATCGCCTTCAGGGTAAAGAATTTGGCGATGGAATAATCCTCGCAGTCACCCGCATCCTTGGCGAGGAATTCAAGCGGCGTAGCCCAGTAGTCTGCATGGTTCCAGTTTTGATCATCGCTGATGAAGCGACGTTGATTGAAGAAACGGTTGACCAGTTCAAGTTTCTCCCGGTCGTCCAGCTGAGCCTGGGTTTGCATCAGATTCTGCCAGTTGGCGATACGTTGCAGCGCAGCTGCACCATATTGATGCTCGATGACCATGGATTGCTTGCGGTTCAGCGGAAACAGGTCGGCATCAGCCAAATTGATCAACGATAAAATCAACAACCAGGGTGCAACCCAGCGCTGCAATAGGTTTCTGCTTGGTATCGCGATCATCAGATTTCCGTAACTTTCCTCGTCCAACCTGGCCAGGCAATCAGATCGCCCGGTTAAAAACGGATCTTGCCCTAGCTTGGCTTGAGATTCTGCCTAATAGGGGTTATCGGCTGCTTTACGGAAAAATTGACTGACTGGCGATCGCTGATTGTGCTGACCAAGCCCGCTTAGCCGGGTGAACGGGTTGGCTGTTCAGGGATATGCTTGCTGGCGCCACCCTGTCGATTGGCATGGCAACCTATCCAGGCCAGGGCCAGTAGCAGCATGAACATCAGGGCATTGGCCGGTATCTGCAGATTGAAGTCGGTACTGCTGTGGATCATCAGCGCCATGATGCCCATGAATGCCGCAAAACCGAGCCCTCGATACAACGGGTCATGACGCGAACGCATCGCCCGGTAAGCCATCAGCAGCGATAGCATCACTATCGCCAGCAATAAAATCGCCCCTGCCCCAGCTTCCAGCACAAATTGTAGATAGTCATTATGCGCATACAGGAAAGAAGCCGAAATCTGCTCGTCTTTGTAGGCGGGAAAAATGCTTTTGAAGGTACCA
>JASJBV010000022.1 GCA_030066335.1 Gammaproteobacteria bacterium
GGCGCCGGTCTGGATAAAACCGGCCTGATGAGTAAGGTAGCCAGTTTTATCCTCAAGGTCGGCGGCAAGACCGAGAGTCGCATTATCCCGATTATCTCCGGCACCGTCGGCATCATTTCCTCGTTCATGCAGAACGTGGGTGCAGCGGCGCTGTTTCTGCCGGTGGTCAGTCGAATCTCCGCCCGTTCCGGGCTGCCGATGTCGCGCCTGCTGATGCCGATGGGATTTACCGCCATCCTCGGCGGCACGGTGACCATGGTTGGCTCCAGTCCACTGATCCTGCTCAATGACCTGATCCTGACCTCCAACCAGGCCCTGCCCGCCGATCAGCAAATGGATACCTGGGGCCTGTTCTCGGTAACCCCGATCGGCCTGGCCCTGGTCGCTACCGGTATTATCTATTTCGTGCTGGCGGGTCGCTTTGTGTTACCGGTGACCAAGATCGACAAGAGTTCTTCATCCGATCCGATGCAATATTTCCGTGATGTCTACAACATCGATTATTCGCTGTACGAGATCGTGGTCCCGGATGGCAGTAAACTGATCGGGCAGAAACTGGATGATGTCGAAACCACCTACCGGGTGCGCATTATCGCCAACAAACTGGGCGGGCAGGAAAGCCAGGTCGGACCGGGTACCCTGGCCCGGGATACCGAGTTTCAACCCGGGATGGTGCTGGGTATCGTGGCTGCGCCCGGCCATCTGAAGCACTTTGTCGAAAAGTACGATTTGATCAAGCGCGAATCATTGCGCACCTTCGTCGATGTACTGTCCCGTGCCAAGGCGGGTATTGCCGAGGTGGTCATTCCGCCCGGATCGAGCCTGATCGGTAAATCAGCACGCGATGTGTGGATGCGCAAGACCTACGGCCTGGCCATGGTCGCCCTGCATCGCGATGGCGACACCATGCGCGAGGGTGATGACATCCGTAATATGCCGTTCCATGCCGGTGATACCCTGGTGGTGCACACCACCTGGCTGGCCTTGGATCGACTGACCAAGGACCGCAATTTTGTCGTCGTCACCACCGAGTATCCGCAGGAAGAAAAACTGCGTCCGGAAAAACTGAAATGGGCCACCCTGTTTTTCGCGATTGCGCTGGGCCTGGTACTGTTTTCGGATCTGCGGCTGTCGATCGCGCTGCTGACCGGGGCCATCGGCATGATTCTGTCCGGGGTCCTCAAGATCGAGGAAGCCTATGAGGCAGTCAGCTGGAAAACCGTGTTTCTGCTGGCGTCATTGATACCGCTGGGGCTGGCGGTGGAAACCAGTGGCACCGCAAAATGGATCGCCGAACAGGTGCTGGCGGTGGTCGGAGGTGCTCCCGGCTGGGTGATTCAGGCCTCGGTGGCGGCACTCGCTACCTTCTTTACCCTGGTTATGTCCAACGTCGGCGCGACCGTGTTACTGGTGCCGTTGGCGGTGAATATCGCGCTCGGGGTCGGCGCCAATCCCGCGGTTTACGCCCTGACCGTGGCCATTGCGACCTCCAACTCGTTCCTGATCCCGACTCACCAGGTCAATGCCCTGATCATGGGGCCGGCCGGTTACCGGGTGCCTGATTTCATGAAGGCGGGCGGGATAATGACGATCCTGTTCCTGGTCGTCATGATCGTCATGATGAACCTGGTATTCTAACCAGGGTTAACTCTGCCGAGCGTCAACCAGCCTGCTGCAGAACCTGTTCTGCAGTAGGGCAACTTACCTCAGTTACTCAAAAACCTTCCCCAGGTAATTGATTTACCGATATTTTTTTTGGTTTTTCTGGGCGTCGGGACTAAACTCGTTAGTATAAGCGTATCTCAACCAGGGCCTTGTGGTCGCTGATACCACGGCCTGTCCGGTCCACGCATAATAATACGAGGGGATAATTGCTCTACGTGAAAACCCAGTTTATCACTGTGCTGATATTGACAGTGGCTTTCGGCCTTTGCGGTTCATGGCCAACGCCGGTGCAGGCACAGGATCCTGCCCGAGCAACAGCTCCCTTGGCAACCGATGACTCGCTGAGTGCCGCGCGCGATCAGCTGGAACAGGCATTTTCCAGCTATCGCGACCAGGATATCGAAGCCACCCGAAACCACCTGCGGCAAGCCAGGGATCTGCTCGATCAGTCTGTATTGAACAGTGCATCGCAAACGGTCAAGACCGAGGCGAAAAAGCTGGTCGACGAAATTGAATCGTTCGAACAGAAACTCGTTGCCGGCAGTGCCGAGGAAGAGGGTAGTATCGCCCGCTTCTGGCGCCGGGCGACATCGTTCATCCGCCGCGAGACCGAGCAACTGTTACATCAGTACATCGAGCTGTCGCAAAATGAGAAGACCTTCAAGCATCTGCTGGATGCCAAGATGCATCTGTTCATCGCCGAGCATGATCTGTTCGTCAGTAATGACACCCGGGATGCCTATGAGGAGTTAGACAAGGTGCTGGTGGACCTTGATCTGGCCAGTCAGCAGGCCGTGGGTCAGTTCAAGCCCCAGGTTGACGAGTTGACCGAAAAGGTTACCGCGCTGCGCAAATTAATGAGTGCCAGTGAAGAATCCTGGCTCGGTTCAGAAGTCATCGAGCATTTGCAAAATGCGCATAGCGATCTGCTGCTGGCCGAGCAGACCGCAAAACCGGAGACCAGTCTGCAAATCAGTATTATCCGGCATCAGATCGAGTCACTGCGGCGGGAAGAGGAAACCAGGAACCTGCGCAACGATTATGACGCGATTATGGAAGATCTGAAGTTGATCATTAGCAAATTGGAGACTGAATGAATGTAAAATCAGTCATCAAGGTTTTTTTTTCCAGTCTGGCTTTGACTCTGGTACCATTTCGTAGTTGGATAGGAGAACTTAAAGACCCGGCGGTACTGAAAGCAGACGCGATTGCCGGTGCAACCGTGGCCCTGGTTCTGATCCCGCAATCCATGGCCTATGCCCAGCTGGCCGGATTGCCGGTTTATTACGGTCTTTATGCGTCGTTCCTGCCGGGGATCGTGGCCGCAATCTTCGGTTCTTCACGCCAGTTATCCACCGGGCCGGTGGCGGTGGTCTCATTATTGACCGCGTCCGCGCTGGAGCCAATTGCGGGCTCTGATCCGGAGGCCTACCTCGCTTATGCGATCATCCTGGCCCTGTTTGTCGGGGTGTTCCAGGTTTCCCTCGGCCTGTTCAAGCTGGGGGTGCTGGTTAACTTCCTGTCGCATCCGGTGGTCATTGGCTTCACCAATGCGGCCGCGATCATCATTGCCACCTCGCAGATCGACAAGTTGTTCGGGGTCAGCGTGGAAAAAGCGGCCTATCATTATGAAACCGTGTGGCGGGTATTAATCGCCGTATTCACTCATGTGCACTGGCCGACCCTGGGCATGGCGGTCTTGTCACTGGCAATCCTGTTTCTGCTCAGGTATTACCTGCCCAAATGGCCTAATGTATTGATTGCGGTTGCGGTCACGACCCTGATCTCCTGGTTCAGCGGCTTCAGGGATAGCGGTGGAGCGGTGGTCGGCAGCATCCCGGTGGGCTTGCCCGGGTTGCAGATACCCAGTGCGGAATGGTCGGAAGTGATCAGCCTGATTGGTACCGCGGTCGCGATCGGGTTGATTGGCTTTATGGAGGCAATCTCCATCGCCAAAGCGATGGCCGCGCGATCGCAACAGAAACTGGATCCGAATCAGGAACTGGTAGGGCAGGGCTTGAGTAATATCACCTCGGGCCTGTTCCAGGGTTATGCTGTCTCTGGCTCCTTTTCTCGGTCGGCGGTCAATATCAACGCCGGAGCGGTAACCGGATTTTCGTCAATCGTGACCGGTATGGTCGTCGGCATTACCCTGTTGTGGCTGACCCCGTTGCTGTATCACCTGCCGCAGGCCACCCTGGCCGCGGTCATCGTCATGGCCGTGGTCAACCTGATCCGGATCGAGCCTTTTCTCTATGCCTGGAAGGTGCAGAAGCATGACGGGATAGTGGCGATGGTGACATTTTCCCTGACCCTGGTGCTGGCACCGCATCTGGAAAATGGCATTATCACCGGGGTATTGCTGTCGCTCGGTTTATTTCTGCATCGGACCATGCGCCCCCGCATAGCGATGTTGTCACGGCATAAGGACACGACCCTGCGGGATGCGCGGATCCATAACCTGCAGACCTGCCCGCATATTTCGGTGGTGCGCTTCGATATGTCACTGTACTTCGCCAACACCGGTTATTTCGAGGATACGATCCTGGAGCTGGTGGCGTCGAAGCCGGAGCTGCGCTACATCATCATCGATGCCGAGTCGGTCAATCACCTGGATGCCACCGGCGAGGAAATGTTGCATAGCCTGGCCCGGGCCCTGGATGAGGCCGGGGTTGAGTTTTTATTTGCCCGCGCCAAACTGCAGGTGGTCGCGGTGATGATCCGCACCGGATTCATGGAAACCCTCGGCCAGGATCATTTCTTCCGCACCCGAACGGATGCCCTGGAGTATGCCTGGGAGCGTACCTACTGCGAACACCAGGGCTGCACGGATAATTGTTACCTGTCGAAAAATCACAAGTTTGAGCAAACCGAGAGCGATATCGAACAGGATGATGCCACTGCGGTCAGGCAATAGTAACAGCGCGACAGTTCAATCAGGGTCAACCGGCCCTACAGGTAATGCACCACGATATAAGTCGATAACAACACCGCAATCCACAGCGCGGTGGTGCCGATTGGCCAGGCACTGGCGAACATACCGCGCTTGTTATCCATGCCCCATTGGCCAAAATAGCGGCGCAGCCTGTCCATGTAAACGGCTGAAACAGATTGCCAGCGCCACATAAAGACATCGCGAAACTCGGTTCCGGCGTCCACCACCAGTTTGCCAAAACGATACAGGAATACCCGCCAGAACCAGTCGAAATCGAGACTGATGGTCAGGGTCCGTTTCATCATCGGCAGTAGCAGGAAGAACGCGAGGCCGGAGAATAGCAGCAATTGCAGGTAAAAAAGAACCTTGCCTGCACTGTATGCTTCATAGTCAACAGCGTAGGGCAGATAGCCGTAAAAGCTCTCCGGATAAACCCCCATGAAAATGCACAGCACAGAGAAAATGATCATCGCCGCCGACATGTTCCAGGGCGCGTCCTTGGGCCGCAGGCCGGAATCTTTCTGGAAGAACACGAACCAGGGGAACTTGATCCCGGCATGCAGGAACACCCCGGCCGAGGCAGCGGTGAGCAGGAAGTAGACCAGCATCATGCCTTCATCGGTGGCCGCGGTGGAGATCATCGTTTTGGTGGTGAAACCGGATGTCAGCGGGAAACTCGAAATAGACAGGGCACCGATAATGCCGCACACGGTCGTGATTGGCATGGTCCGGAACAAACCGCCGAGATCGGTACATTTACTTTTGCCGGTGCGATAAAGCACGACACCGGCACTCATGAACAGCAGGGCCTTGTAGATGATATGCGCGAAGGCATGCGCGGCCGCCCCGTTAAGCGCCATTTGGGTACCGATCCCAACCGCGCAGACCATGAAACCAACCTGATTGACAATCGAATAGGCGAGAATCCGCCGCGCATCGTTTTCCAGCAGCGCATAGATGATGCCGTACATTATCATGTAGAGTCCGACCCCGATCAGAATGGGTTCACCCGGGAACAGTAAGATCAATGCGATGACTGCCGTTTTGGTCGTGTAGGCGGACAGGAACACCGAGCCGGTGGGGCTGGCTTCCGGGTAGGCATCCGCCAGCCAGGCCGATACCGGAGGTGCGGCCGCATTGATCAGGATGCCAATCAGGATCAGCCAGGTATCGAAGTTGGTTGCCAGCATGGGCTGGATGTCGATCGAGCCGGTGTGAATAACCACGCCTTCGATACCAACCTTGAGAATGATCCCGCCGAGCAGGTGCATGATCGCGTAGCGAATGCCGGCGGCACGTGCGGCCGGAGTACCGCCCGACCAGACGATAACCGTCGAGAACAGCGCCATGAATTCCCAGAACAGGAACAGGGTGATCAGGTCGCCGGCGAAACAGACGCCGATGGCGCCGGCGGCATAGGCGAAGGCGGCCGCCAGCTCATACCATTTGGCCTGACGGTAAGCGTAGAGCCCACCGACGAAGGTCATGATGCCGAAGATCGTCGCAAACCAGCGGCGCAGCTCACTGCCTTCGACCGGTTCAATCACATAGTCGAGAAAAGGTACTGTGGTGACAACGCCGTTCGGGACCTGCCAGATCGCCCACAGGGTCAGCAGCGGGGCGCCCAGCACTATGACATCGCGCACCACGCCACGGGTCGGGCCAATCAGAAATGCGGCGGCGATCAGGATCAGCGCGGGAGGTAAAAACTCAACCATGATCGTCTTCCTCGCGATAATAGTTGTCGTCGCGTTTCAGGACATACCCCAGGCCCTTGGCGAAGACCACCATTGCGACGCAGGACAGAAAGCCAAAAGCTGCGCCAAAACCGATCCAGCCATCAACGCCAAAGTAGCCCTTTACCTTGATAACAACCTGCAGTACGACGGTAAGCGCCAGGATTGCCCAGAATATCCGCCACAGCAGGCGGATGGAGTCTGGCCTGACCAGCCAGTGATCGTCTTGTTGTTGGTTCATTGGGGTATCTCCACAATTTGCCGCTCGAGTTCCAGTACCGGAGCATTGAACAGGAAGAACAATATGGTAAGTGCCGCAGTGATTGTCAGCGCGATGACGGCAGGCAGGGGTGCCTCGCCGTGTTCAACGCGGTCTTGTTCGGGTTCCCTGGCGAACCATGCCATATAGACAATAGGCAGGAAATAAGCCGCGTTTAAAATGGTACTCAGGATGATGGTGGTGATGGCGACGTAGTTATCGGACTGGAACGCGCCAGCGAGGATATACCATTTGGAGACAAAGCCGCCGGTGGGTGGTACCCCGATCATGCTCAGTGCACCGATGGTGAATGCGGTCATCGTCCAGGGCATGCGGCGGCCGATGCCGGCCAGTTGCGGCAGTTCGGTTTTATGCGAGGCCACATAGATTGCGCCGGCGGCAAAGAACAGGGTGATCTTGCCAAAAGCATGGGCGACGATGTGGACTGCAGCACCCACCTCGGCCAGCGGCTTGAGGATTGACGCTGCCATGATGACATAGGACAGTTGGGCGATCGTAGAATAGGCCAGCATGCGCTTGAGGTTGGTTTGCTGCAAAGCGACCAGGCTGGCGCCAATGATGGTGAAGGATGCAGCGTACAGCAGCCAGCCACTGCTGGGTTCAGCGAACAGGAAGTCTACGCCGAAAATGTAAACGATCACCTTGGTGATTGCGAATACCCCGGCCTTGACCACGGCCACCGCATGCAGCAGCGCACTGACCGGGGTTGGTGCAACCATCGCTGCCGGCAGCCAACGGTGAATCGGCATCATCGCACCTTTACCGATGCCGAATACGAACAGGCCCAGCAGCAGGCCTATGGTCGGTCCGCTGACATGGCCCTCGAGGATTCCGCCCAGCACAAAGTCACCGCTACCGGCCAGGCTGTAAGTCCAGATAATGGCGGGTAACAGCAGGCCGATCGAGGTTGCCAGCAGGATGCCAAGATAGACCCGGGCCGAGCGGACGGTTTTCTCATCACCCTTGTGTGAGACCAGTGGGTAGGTGGAGAGGGTCAGTGCTTCGTAGAACAGGAACAGGGTGAACAGGTTGCCGGCAAACGCGATGCCCATGGTTGCAGTCAACGCAACGGCAAAGAAGATATAGAAGCGGGTCTGGTGCTTTTCCTTGTTCCCGCGCATGTAGCCGATGGAGTAAATCGAGTTGATAATCCACAGGCCTGAGGCCAGGCAGGCGAACATCATGCCCAATGGCTCAATGTTGAAGGCTATTTCCAGGCCGGGAACAACATCAAACAGTTTTAGCCCGGGCCGTCCGCCGGCGAGCACTTCCGGCGCGATACCCCAGACGTTGTAGGCCAGCAGCCCGGCAGTGACCAGGGTGACCGTTTCGCGCAGATTATCGTTAATCCGTCCGGCGATGCCGATGGCTAGCGCACCGACAGCCGGAATCAGCAGGGCGAGCAAAATCGGATCAATATGGCTCATCGCAAATGCCCCATCAGCAGTTCAGCGGCATTGCCGGATAATTCCACGGGTAGCGATGGCGCAAGCCCAAACCAGATATTCAGTAACACTGCGATCCAGGTCGGTAGCAATATCGCAAGCGGGGCCTCTCTGATCGTATCGCCAGCTACCACGCCTGTGCCTTTAGCAAAATAAGCGGTTTCGACAACCCGCCAGACATAGATCACTGCCATCACCGAACCGATCAGAATAACCGCGACCAGGGGCAACGCCAGGTCGCCCATCTCCAGCGCGGCGCTGATCAGGTACCACTTACTGATGAAGCCGGCGGTTCCGGGTACCCCGATCAGGCTTAGCCCGCCGACGACAAATGCGGCCATGGTCCAGGGCATCTGCTTGGCAATACCGCCTATGTTTTTGAGTTCGAGTCGGGAAATCGACAACGCCAGACAGGTGAGGGCCAGGAATGCCGTGCCCTTGGCAATTGAATGATTAAACATGTGTAACATGGAGGCGGTCAGGCCGGTTACGCTGATCAGGCTGGCACCCAGAATGATGTAGCCAATTTGCGCGACCGAAGACCAGGCCAGTAATCGCTTCAGATTGGATTCGAATATCGCGACGGCTGACGCGATCAAGATGCCCAGCACCGCCAGCGGCATCAAGAAATAAGAGAATTGCCAGTCATGTTCGGTCAGGTTGGCCTGGAACACAAAGAAATCGAATCGGATCAGGACGTAAATCGATATCTTGGTGGCGCAGGCGGCCAGGAACACGGTGACCACGTTGGGTGCGTAGGTATAGGCATTCGGCAACCAGGCATGCAACGGGAAGATGGCAGCTTTTAGTGCCAGGCCCACGGTGATGAAACCGGCGGCTACCAGAATAGGTTCGGCATCACCGACATCGGCCAGGCGCTGCTCCATATCGGCCAGATTCAGGGTGCCGGTCATCATGTACACCAGGCCGACTCCAATCAGGTAGAAGGTTGCGCCTATGGTGCCCATCGCCAGGTATTTGAACACCGCGGGCAAGGCTCGCCGGTCGGGCCCGCCGGCAATCAATATGTAGGCCGACAGTGACGAAATCTCCATAAACACGAAGATATTGAAAGCATCGGCTGTCACCAGGATGCCGGACAGCCCGGCGAGTGCCAGTAACCAGGCTGCATAGAAATGTGGCTGGCGTTGGTGTTCGACTTCGGTTGATACAGAGGTGGCTGCAGCCAGTAAACCCAGGGTGGAAGCACCCGCTACCACCAACAGGAGCAGGGCACTCATCGCATCGACCCCCAGGGCGATACCATAGGGTGGTGCCCACGAGCCCATTTCGTAAACCATGGTCCCCTGTTCGCCTACCTCGCCGACCAGCGCGATAGCAATCGCCAGTGCGCAGAGGCTGGCCGCGGTTGTCATCGCCCAGGCCAGGCGTCGATCGCCCATCAGCACGACCAGCGGAGCCGTCATCAGGGGCACTACTACCTGCAGTGCGGGCAGGTGCGGCGTCCAACTACTCACAGACACCCCTAAAAATTGTCTTTTTCCGCGATTGCGGCGTCAGCTCCGTGCTCGAATCCTCATGTATTCGCTTATACATTGCGGTCCTCCGCGCGGGGCTTCCTTGCACTCACGAAAAAATCCGAATTTTTAGGGCTGCCTTCATTGCTATCGGTCTCCTGCCCGTCCATCTGTTGGATCTCGTCTTCCTCGATGCTGCCGTACTCCTCCTTGGTCCGCACCACGATGGCAAGACCCAGTGCGGTAGTGGAGATACCGACCACGATCGCAGTAAGAATTAATACCTGCGGCAGCGGGTTGGAGAAGATTTGTCCTGCGCCATCAGCGGTGAAGATGGGTGCGGTACCACCTTCCACCTTGTCCATGGTGATATACAGCAGGAATACCGCGGCCTGGAATAAAGACAGGCCGATCAGCTTTTTGATCATGTTGCGCTTGGCAATCACGGCGTAAAAGCCCGTCATTAACAGCACCACGGCAATCCAGTAGTTATATAAGCCCAGGTATTCCATTAAAAATGTTTCCGTGAAGCGAATGCAAAGAAAATACTCAGCAACACCCCGGTCACGGTGATGCCAACCCCAAGTTCGATCAGCAGGATGCCAAGATGTTGTCCGGCAACCGGATCGGATGCCAGCACCGAATAGTCCAGAAAGTTACCACCCATCAGCATGCCGGCAATACCTACCCCGCTGTATAACAGTGCACCACCGGACACCATGCCGGTTAGTAACCAGCTCGGGATTACCGTCAGTGCGGTGTCGGTACCTTCAATCAGGGCATACAGGATAATCGCCGCGGCAATCAGGGCACCGGCCTGGAACCCGCCGCCGGGCCCAAAGTCGCCATGAAATTGAACATAGAAACCAAACAACAGAATGAACGGAATGACCGTGCGGCCCACCAGGCGTTGGATCAGGTAGTGGCGCAACCCCTGGTGTGGTTTATGGGGTTTTTTGTGCGGGTAATGGGCGAGTAGAAACATCACGCCGATCCCGGCAGTAAACACCACGAAAACCTCACCCAGGGTGTCATAGCCCCGGAAGCTGGCCAGGATGGCGGTGACGATGTTGGGTACGTCTATCAGAATCGGCGTTTGTTCGATATACCAGGGCGCTACGTGCTGGTGGACCGGTGCATTGATATCGCCAACCCGTGGACTGTCCAGGGTGGCATGGAGCAGGGCGAGGGTGGTGATGACCACCACGCCAAGCGCGACCAGACGGCCCCCGTAACAGGGTTTTTCCTGTTCAGCGGTGAGTGACAGGGCACTCAGGAACAGGACAGTTGAAATACCTGCACCTACCGCAGCCTCGGTGAGGGCGACATCGGCAGCATCCAGCAGGAAGAAATTAGCCGCCAGTAACAAACTGAAGATGCCCATCAGGGTAGTGGCGACGAACAGGTTCTTGGCACGTACCACGGCGATGCCTGTGATCAGCATCAGGGTCAGCAGGAAGATCCCGAAGATCAGGTTCATACTGCATCATCCTCTGATATTTCCTGCGCCAGTTCGGGTTTGTGGCCGGATAGCATGGCCGCGCTGGCGAGGGCATTGGAAGCGGTTGGCCCGGTTAGTAGCAGGAAGACCAGAATAGCGGTCAGCTTGATGCTGGCCAGGGTCATGCCGGCCTGCAGGATAAGCCCGCCAATGACCAGGATCGGGCCGATACTGTCGGTGACACTGGCCGCATGCATGCGGGTGTAGAGATTGGGCATACGCAAAGCGCCAATCCCGCCGACCAGGACGAATAAACCACCCGAGGTCATGAGTAGCCAGCTGACAATGTTGATCACCGTGTCCATGGTTACTCCGCTTCCCTGGTATTGTTTTCCGGGTCCAATTCCGAGCGTTTGCGGAAAAACTCGAGCACCGCCAGCACGCCAATAAAGTTAATCAACGCATAGGCCAGGGCCAGGTCAAGAAAATCAGGTCGACCAATCGCGAAGGTAATCACCGAGAGTAGCAGCACGGTCTTGGTGCCCATCATGTTGACGGCAAGGACCCGGTCATACACGGTAGGGCCAAGCAGCGCCCTGATCAATGCCAGCCCCATGGTCACCACGACGGCTAAAGCGACAGCTAGGTACATGTCATTTACCTCTTAACGCGGTGATGCGGCGATCCATCTCGCCGGCCAGCAGATCGCGCATGCCTTGTTCGGTGAGCGCGTGAACGGTAATGACCCCTTCATCAAGATCCATCGACAGGGTACCCGGGGTCAGGGTAATCGAGTTGGCGAACAGGACCTGGTCATAGGGATGATCTGAGCCAGCGCGAATACGGGCAATGCGGGGACTGATCGGCAGGCTCGGGCTCAACACGACTTTGGTGACATCGAGACTGGATTTAATCACCTCGCGGGTGAGCCAGACCAGGTAGCGCAGATACCCCCTGCCAACGGGCAGGCTAAACAGGTAATCGTCAAAGAAACGCATGCGTATCGCCAGCCATAAGCAGAGGACAGATGACACGAGACCAAGGAATAACAGCAATGCTTTAAACAGTCCCGACCACACCAGCCAGGTGGCCGCAAGCAGTACGAACAGGATCAGGATGCTGGCCAGTCTGGAGATTTGGGGAGTGTGCAAATCGGGCTTGCTCATGATCGACCTCGTTGGCGACTATAAAAAAACCGTAAGAATAGACTGGGATACATGAGGATGTAAATTAAATTGTGTATCGGCACAGCCTGGGGGCACCTGCCCATGCTAAAACGTTTAATGCCGGTGACTTCACCAATCCTCGATGCTTTCAGTTCGATCTGGCGCGCCGAATCCAGCTTAGAAAAGTAACGACGTACTGCCATAAACCCTGGAGTTTTCAGTATCCGGATCATAGGCATAATCGATAACCAGATCGGTCTTGACGAAGGCCCTGAGTTTCCAGCGCAAACCGATACCGACAGTAGCATTCCAGTCATCACTATTAACAGTCGACGATTTCTCGAATACGTTACTGATATCGGAGAACAACGCGGTTCGAAAACTGGGCCAGCGTGGATAACCCTTGACGTACTCGATGTTGGCAATCCACAGGGCGTTGCCTTCCATGCTGCTTTCGTCAAGACCCCGGGTAGTCTCGAAACCGCCGACTGCATAGGTGAACTCATTGAAAACCTTGTCGGAGGATAACTTGAGAATAAATCGAGCATTCAGGTTATCCCAGGCGTTCAGGGGGTAGAAGCGGAGGACCTCGGCTTTGAGCTGAGTGGCAGTGAAATCACTATCGAGTAATGAGCTGCCTTTCAATATCGCCAGACGGTAAAAGCGTCCGAAGCGTCGATATTTTTCTTCGTGGATATCGTCGTATTCCAGCGAGATACCAACCGTGTTGAAGTTTCCCGGTTCAGTGTTGATCTGCGACTGATCACCATCCAACTCAAGGTTTTCGAATCTGAAGTCGGCAAGCACGGTAATTGGCCGGGCGAATGGATTGGTCAGCCAATCGCGTCCAACCTCGAAGTTGAGCTCTTCAGTCAGTTCGTCCAATCCACTGCCGCTGTCATTGATCAGGGTTTCGGAAGATTTGACCGACCAGCGGATAATGTATGGCTCGCTGACCAGGGGTATCTCGAAAGAGATTTCGACCAACTCCTCTTCTTCATCCGTGGCATATTCCTTTTCTGAATAGCGGATGCTCATGGACTGGTCACCGCCGAATAGATTACTGCCCCGATAGCGGATCCCGGTGCTGACATCGCCGTCGCCGCTGCGGCTCAAGCGTGGGTAGACCAGGTGATATATTTTTTCATCGATGGTTATCGTCAGCGTGATCGATGCTGCACAGAGATCGCCATGCTGCATGCTGACATCTTTATACAGGCCTTTATCGAAGATGCGTTGCCTGGCCTTGCGCAGGCCTCGAGCTGATACCTGTTGGCCGACGCTGAGGCCAGACCATTTGATCAGATTTTGCGGTTTGGTGATTTCTGCCCCGGCGACATTGATCGCCTGGATACGCGAGGTACAGGCAGCATCAGCATCGGCCAATGACCAGGGGGCATAAAGCCAAAGCAGTAGGTAACATGTGAAATTGCGGATAAAACGCAACGACGTCCAGTGCATCGGTAAATCCAGATCTATTGCGAATTGAGGCTAAATGCGCGGCGCTCGTCAGGTGTCATTGCGATCCATGATTCTTGTCCAATTGATAATCATGCTATTATGATCGGAATGATTTCCCATGCTAATAATAAAGTTTTTATACATAGATAATAATCAATCATTTCTATTTATTTTATCGATTTTACCTGATATTTTTCATGGGTATTCTAGTGCCCCGAAGCAGAACTGTGTTTCATCCATCGCCTGATCGGTAGGAGTTTATGGAATATTTGATAGTGATGGTGCCGGCGATACCCCTGGTCACGGCAATCATTACCTACCTGTTGGCCTCCAGGCTCAATTATTTTGTAGCACAACTCAGCGTCGCTTCAATCCTGCTTGCGTTCCTCGCTTCCCTGACCCTGCTTTGGTTTGCCTTGAGCGGCGCGGCCCCGGTTGCTGTCAGCCTGGGTGGCAGTTGGGGCATCCTGATGTTTGATCCGTTGAGTTCGCTGATGAGTGTCGTGATCTCCGGCATCAGTCTGATCGTGCATGTTTATTCGATTCGCTATATGGCCGATGAAGAAGGCTATGCACGCTATTACGTGTTGCTCGGCCTGATGACTTCGTCGCTGCTGCTGATGGTCGCCGCCGGTGACCTGCTGACCATGCTCACGGCCTGGCACCTGATTGGCGTATTGCTTTACCTGTTGCTGGTGCAGAATACCGCCGATGCACCGACCCAACGCTATGCGATGTGGACTATGCTCACCTATCGTCTGGGCGACCTGCCACTGGTGCTGGCGGCCGCGGTGTTATTCGATGCCTACGACACCTGGTCGCTGACTGAATTATTTACCCGGATCGCGCAGAATCCGCAAGTATCCACCTTCGGCGGATTTACCGCGGTCGAGCTGGCCGGGCTGCTGATCGCTGTTGCCGCTTTTGCCCGTTCCGCCCAGTTCCTGTTGCATAACTGGTTGCCGTATACGATGTCCGGGCCGACCCCGGTCTCCGCGTTGATGCATGCGGGCATCGTCAATGCCGGCGGGTTCCTGATCAATCGCTTCGCGCCCTTGTACATGTACACCACCGATGTGTTGCACCTGTTGTTCATCGTCGGCCTGTTCACCGCGATTATCGGCTCGGTGTTGATGCTGGCGCAGAATGACATCAAGAAGACGCTGGGCTATTCGACGATGGGACAGATGGGCTTCATGATTATGGAATGCGGGGTCGGTGCGTTCTCGCTGGCGGTGTTCCACCTGATCGCCCATGGTTTGTTCAAGGGCACGATGTTTCTCGGTGCCGGTGGCGTGATCGGTAAGGCAAGGATTTCCGACGGGGTGCCCAAGCATGAGCTCTACACCTTCGTGGTCGAGCGCCAGGTCCAGTCACGACGCCAGCCTTGGCTGGTGATGGCGGCCATCACCCTGGCCATCCCCCTGCTGATCCTGGTTGCCGCGCACTGGCTGGTGGCGCAGGATTATTTCCAGAAACAGGGCGCTATCGTGCTGCTATTTTTTGGCTGGGTGACCGGTGCCCAGTTGATCTTTGCCTCCTACAAGATGCAGACCAGCAATCCCTGGCGGCTGTTCACGATGATTATCGCATCGTTTGCCATCGTCGTCCTCGGCTACGCGATGATCAGCCATGCCTTCGACCTGTTCCTGTATCCGGACCCCGCTGCGCGTGATCTGTTATACGAGGCCGCGGGAGTCGACTTCATTTGGTTCAACCTGTTGGTTGCGGTGGTCACCGCCAATATCGTTTTCGGCTGGATCATGGTCTACTACGCCGGTCGCTTCAGGTTTGGCAGCCGGCTCAAGAATACAATCTGGCGCAATTTTTATGCGCTGATTTCACGCGAATTCTATGTCATGGAATTCTATTCCTGGGTCGCCAGGAGACTGTTTGCCTTTGCGCACAGGCTTAACGTGCTGCTGAGGTGGGTGTAATGGACATGCCCTGGTGGCCGGCGCTATTGTTCCTACCGCTGTTTCCGTTCAGCATTGTGTTCGTGTTGCTGATCAAAAAACTGCCCCAGTCCTGGCTCAGGTCGCTGGCTTTTCTGTTGTGGGCGCAACCCGGGGTCTGGTTACTGGGCAGTACCGCTGCGCCGATCCCGGACTGGATCCTGTACTGGGCCCTGGCCACCGCGTTTCTCTACGCCTACCGGGCTCTGGTCATTCGTGAACTCAACCTGTGGCTGAGCTATATCGCGGTATCAGCCTGGTCGATACTGTGGATTGTGCTGTCGGTCAGCGATGTCACCAAGTTAATGTTATTCGCCCTCGGCTTCAGCCTGCCGATGTCTCTAATGGCGCTGCTGGGCGGTGAGTTGGAGCGGCGTTTCCAGGCCGCCTACGGCGGTCTGTATGGCGGTATCGCCCGCTCTCATCCGCGCCTGTCGGCCATGCTGGTGTTCACCCTGCTGGCCGTGATCGCGACCCCGTTGTTTCCCGGCTTCTTCACCATGATGTCATCGATCATGGCAGAGATGCTGACGGCGCCCCCGATCGCGCTGGGCCTGTTACTGGTGTGGTTGTTGTGGTCCTGGTCCGGCATCCTGTTACTCCAGGGCCTGGTGATGGGGCCGGCTCATGCCGAGTCCGCAATGAGTGCGGACCTGGATGGATTGAAGGCAGCGATCTACACCGCATTGTTGATCGCTATGGTGCTGTTTGGCCTGCAGTTGACGGAGGTGTTCTGATGGCGCTGTCCCTCGGCAGTAAACTGGGTATCCGCAGCATGGTTTATGTCGCCGGTAAACCGATCCCGTTTTTCTGGCCGATGCGCTCGTTCATTCACCACAATCCGCTGCATGGCCTGGAAAACCTGCCGTTCGATGAGGCGGTGGTCAAGGCCAGGAAGCTGTTCCATGCGCGGACCTATCTGGCGCGCAGGGATTATCAGCAATACCTGGATCAGGGCAAGCTGTGCAAGCAAACTCTGCGTGAGTCGGCGACAGCGGCGGCGCGTGAGCTGGAGCAACCGCTGGGTATCGATCTCGAGCAGTGGCTGATCAATCTGCTGACCCGCTCGGATGAAGCGGTGACCTCCACTAAACAGGGTTTCGATGCAGCAGCGGTCAGGCAGGTGTTGCAGGGCGCAGAGCCGACCACGGCGGCGGAGGTCGATACCGCGGAACTGCAGCAGCGCCTGGGTAAACGACTGGCGGCCGAGCTGCCGTTGTATGAATCGATCGATCTGTTGTACAACCTCGGCATCGGTGACGAACTCGATGAGTTGGTGATCAAAAGCTGCCTGGATTTCTTCGATGAAGGCCAGTCGGTGTGGAAGATGCCGGGCCGCAGACAAGGCTTTTTCCATGCCTGGTTCGAGATGGCCAGCCGTAACCGCTGGTTGTCGAGCCGGGCGCGGTTCATCCAACGCCTGGTCGAATCACCGGACTCGCCGGAAGAGGTCATCGACCGGGTAATGCGGCGCCTGCAGGTGCCCGAGGAGGCCTGGCAGAGCTACTTCACCTACGAATTGTCCCGCCTACATGGGTGGGTCGGTTTTATCCGTTGGCGGGAAAATGCCAAGAATTATTACTGGCGACAGCGTTATCCGGCCGACCTGGTCGATTACCTGGCCATCCGCCTGACCCTGTCGGCGGCCCTGCTGCAGGAACGTGCGCGGCATACCGGGCTGTTGACGCTACCGGCACTGGAACAGGCAATCCAGACCAGAACCGCCGAATTATTCCTGCGCCATGAACTGCACAGCGCAGAGGTATATCCTCCGTTGGCGCAACGCGTCGAGGCGACGATTGCGCAGGATAACCAGGCATCGATAGCATCCCTCTGTGCTGAATACCTGCGGCGAAAATCCGCCGATGCCGCAGTACAATGTGCCGGGCGTTTGCGCAAGCTGGCGCAGTACGCGGATGATGGCAATACATTACCGGACCTGTCGGTTGACCAGCTTGACCAGCTGCTAAAGCTGCTGCGCAATTTTGAACAGCGCGAGGGCCAGCTGTGGCTGCAGGCGATGGAACAACAGTCTATGGACCAGCTGCTGGCCGATATCAATCTCGAGCTCGAGCCACCGCGCGAGAAAAGACCCTTTGCCCAGGCCCTGTTCTGCATCGATACCCGTTCCGAGCGCATCCGGCGACACCTGGAGTCGGTCGGAGATTACCAGACCTTCGGCATCGCCGGTTTCTTCGGCGTGCCCTTCAGTTTCATGGAATTGGGCAAGGGCAGCGAGACCCACCTGTGCCCGATCCTGTTGACGCCGAAAAACCTGGTATTGGAAATCACCCGCGATGAGACGGTGCTGGATGAAGCCGCATTGAGCGCGTTGGAAAAAGCCATCCATGAACTCAAGGAATCCATCTTTTCGCCGTTTGTCACGGTAGAGGCGATCGGCCTGTTGTTCGGATTCGACATGATCGGCAAAACCCTGGCGCCGCGGACCTACAATGGTTTGCGCAAACACCTGCACAGCGACAAGCCGATCACCTACCTGTTGCAGGACAAGTTGAGCCGGGAGCAGGCGGATTCGGTGGTGCGCGCGGTGCAGCGGGCGGTGATTGAATCTGCGGTGGAGCACGACCTGCAACTGCCGAAGGAACGCATCACCGATGACATGGTGCGCCAGCTCCGCGAGTGTGCGCTGGAACACGATGACGATGCGCCGCTGCTGCGCGAGGAGCTCGGGATGAAATCCGGCGATTTGCAGGCGTTTGTCGAACGCCTGCAAGGGCCATATAACATCAATCCGGCCTATGCCCGCCTGCAGCTGGAACGCCTTGGGCGGATTGGTTTCAGTCTCGATGAGCAAGCCAATTTTGTCGATACCGCGTTGCGCTCGATTGGCCTGACCGGGCAGTTCTCGCGCTTCGTCCTGCTGATGGGGCATGGCAGCCGCTCGGAAAACAATCCTTACGAATCCGCTCTCGATTGTGGCGCCTGCGGCGGTAATCATGGCCTGTTCAATGCGCGGGTGCTGGCCTATATGGCGAACAAGCCCCAGGTCAGGGCCAGGCTCAGGGAGCAGGGACTGGAGATCGCCGACGATGTCTGGTTCATCCCGGCGATGCACAATACCACCACCGACGAGATGAGCCTGTATGACCTCGAGTTGCTGCCTTCGACCCACCTGATCTACCTCGATCGCCTGCGCAACGGCCTGATCGCGGCCGCGCGCCTGTGCGCCCAGGAACGCCTGGCCACCCTGGATCCCGCGGCGGTGACCGAGGATCCGGCCAGGGCATTTATCGATGTCCAGCGCAACGCGATGGACTGGTCGCAGGTACGCCCGGAATGGGGCCTGTCGCGCAATGCCTATTTCATTATCGGCCGCCGTCAGCTGACGCGGAACAGCAACCTTGAAGGCCGCTCGTTTCTGCATTCCTACGATTACCGGGAAGATCCGAAGAGTCGCCTGCTGGAAAATATCTTCGGTGGTCCGCTGGTCGTGGGCCAGTGGATCAACATGGAGCATTATTTTTCCACCGTCGATAACGAACGCTTCGGTAGTGGCAGCAAGGTTTACCACAATGTGGCCGGTCGCTTCGGCGTGATGACCGGCAACCTCAGTGATCTGCGTACCGGGCTACCCGCGCAGACCGTGCTCGATCGCGGCGCGCCCTATCATGAACCGATGCGCCTGATCACCGTGATCGAGGCGCCGTTTACGTCGACCGTCAAGGCGTTGGAAGATGTCGCCGCGGTCAGTCGCCTGGTGCGTAATCACTGGATCAGGCTATTGATCATCGACCCTGAAACCGGGCTGGTGCATAGCTACGCTGACGGCGAGTGGTCGCAGCAGTCCGTCAGTAATTACCAGTCAGCCAAAGCATCCGTGGAGGAATGTGCGTAATGACCGATTTCAATTTTAGTCCACTGAAAAAACTGGAGATCATCCTCGATGGTGAGCACCAGGAGTTTGCCACCGACCTGTTGGACCGGGCCGGGGTCAAAGGCTATACCATCATCAATAATATCTCCGGCAAGGGCAGCCACGGCTTCCATGAGGGGCACTTGATGTTCAACGAGGAAGATGTATTGATCATGATTATCGCCGCGGTGCCGGAGAAACTGGTCAACCCGATCATCGAGGGTTTCGCGCCGTTTTACAACGAACATTCGGGGGTGGTGTTCATCTCGGATATCCAGGTCACCCGCCTGGTCAAGTTCAGCGGCGAGTGAGATCCGGTTATACTGCGCACAAAATGACACCAAGCCAACGGGAATACAGTCATGCATAAATATCCGGGGATTCACAACGAGCCCAACGGCGCAATGAGTCGGATCGGCAATATCATCCGCGATGCCTGGGTGTTCGAGCTGATCCCGGAAACCCAGACCTGTGAAGGTTGGCCGATGGGCCAGCTCGAGGCTTTATATGAACAGGTCAGCGCGGCCTGGATGCCCTATGGTCATCTGGCATCGAATCTGCCGCCCGAGCTGCGCGAGCGGCATGCGCGGATTTATACCGAGGCCATCAGGCACGCCAAGGCGCAGGGCTGGGACCCTGAAGATGCGCTGAAAGACG
>JASJBV010000072.1 GCA_030066335.1 Gammaproteobacteria bacterium
GCTGATCCTGCCCGGTGGACGTTTATTGTTGTCCGGCATTCTGGCCGAACAAAAGCAGCAAATCATTGAGGCGTATCAACAGCATTTCATCCTTGATGCTGTTAAAATCCGCGAGGACTGGTGCCGAGTGAGCGGGATTCGCAAAACCTGACATGCCTTCCGATAATCCAACTGCCAATGAAATGCATACCACCTGCCTGCATTGCGGTAGCGTGTTTCGAATTTCGACCGAACAACTGGACATGGCCGACGGCCAGGTTCGCTGCAGTCAGTGCGGGCAGACCTTCAATGCTCTGCTAACCCTGGAGAGCCCGCTCGAGGAGAGTCAGCCGCTGCAACATGCCAACGAACCAACCGCAGCCGAGGCCATCGCGGACCTGTTCGAACACTCACAAGCTGCGGTTGAACCTGAGCCAACCGAGGATAGCGGCAGCGTCTCCCTGAAAGAAGCCATGTACGGTGAAGAGCGGGCTCCGCGTTCTGCATTCAGGCAACTGCTGTGGATCGTCGGGATTGTCACCCTGCTCGTCATCAGCCTGATCCAGGTGGTGTATTACCAGCGTTACCAACTGATCTCATCCAGCCAGTTCCAACCACAGATTCTGAGTCTTTGCCAGTTGCTGCCCTGTGATGAGGAGCACTTCAGTAGCCTGTCCGAGATTGAATTGATCGAGCGCAATGTCTATACCCACCCCACCCGGGACAATGCCCTGATGATCACGGGTTCGTTTATCAACAAGGCCGATTTCAGCCAGCCGGTGCCGTCATTACTGGTCAGCCTGTCGGATATTCAGGGCAACCTGATCGCCAACCGATTATTCAAACCGGCGGAATTTCTGGCCAATGCCTCGCAGCAGCGGATTCAATCGAAAAAAGCCGTTTCCTTTCGCCTGGAAATTCTCGACCCGGGCAATAGTGCATTGACCTATGAATTCGAGTTCGTCCAATGAGCTTCAGCATCGGTCCCTATCAATTCAGCAATCCGCTGGTGCTGGCCCCAATGGCAGGCGTCACCGATCGTCCGTTTCGCCAGTTATGCCGCAGCCTTGGCGCCGGCATGACGGTGTCGGAAATGGTCGGCAGTCGACCCGAACTGAGACATACGCGTAAATCACGGCTCAGACTGGATCACCAGGGTGAACCGGAACCAATCATCGTGCAGATTGCCGGCGCCGATCCCTACTGGATGGCCGAAGCTGCCCGTTTCAATGTCGACCAGGGTGCGCAGATCATCGATATCAACATGGGTTGCCCGGCGAAGAAGGTGTGCAAACTGGCAGCGGGTTCAGCCCTGATGCAGGATGAAAAAAAAGTCGCGGCAATCCTGCAGGCGGTGGTCGCCGCGGTGGCGGTGCCGGTGACCCTGAAAACCCGCACCGGCTGGTCGCGGGAACATAAAAATGTGCACAATATTGCAGCAATTGCACAAGATTGTGGCATCCAGGCTTTGACGGTGCATGGGCGCACCAGAGAGGAGAAATTTTACGGACAAGCGGAGTACCGGACAATACAATCGCTAAAACAACAACTTAGCATTCCAGTCATTGCGAATGGCGATATCGACGATGAAAAAAAAGCTAAAAAGGTGATGGACTTCACAAAAGCTGATGCTATTATGATTGGGCGTGCGGCACAAACTAGACCGTGGATTTTCCAGCTGATTAATCATTACCTGGAAACCGAAAATCTGATGGATGAACCCGGCATAATAACAAGAAAAAAATGGTTGCAGCAGCACCTGCTTCATTTATATGAATTTTATGGTGAATATCAGGGATTGCGCATAGCACGCAAACACATCAACTGGCAACTAGACGGCGAGCCTGGCTACGCTCAGGTGAAATCATCGCTGCTAACCGCGTTGACGGTTGATGACCAGATGAGGCTGATGAATCAATTTTTCGAGCAATTGCAGGATGCAAACTACGCAACGGCTTGCTGAGTCCGGGTTCGCAGGATTGATGGTCTCTTAACATCATCGAATATCAATGTAGGCTGTATTAACAGATTGTTAACTGACTGATGCTACTGGATTTTTATTTTGAAAAATAACAACGGCACATTGCGCGAAACGGTCGAGACGGCCTTGCACGACTATATCAAGGACCTGGATGGAGAAGATCCCTGCAACCTCTACGACAAGATCATTGCCGAGATAGAGAAACCGCTGTTTACCACGGTCATGGATCATTGCGCTAACAACCAGTCAAAGGCCGCCAGTTGCCTGGGCATCAATCGCGGCACCCTGCGTAAGAAACTCAAGCAATATCAAATCATCCAATAAAAGTGCCATAGTCATAACACATCCCCGAGCGGGATATGACTCCCCCTGCTGTCCACTGCACTGCTATCATCCAGGCTTTTCATCACAAACCGTTGTTCGCCTCATGGCATGCCTGCCCGCAAACAGTGGTGAGCAAATGTCTTAGCCTTTATAATACCGCGTTTTTAACCCAGGACTGGAATATGACTGACAATGCCCATGCCATTCGTCGCGCCCTGATCAGCGTCTCTGATAAAAGCGGGATCGTCGATTTTGCCAAAGCCCTGCATGAGCAAGGGGTTGAACTGCTGTCCACCGGCGGCACCGCCAGGCTGATCGCGGAGAACAATATCCCGGTCACCGAAATTGCCGATTACACCGGATTCCCCGAAATGATGGACGGCCGGGTGAAAACCCTCCACCCCAAGGTTCATGGCGGCATCCTCGGGCGACGCGGCATCGATGACGAGGTCATGCAGCAACACCAGATCCAGCCCATCGACCTGGTTGTCATCAACCTGTACCCATTCCAGCAAACCGTGGCCAACCCGGATTGTAGTCTGGAGGATGCGATCGAGAACATCGATATCGGCGGTCCGACCATGGTGCGTGCCGCGGCGAAAAATCATGCCAGCGTGACCATCGTTGTAGATCCGCTGGATTACCCCCAGATCCTGCAGGAGATGAGCGACAACCAGCAATCGGTGACCCAGCCGACCCGCTTCTCGCTGGCGATCAAGGCCTACGAGCATACCGCCAGTTACGACGGCGCGATCGCCAATTATTTCGGACGCATGGTGCAACCCGAGCAGGACCAGCAGTTTCCACGCACCATCACCCTGCAATACCATCATATGCAGGGTATGCGCTATGGCGAGAACCCCCATCAGAATGCGGCTTTCTATGCCGAGACCGGGCTGACTGAACCCTGTATTGCCACCGCGGTGCAAATATCCGGCAAAGCCCTGTCGTACAACAATATTGCCGATACCGATGCGGCGCTCGAATGCATCAAACAGTTTGATGAGCCGAGTTGCGTTATCGTCAAGCATGCCAACCCCTGTGGGGTTGCGACCACCGCTGAAATATTGACCGCCTATGACCGTGCTTTCGCCACCGACCCGGAATCAGCCTTCGGCGGTATCATTGCGTTCAATCGACCGCTCGATGAACATACCGCACAAACCATCATCGATCGCCAGTTTGTCGAGGTCATCATCGCACCCGCGGTAGACGACCAGGCGGCAGATGTCATCGCGACCAAACCGAATGTACGCCTGCTGTCCTGTGGGCAGTGGCAGGAACAGAGTAACCGTCTCGACCTGAAACGCGTCAACGGCGGGCTGCTGGTGCAGGATGCCGACCTGTCCCTGTATCAACAACTGGAAATCGTGACCGTGAAAAAACCCAGTGAACAGGAGATGACCGATCTGATTTTTGCCTGGAAGGTGGCCAAATACGTCAAATCGAATGCGATTGTTTATGCGCGCGACCTGATGACCATCGGGGTCGGTGCCGGCCAGATGTCACGGATCAACAGTGCACGGATCGCCGCGATCAAAGCGGAACATGCCGGCCTCGAAGTGGCCGGATCGGTAATGGCATCCGATGCCTTCTTTCCGTTCCGTGACGGAATCGATGCAGCGCAAGAAGCCGGGGTCAGCGCCATCATCCAGCCCGGTGGCTCGATGCGGGACCAGGAAGTCATCGATGCGGCTAATGAGCACGGATTGGCGATGGTGTTTACAAAAATGCGTCATTTCAGGCATTAATAGAAATACCAACCTCGAAGGACACGAAGCGCACGAAGAATTTTCTGGAATAACTCATTCAAACATCTTCGTGTCCTTCGTGTTCTTCGTGGTTAATTTTTTTCAGACTAAGGATTTTAAAAGATGAAGGTTTTAGTTATTGGCGGCGGTGGTCGCGAGCATGCATTGGCGTGGAAGGCGGCGCAGTCCCCACGGGTTGACCAGGTGTTTGTGGCGCCCGGTAATGCCGGTACCGAACTGGAAGCCAAGCTGACCAATGTGGCGATCACGGCGGATGATATCGATGGCCTGTGCCGGTTCGCTGAGCAGGAGCAAATCGACCTGACCATCGTTGGCCCGGAGGCGCCGCTGGTTATCGGGGTCGTCGACCGGTTTCAACAACGCGGTCTGAAAATCTTCGGACCGAGTCAACAGGCTGCCCAGCTGGAAGGTTCCAAAACCTTTACCAAGGACTTCCTGGCGCGGCATAACATTCCGACCGCGGCCTACCAGAGCTTTACCGAGATCGATCCGGCCGTTGCCTATATCGAGCAAATGGGCGCACCGATCGTGGTCAAGGCCGACGGCCTCGCCGCGGGAAAAGGGGTCATACTGGCTGCAACCGAGCAACAGGCCATCAGCGCGGTCAGGGACATGCTCGCTGGCAATGCATTTGGTGATGCCGGCCACCGGGTTGTCATCGAGGAATTCCTGCAGGGTGAAGAAGCCAGTTTCATTTGCATGGTCGACGGCAGCCATATCCTGCCGATGGCCACTTCCCAGGACCACAAGGCACGGGATAATGGCGACCAGGGACCCAATACCGGAGGTATGGGTGCCTACTCCCCGGCACCGGTGGTCAGCGACGAGATTTTTCAGCGCGTGATGGATGAGGTCATTCGACCGACGGTCGACGGCATGGCCGCCGAGGGCTACCCGTATACCGGTTTTCTATACGCCGGCCTGATGATCGCGGCCGACGGCACGCCGAAGGTCCTCGAGTACAACTGTCGGTTTGGCGATCCGGAGACCCAGCCAATCATGATGCGGCTGGATTCCGACCTGGTCGAACACTGCCTCGCCGCGCTGAACCAGCAACTGGATCAGCAGCAGGCACAGTGGAGTCAACAGGTGTCGCTGGGCGTGGTGTTAGCCGCAGACGGTTACCCGGACAGCTATGCCAAGGGCGAAGTGATAGAGAATGTCCCGGCCGAGACCAAATCCAGCAAGGTATTTCATGCCGGGACCACGTTCAACGAGCAACAGCAGCTGGTCAGTAATGGCGGACGCGTATTATGTGTCGTGGCGCTGGGTCCTGATGTCAGGCAGGCCCAACACAATGCCTATGCGCTGGTGAATCAAATCGACTGGCCAGGTGCCTACTTTCGGACCGATATCGGCTTTAAAGCGATGCGTGATTGAATCCATGACCACCGTTTATCGGGTCAATCGCGCGGTCAGATAGCAACACTTTTTAATCAATCATCTCAACACTGTATGCTAAGCATATGTCTTCACAGGACTTTACCTTGCTCGAAATAAGGTAATTATATCCACAGTAAAATCTACATATTGTGGATTATTTACATTCCTACCCACAACATCTTGTGTCCGGCAGATAAATTCTTATACTTCAGCTACCTATACCAACAATAGCCACCAGGATTGGAAGGAGATAGCTGATGAAGTGCCCTCAATGTAGTTCCGGTATGGAAATTTACGACTCGAGCAAGAATTCAATCAGCCAGGTATTGTTCTATCGATGTCGAATCTGCAGTGCTGAACACGTCTCTTCATACATGTTATCCAGCCAAGAACTGGATAATTCTGTGACCCAAGTCCAATTATTAAACATCAACAGCTTGCGCGAAAAAGCCTTGAGTTTATAATTCTCGGTCCTGTCAGCTAACTGACCTGGGTAAATGGAGATATGATCATGCAGGATCAAACAATACGTGATGTGAAAAAAACCTCGGGGCACAAGCATAAAACCCTTGAGTGGCTGCTGTATCTGCCCGGTGCCGTTATCATGTGTTACGGCTTGTGGCTTAGTGTGACAGCCGCGTAAAGGCTTTCTGCAGATTCTCGCTCCCTCAATCGCGCCGCAGGCGATCATTCAACGCGATCGGCGTCGGATAGGTCATCACCACATAGGTGGAAGAGATGACGAAACTGAGCAGCGTGGCAAATTGCACCAGGAACCCAACCTGTTGTTGAATCAGCTTCATTTCCATTGCCAGTACCGCCAGCAATAAAGAAAACTCACTCATCTGTCCCAGGCGAACTGCCACCTCGGTGGAACGTTCGGGCGATTCCCTGGAAAAACGCAGCATTCCGCGGTACAGCAGCGGTTTGACCAACACCGCGATCAACGCCAGGCCGAGGGCCGGTAACCAGATCTGGTGCAGGATAGACAGGTCAAAATTGGCCCCGAGAGCAACAAAGAAGATAATCAGGAAAAAATCTCGGAGCGGTTTCAGGCTATTGACGATGAACAGGGCGATCGGGCTGGTGGCAATCGTGACCCCGGCAATGAACGCCCCGATCTCATAGGACAGGCCCAGCCATTCTGCCGCTTCCGCTACCCCCAGACACCAGCCGATCGCCAACAGAAAAATATATTCCTGGATTTTATCGTAGGAGCGGATCAGGCGGATCAGCACATATTTCTCGACCAGGTAAGCCACTATGACCAGCAGCGGCAGCGCCAGCAGTGGTCTGCTTAGACTTATCAGATCTATCGTCTCCTGGGCGGAGGCCTCCAGCACCAATAACAGCACGATCGCGATGATATCCTGCAACAACAGGACACTGATGATAAGTTCACCGGTATGCTGGTGATGCAGCACCGTGGTCGGGATCAGCTTCAAGCCGATGATAGTGCTGGAAAACATCAAGGACGAGCCTATCACCAATGCCTCGATTTGAGTGAAACCCCACTGCCGGCTATAAAAATAGCCCAATCCCAGCAACACCACGGAACTGATGCCGGTAACCAGGGTTGTCTCTCCGGCCATCCGAAACAACTCCTTGGGATCGAGGTCCAGGCCCAGCAGGAACAATAGGAAGATGATGCCGACACTGGAGATATTCTGGATCAGGGTTGGATCATGGATCAGGGATAAACCGGACGGACCGATCAGCAAGCCTACCGCGATGTAGGCAATGATCAGGGACTGACGTACCGTCAACGCCAGGGTCGCGATCATGGCCGCGCCAAAGAATATCAGGAACAGGGAAAAAACTATGGATTCATTTTCCATCGCCGGAATTAATCATGGTCGCCTTGGTTGAACAAGGCAGGGATTATATCCTAGATGAAGGGATTTTATTCAGCCCGGATTAAACCGCACAGGATTAATGCAATACCTGGTCCATCGCTTCGTCCTGCAATAATTCCAGCGCATGTTCACGCAACACCAGCGGACCATTTTCGGCAAGCTCCTGCAATGCGGCGAGACTATCGGGCGTGTTGATCAGGGAAAGATAATACAGGGCATCGACCGCGATACGTTCATCTGCATGCGTCGTCATGAGGATGAAATCCTGCTCGTGTTCGTTCAGCAGCCCTTCTGTTGCCAGGGTCTCGATGACCGCGGTCAGGCCGATTCGAACCAGCAGTGCAGTCTGTGGATCATCGAGTAGCTTGATCATGGCAGCGCGCGCTGCAGGTTGTTTGCGAACGGCCTGTTCCACCGGCTCCAACTCGCCACCGGCTAATGAATCATTAATCATATCGACCCATTTATCCGCATCCGTTTTATCCAACAACTGATCAATTTCGCGGCGTGTTTTTAACCCGCTGAAGGCAACACCATTGATCAAATAATAGGGTACCGACCGAATGTTATGTTGCTGTGCCAGTTCCGGGTTTTGCTGCACATCGAACACCTCGAACTGGGATATTGCACCTTGTTGATGCATCCGTTCAAAAAGATGTTCCATTTGCGGGCAAACCTGGCACCCGGGCATGACAAATAACTTAATTTCGTGGTGTTTCATAATTAATCTTGTTTAATCCAGATTAGTCTTGTTTAATCAGGGCAATTAAAATACACTACCGCCACAAATTACAATACTCTAATATGTTAATTTAATGCGCTCCCCGTCCGCACTCAGCACCTCAATCATGCTTTCTCTGTTTATCATAGTAGCCGGTGCCATGCTGATAATTTTCATACAAATTGACCGGGGTTATAAACTACCCAGTTATTACCAGGAACAGGATGATATCATCCGCCAGACCTATCAGAAGGAGACCAGGGTTTCCGCGACAGCCGAAGTGATTACGCCACCTATCGGGGCACCGGTCAAGCAAGAGCCGGCAGCACCGGCGGAAGTGGTGGCAATTGCGCCGCAAAGTTATCAACCCGCACCGACCAGCGCGGTCACTCCATTACCAGCAACAACCAATAACTATTCTCAAAAGGAACAGGCACCACTGCCCTACGACATCTTGTTCGATAGTCCGTGGAGCCCCTACTACCAACCGCAGCACTTCGAGTCGATGCGCTGAATCAATCAGGCATGCGTGGACAGGGTGGATTCAATAATCTGCTTGACCGAGACGCTGTCGAAAGGCTTGTCCATGATCGCCGACACACCTTCCTGTTGCACCGCGGATAACTTGCTCTGATCACCCTCGGTGGTCACCATCATCACCGGCAGTTGTGCCTGGCTGCTCATTTTACGGATAAACATCAACAGCTCATGGCCATCCATGTGCGGCATATTATAATCCGTGATTACCAGGTCAAAAGCGTGATTCTGGATTAGCGGAATCGCGGCCCGACCATCCTCGGCCTCGGTGATGTTTTCAATGCCCATTTTATGTAGGGTGCGCGCAATCAAGCGTCGTGCCATCTGGCTATCATCAACCAGCAGAATCTGCAGGCTTTCCGGATCCTTGTCCTCGAGTTGTAACCGATCCGGATTGTCCCAATCCATGATCATCGTAATTGCGCGTCTGAGATCCCTGGCGCTAAATGGCTTAGGCAGGATCGCCGAGGCACCCGCCTGCTTGATCGGGTTAAGTTCGGCAAAGGAGGTCTCGGTTGAAATCAGCATAAAAGGGATATCAACGCAGACCGGATTCGCGCGCATCTCGAGGACCAGGTCGCGCCCGGTCATATCATCCAGAAACATCGCGCTGATGACCAGGTCCGGTTGCTCATGGTCGATAATCTCCAGCGCTTCATGGCCGGTATTCACGCTGACCACCTGGTCGATGCCCAGTTCCTCGAATTGCTGCAGAATGATTTTACGCTGTGACGACGATGGTTCAATTAACAGCACCATCAGAGAATTAAGAAAATGTTCCATTGTTTTGTGATCGATTACTGAGCCCGGATTAATGGATATATAGCACAGCGGCTGCTTGTCTGCATGGCGGAGCGCAGCAACCAATGCGCCCGGAGCATATTGCAGTATGCGTTGAAAAATACGCCGCCAATCCCATATCGGGGTATACTTTGCGATTTACCCTGCTAGCCATATGTACGCGTTAGAAATCAGTCAACTCCGGAAAACCTACAGCAATGGATTTGAGGCTTTAAAGGGAATCGATCTGCGCGTCAACAAGGGTGATTTTTTTGCCCTGCTCGGACCCAACGGCGCCGGTAAATCAACCTGTATCGGTATCATCTCCTCGTTGATCAATAAATCCTCGGGTTCGGTCAAGATCTTCGATCATGACCTCGATACCGACCTGATCCGGGCCAAGTCCAGGCTGGGCATGATGCCGCAGGAATTCAACTTCAACATCTTTGAACCGGTGCAGGAAATTATCGCCAACCAGGGTGGTTACTACGGGGTATCCAGCTCAGATGTGAAGAAACGTACCGAATACCTGCTGCGGGAACTGGGATTGTGGGACAAGCGTGAGCTGCAGGCACGGGATCTCTCCGGCGGGATGAAGCGACGGTTGATGATTGCGCGCGCATTGATCCACCAACCCGACCTGCTGATTCTGGATGAACCCACGGCCGGGGTGGATATCGAGCTCCGTCGCTCGATGTGGGATTTCATGCGCGAGATCAATCGCCAGGGTACCACCATCATTCTGACCACCCATTACCTGGAAGAAGCCGAACAGATGTGCCGCAACCTGGCAATCATCGATCATGGCGAGATTATCCAGCACACCAGTATGAAAGCCCTGCTCAAGACCCTGAACAGTGAGACCTTTGTCCTCTACGTGAACAATAACCTCAAACAACTGCCGCAGGTCAAAGGTCCGTTTGCATTGAACCTGGTCGATGAGCATACCCTGGAGGTCGATATACCCAAGGAGCAGTCGCTGAATGACCTGATCATGCAACTGGACAACCAGGGCTTGAAAATCGACAGTATGCGCAACAAGGTCAACCGCCTGGAAGAATTATTCGTCTCCCTGATCAACGACAAGATACCCCAGCAACCACAGGAACAGGCATGAAGAACCGTTTACATAAGTACTGGATTGCCTATACCACGATTACCCGCAAGGAGGTCCTGCGCTTCAGCCGCATCTGGGTGCAGACGATTATCCCCCCGGTTGTGACTGTGGCACTTTATTTTATCATCTTCGGTAACCTGATTGGCCCGCGTATCGGCGAGATGGATGGCATGAGCTATATCGACTTCATCATGCCCGGCCTGATCATGATGTCGATCATCACCAATTCCTATGCCAACGTGGTGTCGTCTTTTTACGGTGCCAAGTTTTCCCGGCATATCGAGGAAATGCTGGTATCACCGATTCCCAACGTGGTGATCCTGTTGGGCTTTCTCACCGGTGGTATCGCGCGCGGCCTGGCGGTGGGGCTGGCGGTGACGGTCATTTCGTTAGTGTTCACCAATATCCAGATCCATAACCTGTGGGTGATCTTCAGCGTGGCCATCCTGACCGCCCTGCTGTTTTCGCTGGCCGGCCTGATCAACGGCGTCTACGCCACCAGTTTTGATGACATATCGATCATCCCGACGTTTGTGCTGACCCCGTTGACCTACCTGGGCGGGATTTTCTATTCGATCCAGCTGCTACCGGATTTCTGGCAGAACGCCTCGCTCGGCAACCCGATCCTGTACATGATCAACAGCTTTCGCTTCGGTTTTCTCGGCATCACCGATATCAACCTGGGCCTGGCATTTTCCGTGATCATCGCCTTTATCGTCATCCTGTTTACGATCAGCATGCATCTGCTGAATCGTGGTATCGGGATCCGTACCTGACTGTCCCGGTCGCAGCCTGTGCAGTTAATCGATATTGGCGTCAACCTGACCAACAAGCGCCTGCGTTTTGATGCGGCCCAGGTCATCGAACAGGCTGCCGGGGTCGGGGTCAGGCAGATGGTCGTGACCGGTACCTCGATCGAACACAGCAGGCTCGCCATCGAGCTATGCGAAGAATTCCCGCAACACTTGTATTCGACCTGTGGGATCCACCCGCATGATGCCAAGGACTGGGATAACGACTCGCTGCCGGCCATGCAAGCCATGTTGGAGCATGACTGCGTCAGGGCCATTGGCGAGACCGGTCTTGACTTCAATCGAATGTTTTCCCCAAAACAGCAGCAGATCGATGTATTTCAGCAACAGCTGGAACTGGCCGCAGCCCTGCAGAAACCGGTGTTCCTGCATCAACGTGAGGCCTTCGATAGCTTTCACAGCCTGCTCCGGGAATACCGTGATCGCCTGCCCAATGCGGTAGCGCACTGCTTTACCGATGACAAGAAAGCCCTGTACGCCCTGCTCGACCTGGACTGTCATATCGGGATCACCGGCTGGATCTGCGATGAAAGACGCGGCCTGGAGCTGCAACAACTGGTCAGGGACATACCCGACCACCGCCTGATGCTGGAAACCGATGCGCCTTACCTGCTGCCGCGTGACCTGCCGCACAAGGTCTCCGGCAACCTGAACCTGCCCGCCTACCTGCCGCATATCCTGCAGCAAGTTGCCCGCCACATGGACCGTAGCGCCGAGGATCTGGCGGCGGCCGTGTTGCATACCAGCTGCCAATTTTTTGCTATCGATCCAACGCCTGCTTAGATTAAAATCTGCCTTACCTGATGAACAGGTTTTCAGCGTGACTCCATGTCGGTTCATATTCATTCATTACATATCTATCCGATCAAGTCCTGTCAGGGCATTAACCTCGACCAGGCCGAGTTGACGGCTACCGGGTTCCGTTATGACCGTCACTGGATGCTGGTGGACAGCCAGGGCCAGTTCCTGACCCAGCGCCAGTATCCGCAGCTGGCGAGGATCAGCACCTGGCTGAATGATGAGGCCCTGATCGTCGGTAGCGATAACCAGCAACAACTGGAATTGCCGCTGGTGGCCGCTGACGGCCCGCGGCGTCAGGTGCAGATATGGAATGACCAGTGTAACGCTGCGGTCGTATCGCCAGCGGCCAGTCGCTGGTTCAGCGACTACCTGGGCCTCGAGTGCGAACTGGTATTTTTACCTGAATCCGAGCAAAGACGGGTCGATCCGGACTATGCCAGGTCCCGGCAAATCGTCGGCTTCGCCGATGGTTTTCCGCTGCTGGTGTTGAGTCGGGCCAGTATCGACCTGCTCAACAGCAAGTTGGAACAAGCGGTCGATATCAACCGCTTCCGCGCCAATATAGTCATCGAGGGCTGCCCTGCCCATGCCGAGGACGACTGGACGAATATCTCGGTAGGTGGTATCGATATCGAGCTGGCCAAGCCCTGTTCACGCTGTGCCATCCCCAGTTTCGACCAGTCCAGCGCCGAGCGTCACCCGACGATCCTGAAGACCC
>JASJBV010000073.1 GCA_030066335.1 Gammaproteobacteria bacterium
CAGTTCCTGCCCGGTCCGGTGGTGCTGGACCGCCGCGCTGCGCCGGGTAGCAAGCCGCTGGCGGTAATCTTCGAGCAACAGCAATGCCATGCCTGTGATCAACTGCATTCGGAACCGCTGAATAACGAGCGCAACAAGTTCTGGCTGCAAGGTTTCGAGCTCAGGCAACTCGACGCCTGGTCCGATACCCCGTTGATCACCCCGTTAGGAGAAAGAACCAACGCCCGTGACTGGGCAGATCATCTGGATATCCATTATCTGCCTACCACGGTTTTTTTTGATGAATATGGCGAAGAAATCCTGCGCATCGATTCGGTGGTCAAGCTCTATCGCATGCGTAGTACCCTCAGTTATATCCTCAACCAGGGTTACAAACAGTATCCGTCGATGCAACACTGGCGGCGTTATACCGATGTCGAGCGCTAGGCATCATGGTTACGGTGGCTGCTCCCCATGCGCGCTGATTGAGCCCAGGGTAAAGATCACCAGCGCCAGCCAGATGAAACAAAATCCGATCAACTGGTCAAGATTGAACGCCTCGTTCAATACGAACAAGGCCAACAGGAACTGCAGACTCGGATTGATGTACATCATGAACCCGACCACGGTCAGGCTGAGTCTTTTCGTCGCCGCCGCAAACAATAACAGCGGCAGCGCGGTGACCATGCCGCTGGCCATCAGCAACAGGCTGTCGCGCCAGCCGTTGAAGAAGAAATGACTCTGTCCCTGCGCACCGAGATAGGCCCAGAACAATAATGCCAGTGGCAGCAAGATCGCGGTCTCCAGGGTTAGGCCGGTGATGCTGTCGACCTTCAGTTGCTTGCGCATCAATCCGTATAAACCAAAGCTGATCGCCAGTGCCAGTGACACCCAGGGCAGATAACCCAGGCGCGTCAACATCCACAACACCCCGCATACCGCGAGCAGGATCGCCCCCCACTGCCAGCGGTTGATCGCCTCGTTGAGGAACACGTAGGCGAGAAAAACACTGACCAACGGGGTCAGGAAATAACCCAGGCTGGATTCCAGTACTCGTCCATTGGATACCGCCCAGATGAACACCAGCCAGTTGAAACTGACCAGCAACGACGAGACCACCAACCCCCTTCTGAGGCCCGGGTTGAAGATTGCCTGCCGCAATCGCCTCGACCAGCCCAGCAGCAGCAAAATACTCAACACGAAGACAAATGACCAGACCACGCGGTGCATCAGTACCTCGGTAGAGGGGATTTCGCGTAACTGATGGAAAAACAGCGGGAAAACCCCCCACATACCATAGGCCAGAAAGCCAAACACCAGGCCCTGGACTGCCTGCGGGCGGGAGTTCATCTCGCTGGTCGTATCTCTATCCATCCTTACCTAGTTTATGCACTGACGTTATGCGCGGGAATAGCCGGTTGTTATATTATGGGTGTTATTTTGGCGAGGATCACGATGCGCTGTCACTGCCACACGGCCATTAGGCATGTCTGAACCGAAGTCAGCGGAGCGCAAATCCAGCCCCGACTTCGTCCTGCTCGGCATGGATAATCATTATAGCTACCAGGTAACCGAGGCCCTGCTTGAGCGGCAGTTTCGTCCCCGCGCGATGATCATGGCTGCTACCACGGCCAACCCTGAGTCAATGCGCTTTGCCGATATCGATATCGACGTCAATCCTGGCCGGCCGCACCTCGCCGAGCTCTGTAACCGCCAGCAACTGGCTTGTCACCAGCAGGTGAATAGCGGCCTCAAGGAATTGTTATCGGTACTGGCGATGGATTTCCTGCTGGTTGCCTGTTGGCCACGAAAATTGACCCGGGCGGAGATCCAGGCGGCCAGGTATGCCGCGCTCAACCTGCATCCTTCCCTGTTACCGCGCTACCGCGGAAGAGACCCGATCAGCGATCAACTGGGCGCAGGCGAGAGCCGGTTCGGCGTCAGCCTGCATCTACTGAGCGCACAAATCGATGCCGGGGATATCATTTTGCAGCAGGGCTTTCAACTGCGCCCACCGGTGACCCGCCAGGCTATCGAGCGGCAGGCGGCGTCCATCGGTGCTGACCTGTTTATCCGCGCGGTCAGCAGCTATCACCAGCCGGGCTGGCAGCCACTGCCACAACCCAGGCTTACTGCAGATTAGGGGTTAGGCCTGTTTCAACCGACGTCTGCGCTGGTGCAACAGCTGTTCGGTATAACCATTGGCTGACAGCGTACCCTCGAGTACCAGGTCCACCGCCGCCTGGAACGCAATGCCATCAAACTCAGGCGCCATCTTGCGATAACCCGGGGTTGCTGCATTCTGCTTGTCGACAATCTGCGCCATGCGCTGGAAGGTGTCGATGACCTGTTGTTGATCACACAATCCCTGGCGCAGCCAGTTCGCCATGTGCTGGCTGGAAATACGCAGGGTGGCCCGGTCTTCCATCAGGCCGGTATCGTGGATATCCGGCACCTTCGAGCAGCCGATGCCCATATCGATCCATTTCACTACATAGCCGAGGATCCCCTGCGCATTGTTGTCCAGTTCCTGCTGGATTTCCTGCGCATCGAGCTTACGATCCTGCGGCAACAACGGGATGCTCAGAATGTCGTCGATGCTGGCCCGCGGTCGCTGCGCCAACTGCTGTTGGACCTGTTTGACATCGACCTGGTGGTAATGCAGGGCATGGATGGTGGCCGCGGTCGGTGACGGCACCCAGGCACAGTTGGCTCCCGCCTGCGGGTGCGCCTGCTTGCTGTCATACATCTGGCGCATCTGGTCCGGCACTGCCCACATCCCCTTGCCAATCTGGCCCTGGCCTGCAAGGCCGCAAGCCAGCCCAATATCCACATTCCAGTTTTCATAGGCATCAATCCAGCGTGCGCGCTTGATCTCGGCCTTGGGCAGCATTGCGCCCGCTTCCATGCTGGTGTGGATTTCATCACCGGTACGATCGAGAAAACCGGTATTGATAAAGATCACCCGTTCCCGCGCCTGGCGTATACATTCCTTCAGATTGACCGTGGTCCGCCGTTCCTCATCCATGATCCCGATCTTGACCGTGTTCGGCGGCAGACCGTAAGCCTGTTCGATGTCGGCGAACACCTGGCAACTGAAGGCTACTTCCTGCGGGCCGTGCATCTTCGGTTTAACGATATAGATACTGCCTGCATGACTGTTGCTGTAGGTATGTTTTCTGCCCAGATCATGCATCGAGATCAGAATCGTCACCAACGCATCGACCAGGCCCTCCGGGGCCAGGCTGTCATCGGCCATCAATACCAGTTCTGATTGCATGTGCAGACCGGTATTGCGCACCAGCATCAGGCTGCGTCCGGACAACTCGAACGACTTGCCAGCCGGATCATAGTATTCACGGTTGGGGTTGAGACGGCGGGTAAAGCTTTTCTCGCCCTTGCTCATGTCGACACTGAGGCTACCCTTGATCAATTCGAGCCAGTTGCGATAGACCAAAAGCTTGTCCTCGACATCCACCGCGGTCACTGAATCCTCACAATCCTGGATCGTGGTGACCGCGGCCTCGAGGATGATGTCCTTGACCCCGGCCGGATGATGTTGACCAATCGGATGCCTGTGATCGATCTGCAATTCAAAATGCAGATCGTGATGACTGAACAATAACACCAGGTCATCGCCTTTCCGATAACCGCGGAATTGCTCAGGATCGATAAGCTTCAGTTGCTGACCATTGGCCAGTTTGAATACCGGACGATCGACCCCCAGCACCATTTCGTGGTTGTAGTCGACGATATCCGCATGCGAACCGTTGTGCAGCGGTAATACCTGGTCCAGCCACTGGGTGCAGAACTCGAACACCTGCTCGCCGCGCTGCTCATTGTAGCCAGCGGTTCGCGCGGTATCCCCCGCATCGGCAATCATGTCGGTGCCATACAGCGCATCGTAGAGACTCCCCCAACGCGCGTTGGCGGCATTGATCGCGTAGCGTGCATTGTTGATCGGCACCACTAACTGCGGACCGGCAACGGTCGCGATCTCGCGATCGACATGGTTGACGTCTACCTGAAAATCGGGACCCTCATCCAACAGGTAATCGATATCACGCAGGAATTGCTTGTAGGCCTGCAGATCGTCCTGATCATATGCATGCTGGTGATGCCAGTCATCGATTTGCTGTTGAATCTGGTCACGCTGTTCCAGCAAGGCCATGTTCTGGGCATGATGATTGCTGATGATCGAGTCGAACATCTGCCAGTAAGCATCTGCCTCGATCGTCAAGCCCGGCAACACCTGCTTATTGATGAATGCATATAAGGGCTCTGCTACCTTTATATGCGCCAGCTCCACGTAAGCTTTATCCAGTTGTTCTGCTAACATGATTTACCTCTTACCGGACATCTTGTTAAGAATCTGCTCGGCCTGTTCCCGCCATTGATCCTGGATGATCTTGCCCTTGCTCTGTAAGTTCTGATCGAGATGTTTCAACATCTCGTCGGACAAGGATGCCAGTTGCTGCAGGTTGTGAATGCCCTGTTCATGCAGTTTCTGGTTGAATTTGGCCCCGATGCCATTGAGCTGGGTAAAATCGTCCTCGGCGCTGGCTGCACCACCCTGGGTTTGCCCCGGGCTGGACTTTTCTGCCTTCAGCCGGTTGATCTCCTTGGCCAGTTCTTGCACCTGCGATTGCAGGCCGTCGTATTCCTCGCGGCTGACCAGGCCGAGGTTACGGATCAGGCCCAGGCGATAATTTTCAAAATCACGGGTCAGGTCCTGCTGCAGGGACTGCAGATTGTTCTGCAGCTCCCGGTAGCGTGCGCTGATCTGATGTTGCTGGAACACCTGTTGACTGATCTCCATCCACCACTGGTACATCTGCTGCAGGCTGGCTTGCTCGTTGTCGGCCAGTTTCTGCTGCAGCTCGGTCAGGCTGTCGATACCGACCTGGGCCAGCAAATAGTTCATTTCCATCAGGGTCTGCTGATACTGTTGCAGGTTGGTTAACAGCTGTTCACCATTGTGTTTCTCTTCATCGCTGAACAGGTTCTGCAATAGCTGCATGAATTCCGCATTGATGTTGCTGAAAGCTGGTTGCGGGCTAGGTTGTTGCAGCCATGGAAACATGCCCGGGGCAAATGGCGCCTGCATTTGCTGACGAAATTGCTGGTTCATCATCTCGATCACCGGGTTGCCCTGGCCAGCGAGCTTGAGCCACTGGTTGAACTGCTGGTTCATCTGGTTGAACCAGGCCATCAGGTCCTGAGTTTCTGCCGCCTGCTGCTGCATCTGGGCAAAGGGGTTTTGCATACCGGCCATGCCCAGCCTGGACAGTTGTTTGAATAAATCGTTGAATTCCCCGCCCTGGGGTTTCGCCATCTGCTCCCACCAATTGTCGAAGGGGTTCGGGGCGGCTCTGGTGCTCTGCGGCTGACCCAGCAACTGGCCCAGATTGTTCAGATACTGCTGCTGCAGTTCGAACAACTGGCCGAGATAATCCGGGTTCTGTTGATCTTGGTCGGACATTTTAAATGCTTGAGATTGATTAAACTCATACAACCCTAGCACCACGGATGTTGCACCGCAATAAAAGTCCGTGTCTAATATCCCGCATTATTTCAATACAGATTATCAATCCTGCGAGGTGCCACCCATGTCCGATTCCATCGTTATCACTCACGCCACCAGAACCGCCATCGGTACCTTTGGTGGATCCCTGTCCACGGTACCCGCCAGCGACCTGGGTTCGATCATCATCAAGTCGCTGTTGGCAAAATCCGGCATCGATGCCAACCTGGTCGATGAAGTGATCATGGGCCAGGTATTGACCGCCGGGGTCGGCCAGAACCCGGCGCGCCAGGCCTCGCTGGCTGCCGGCCTGCCGGAAACGACGCCGGCCATGACTATCAACAAGGTCTGTGGCAGCGGCCTGAAAGCGGTCCACCTGGCATTCCAGGCGATTGCCTGCGGTGATGCGGACGTGGTCATCGCCGGCGGCCAGGAGAATATGAGCCTGTCCTCTCATGTGTTGCCCAAATCACGCAGCGGCAAGATGATGGGCAACTGGGAAATGCAGGACAGCATGATCGTCGATGGCCTGTGGTGTGCGATGAATGATATTCACATGGGTATCACTGCCGAGAATATCGCCGAGCAATTCGATATCTCGCGTGAAGAACAGGACAACTTTGCCGCTGCTTCCCAGCAAAAAACCGAGGCCGCGCAAAATAACGATGTATTCAGCACCGAGATTACCCCGGTCGAAGTGCCCCAGCGCAGGGGAGACCCCGTGGTGTTCGCCCAGGACGAATTTCCGCGCGCCGGGACCACCGCGGAGAAGCTGGCCGGATTGCGTCCGGCATTCAAAAAGGATGGCAGCGTCACCGCGGGTAACGCCTCCGGTATCAACGATGGAGCCGCCGCGGTGTTGGTCATGACCGAAGCCAAGGCGCAGGAACTCGGCCTCAAACCGCTGGCGCGTATCGTGTCATTTTCCAGTGCCGGGGTCGATCCCAAGATCATGGGCACCGGCCCGATCCCGGCCACCCAGAAATGTCTGCAAAAAGCCGGTTGGAACATCGACGATCTGGACCTGATCGAATCCAATGAGGCATTCGCCGCGCAGGCGCTATCGGTCACCAAATCGCTGGGCTGGGATAGCGACAAGGTCAATATCAGCGGTGGCGCGATATCCATCGGCCATCCTATCGGTGCCTCCGGTGCCCGGATCCTGGTAACCTTGCTCCACGGCATGCAACGTGAGTCCGCGCGCAAAGGACTGGCCACCCTGTGTATCGGTGGCGGCCAGGGTGTCGCGATGGCGTTGGAACTGGTGGATTAAGCGGGTGGTTTCTAATCCACACGTAATACGCTATGATGCGCCGCACAACATGACCACTGAGTAGTAGTAACAAGTGACAGACGACAACGAAGAAATCCGCCTGATTAAGAAGTATCCTAATCGGCGGTTGTATGATACCCAGGATAGCCGTTATATCACCCTCGATGATGCCAAGCAGATGGTCATCGATGGGGTTGCCTTCAAGGTCATCGATCAGAAGACCGGTGAAGACCTGACCCGCAGTATCCTGTTACAGATCATCATGGAACAGGAAAGCCATGGTGAGCCCCTGTTCAGCAGCGATGTGTTATCCCAGTTCATTCGCAACTACGGCGCGACCAGCCAGGAGAATTTTTCCAGTTTCCTGCAGGCGAGCATGCAGATGTTCACCGACCAACAGGCCGCCCTGATGCAACAGATGGATCAGGCGTTCAAGGATTCGCCGGTGGATTTCTGGATGAAATTAACCCAACAAAACCTCGATAACCTGCAGGAAATGCAGCGTCAGTTCTTCACCAAGGACGACCCAGAACAAAAATAAACGGCCACCGACTTTTTATAAGTCACTGATTATATTGAATATAATCAATTTCAATTTATTTATAAGCAATTATTTTCGTTTCAGCGCTTGACAATCTGGCGTCCAGCCCTATTATTTGTGCAATGCAACAATTGTGCAGCGCACAAATTATTTTTTACTCAACTACTGGAGATACGAAGATGGCAAATCAAACCCTGGATTTACTGACTGAATACAACACTAAAGCCCTGGAAAGCCTGCGCGCGCTGGGCGACCTGAACGTGACCACCGCTGAGTGGTTCATCAACAAGCAGGTTGAACTGACCAACACCCTGATGGAAGCCGGTCTGCAAAGCAGCAAGGAAATTTCTGCCGCCAAGACCCCGGCCGATGCGATGGAAGCCTCCGGCAAGCTGGTACAGACCGTTGCCGACACCATGAGCGGTTATGTCAAGGAGTCTGCAGCTAACGCCACCAAGACCCGCGAAGAAATCAAATCGGTTATCGACGATGCGGTGAAGCTGAACGCTGAGTACGCCAACAAGGCTTTCGAAACTGGCGTTGAAGTCGCCAAGAAGACCGCCAAGAAAGCTGCGGCCTGAGCAGCGCAGGAAGAAACTAGGGGTAACTATATGACTCAACGCATTGCATTGGTTACCGGTGGCACCGGTGGCATTGGCACAGCAATTTGCCGTGAATTGGCGGCGGCTGGTTATCGCGTCGTCGCCAACTATTTTCCGCCCGAGCTGCAAGACGCGCAGAAATGGTTGGCTGAACAGCAGGCGGATTACCAGGATATGCATATCGCTGCAGCCGATGTCACCGATTTCGACAGTTGTGCCGCCATGGTGAAATCGATCGAGGCCGACCTCGGCCCGATCGATATCCTGGTCAACTGTGCCGGTATTACCCGCGACAAGACCCTGAAACGCATGTCCCCCGAGCAGTGGCACGCGGTTATCAACACCAACCTGAACTCGGCATTCAACATCACCCAACAGGTGATCACTGGCATGACCGAGCGCGGATTTGGGCGCATTATCAATATCTCTTCGGTAAACGGTCAGAAAGGCCAGTTTGGCCAGGCCAATTACTCCGCGGCCAAGGCTGGACTGCATGGTTTTACCATGGCATTGGCGCAGGAAGCCGCAGCCAAGGGGGTGACGGTCAATACCGTGTCACCCGGTTATATCGAAACCGCGATGACCAGTGCGATGCCAACCGAAGTATTGGACATGATCGTCAACTCGGTACCGGTGGGCCGCATGGGCAGTCCCGAAGAGATCGCATTTACCGTTGCCTGGCTGGCGGATGAGCGTAATGCCTATACCACCGGGGCCAATATTCCGGTCAATGGCGGCATGTACATGTCGGCCTGATTTCAGTGGTTGTGAGTTCATGACGAACTCACTCGGTGAGTGACATTAACTCCTCAATGTCCGTTGCGTCTCGACTCGAGGCGCCTTTTTATTCCCGATAACCCTGCTCTGGCAGGGTTATCCACCCCGGCCGGCAAACAGGATTTCGCAGGCGCAGTGGGTTATACTGCTCGAAAACGACGATAAATGAAGCAAAAATCACCAACGAGAGGTAATCCGATCATGAGTATTTCACCTCCATGTTACAAGCAGAATCGACTGAAACAACTGCGAGCCTTCTGCAAGGCGGTAGAGACCAAAAGCATTTCCAAGGCAGGTGAAGAGCTGTTCCTGTCCCAACCCACCGTGTCATTGCAAATCCGTGCGCTGGAACGAGAACTCTGTGTGCAGGTTTTTGAACGGCGCGGCCCGGTGATCAACCTGACCCCGGATGGCCAGATCCTCTACGAACTGGCGAAACCCCTGATCAACGGCATCGATAACCTTGCGCAGAACTTCAACAGCCTGGCCGGCAAGCTGGAATCCGGTGAACTGCATATCACCGCCGGCCAGACCGCCTGCATGTACCTGCTGCCGAAATTCATCCATAAATTCAAGCAGGAATATCCCGGGGTCCATGTCAAATTGTCGAATAATACCGGTAAGGAAGGTCGCGAATTGCTGAAGACCGACTGTGTCGACTTTGCCGTGGGCACCATGGCCGACAACAGCGAGGACATGGTGTTCGAACCGCTGTTCGAATACAAGCCCATGTTGATCACGCCACTCGACCACCCGTTGGCGCAAAAACAACAGATCACCCTGCAGGATATCTCACCCTATGGCCTGATCTTGCCCCCACGCGAACTCTCCACCTGGCGCAAGGTAGACAAGATATTCAGTGAGCATCAAGTGCCCTACCAGGTATCGATGGAAGTCGGCGGCTGGGAAGTCATCAAGAAATACGTCGAAGAGGGCATGGGTATTTCCATCGTCAGCGAGCTGTGCCTGACCGGGGAAGAGAAACTGGCTGCGATCTCGTTTGCCGATTATTTCCCGAACCAGGTTTATGGCGCGGTGATTCGCAAGGGTAAATTCCTCACCCCGCAGGCGCGCGGTTTCCTCGAGCTGTTATCCAGCGCGCTGGACGAGGATCCACAGCAATTGATCGAAATGGCCGGCTAGGCATTTGCTGGATTAATACATTTCATTAATCCAGTTATCGCCTGCCCGCTACTGACTTCGATTACACTGTAACCACGTTTCCTGCCGCTTTGTGGTTGATTGGATTCGACCTGGCGTTTCGATATATTGCAGTGCAATAACCGTTTCGCCAATAAACCTCGATTTGGTGTTTATAAACCGCTCACCATTTCGGGGATAATACAACTTACTGAATCACTATTGATTTGCCGAGGTGTCTCAATGCTCCAAGCCTACCGCCAACACGTTGCCGAACGCGCCGAACAGGGTATCCCGCCCCTGCCTTTGAATGCCGAGCAGGTTGCCGAACTGGTAGAACTGTTAAAGAATCCTCCAGCCGGTGAACAGGACAACCTGTTAGAGCTGCTGACCGACCGGGTTCCGCCCGGTGTTGATGAGGCGGCTTATGTCAAGGCCGGTTTCCTCGCCGCTATCGCCAGGGGTGAGGCCTCGTCACCGGCAATCGATTCAGCGCATGCGATTAAACTGCTTGGGACCATGATGGGAGGCTATAACATCCAGCCCCTGATCGACCTGCTGGATGATGCCGAGCTGGCTGGGCTGGCTGCGGACCAGCTCAAGTACACCCTGTTGATGTTCGACGCCTTCCATGACGTCAAGGACAAGGCCGATGCCGGTAATACACATGCGCAGGCGGTCCTCCAGTCCTGGGCCGACGCCGATTGGTTTATCCGCAAACCGGATGTACCGGATGCGATCAAGCTAACCGTATTCAAGGTGACCGGTGAGACCAACACCGATGACCTGTCACCGGCGCAGGACGCCTGGTCACGCCCGGACATACCACTGCATGCACTGGCGATGCTGAAAAACGCCCGTGACGGCATCACCCCCGACGATCCCGGCAACACGGGGCCGATCAAGACCCTGGAAGAACTGAAACAGCAGGGTCTGCCGCTGGTCTATGTCGGCGATGTGGTCGGTACCGGTTCCTCGCGCAAATCGGCCACCAATTCGGTCCTCTGGCACATGGGTGAGGATATCCCCTACGTACCCAACAAACGCGCCGGTGGGGTCGTGCTCGGCGGCAAAATCGCTCCGATTTTCTTCAATACCGTCGAGGACTCGGGTGCACTGCCGCTGGAATGCCCGGTCGACGCTATGCATACCGGCGACGTGATCGTCGTTAAACCCTATGCCGGTCAAATCGAAAACGAGGCCGGCGAGGTGATCTCGGAATTCAGCCTGAAAACCGATGTGCTGCTCGACGAGGTAAAGGCCGGCGGCCGGATCCCGTTGATCATTGGCCGTTCGCTGACCGCGCGTGCCCGTGAGGCCCTCGGCCTCGGCCACAGTGACGTGTTCCGCCGTCCGCAGGATCCAGAAGACAGCGGCAAGGGCTTTACCCTGGCGCAGAAGATGGTCGGCAAGGCCTGCGGGGTAGCCGGCATCCGTCCCGGCACCTATTGTGAACCGATCATGAGTACCGTCGGTTCGCAGGACACTACCGGGCCGATGACCCGTGACGAACTCAAGGAACTGGCCTGCCTCGGGTTCAGTACCGACCTGGTGATGCAGTCATTCTGCCACACCGCCGCCTACCCCAAGCCGGTAGACATCAATACCCAGCACACCCTGCCCGATTTCATCCAGACCCGCGGCGGGGTATCGCTGCGACCGGGCGATGGTGTCATTCACTCGTGGATGAACCGCATGCTGTTACCGGACCAGGTCGGCACCGGCGGCGATTCGCATACCCGCTTTCCGCTCGGTATCTCGTTTCCGGCCGGTTCCGGTCTGGTCGCCTTTGCCGCCGCCCTCGGCGTGATGCCGCTGGATATGCCGGAATCGGTACTGGTCAAATTCACCGGTGAAATGCAGCCCGGCATTACCCTGCGTGACCTGGTCAACGCGATTCCCTACGCCGCACTTAAGCGTGGCCTGTTGACGATAGAGAAAAAGGGCAAGCAGAATGTCTATAACGGCCGCATCCTGGAAATCCAGGGCCTACCCAACCTGACTGTGGAACAGGCCTTCGAACTGTCCGATGCATCGGCCGAACGTTCTGCCGGTGGCTGTACCATCGACTTGTCCGAGGAATCGGTGGCCGAATACCTGCGTTCCAACGTGGTCATGCTACGCTGGATGATCGACAATGGTTATGGCGATGCGCGTACCCTGGAACGCCGTGCGCAGGCAATGGAGGATTGGCTGGCTAATCCGCAACTGCTGCGGGCCGATCCCGATGCCGAATATGCCGAGGTGATCGAAATCAACATGTCGGAAATCACCGAACCGCTGTTAGCCGTGCCCAATGATCCGGACGATATCAAGCCGTTGTCGGAAGTCGCCGGTGCCCAGATCGACGAGGTTTTCATCGGCTCCTGCATGACCAACATCGGCCATTTTCGCGCCGCCGGCAAACTGCTGGAGGCCGCGGGCAGCGTGATCCCCACCCGGTTGTGGATTGCGCCGCCAACCAAGATGGATGAACACCAGCTGATGGAAGAGGGTATCTACAATATCTATGCCTCGGCCGGGGCGCGTACTGAGATGCCCGGCTGCTCGTTGTGCATGGGTAACCAAGCCCGGATCGCGGCCAATTCCACCGCGGTGTCGACCTCGACGCGGAATTTTCCCAATCGTCTCGGCCAGGGTGCGGATGTCTACCTGTCCTCGGCCGAGCTGGCCGCGGTGGCCGCGGTCATGGGCAGGCTACCGACGGTCGAGGAATACATGCAGTATGCCAATAACATCGACAGTATGGCCGATGATATCTACAAGTACCTCAATTTCGACCAGATGCCCGATTTCGTCGAATCGGCCGCGCGCGGCAAAAGCGTTGCGGTGGAGATGAACCTGTAACCCAGGACT